>JANOKL010000359.1:0-10423 GCA_031419215.1 Luteolibacter sp. | reverse complement strand
GCTCGATGTTCGAGGGAGGTCTGCGTCAGGCCTCGATCGCCCGCTGGCCCGGCAAGGTCACCGCGGGGCGTGTCTCCGATGAGCCCTGGGCCTTCTGGGATTTCATGCCCACTGTGGCGGAAATCACGGGCGCGAAAATTCCGGAAACCTGGAAGTCGAACGGTCTCTCGCTGGTGGAGTTCCTCAAGGGGGGAAAGGCTCCGCAACGGCCATTTTTCTACTGGGAACTTCATGAGGGCGCGCCCAGCCAGGCGATCCGCTTCGGCGATTGGAAGGCCGTTCGGCCGGCGCCCAACAAGCCCATGCTGCTCTTCGATCTGAAAACGGATTCCGCCGAGACCAAGGACCTCGCGGCTGAGCATCCCGAACTGGTCAAGAAAGCGGTGGACCTCATGAATCACTACCGCACCCCCGATCCAAACTGGCCCGATCCGGCCGGAGTGGCGGGGAAACGCTCGAAATGAGCGGTTTCGGGCTCTTGTGGCCGAAAAAGCGATCACTTGGCCGGAAAAGAGGCCCTGAAATGCTTCCAATGGCTGAAATTTCAGGTCACCTTATCACCAGCGAAAGACGATAGCCCACTCCGGTGAACTGAAAACCTTTCCGACAGATCCAGTGTCCAACGCTGGCATTCGTTTTGGCCGATCCGGGGGGAGCAAGTCAGACGAAACGCCGCCAAGGTTTCTGGAAGTGCCTCCAAAAGGGCTCGGATCCAAACTATCCCGGATCCGAGCCCTTTGTTTTTGCGGCTTGTGACGGGCAGCAGGCTTGCCTTCTTCCGACTCGTTTCCTTTCGTCGTCCATGCCGAAGATGCCAGCAGTTTTGATGAACCGGGTCGCTCTGGTTTTGTTCTTCGCGGCGTTGAACTCTTTTATCGTGTTTCACTTCGTCGAATTTTGGCACTTTCCGGATCCTGATTTCGATTCAGACACCACCGGTTGGATGGCATGGACCCAATTGGTCGAAACCTTGCAGGATTTTTCCAATGTCGACGTGATGCAGATGATCTTCTGGAGCGGCTTTCTGACGAGTTCCATGCTATTGGCCTCATCGCCATTTTTGGTGACCATACTCAGAATATCGCGGTTGGCCTGGTGGACCGGAGCACTGACGTCTGGAGTCGCAACGCTGGCGTTTGGCTGTGTTGTCCTTCCTCTGGTAATCAAGTCGGAAGAGATTTCGCCTGGCCCAGGTTGTTTTTTACTCTCCTCAGCAATGCTCCTCAACTTCCTCGGCTTCTTCTTCATCCGGCGCGATATCCCGGCGAATCCGGTCATCGAACCGGCATGATGGCCGAAAATGTGACCACTTGGCCGAAATTGCGGCCCTGAAATGCTTCCAAAGGCTGAAATTTCAGGTCAGTTTATCTCCAACGAAAGACGACAGCGCACTTCGGTGAGCTAAAAACTTTCTGACATTTCCAGACGTTTGACGCTGGCCCTTCTCTGGTGGATCCGGGGGGAGCAAACCTAGAAAGGCCGCCGAAAAACTGAGCTGGTTCATGCGCACACAAGGGCGCGAATCCCACGGGGTTCGCGCCCTTGCTGTGTTTGGGTCTAGAGGAGACCAGAATCCAGAGACCAGAATCCAGAATCGGGTGGCCAGGATTAACTCCCAACCTCTAACCTCTAACCACCCTCACTTTCCAACTGGCACCGACTCGTGTTTTGGGAAGCCTAGCTTGTTCAGCGTTGGCTCCAGGCCGGTCGCCCAGCGGCGGTAGCCTTCGACGCCGGGATGAAGGAGGTCCGGCATGATCTCCTTGCTCAAGGTGCCATCCTTTTCGAGAAGGCTGGCGTTCACATCGAGGTGAATGATCGTTTCGCCATCGGCGAACTTGGCGATCCGCTGGTTGAGATCGTCGTTCATTTTCCGCAGCTTGGCATCGGCGGCGGCCTGACGGGGGAAGACGGAAAGCAGGATGATCTTCGCGTTCGGCTTGCGGTCGCGCAGCAGGTCGAGGATGCAGCGCACGCCGCTGGCGGTCTGAGCCGGGTCGTCGCCGCGCTGGCCGGTGTTGTTGGTGCCGATCATCATGACGAAGACCTTCGGATCGACCTTTTCCAGCTCACCATTCAGCAAGCGCCACAGCACGTGTTCGGTGCGGTCGGCGGAGAACCCGAGATTGAGGGCCTTCCTGTTGCCGTAAAACTCGTCCCACACTGGCTTGCCGTCTTCCTCCCAGCCCTGGGTGATGGAGTCGCCGATGAAGACGAGATCATGTCCGCCTTGAGCGGCATTCTTTTTGGCCTCCAGGTGGCGGGCCTTCCACCAGTCCTCCTTCATCTTGTCGACGGGCACGGTGGCCTCGTTGATGCGATACTCGGACTTGAGCTCATCATAGCGCTTCTTGACTCCTTCAAGGAGGGTCGCGTAGGCAGGATCGGCGTGGACCGACTTCATCTCCTGCGGGTCCTTTTCGAGGTCGAAGAGGTTCCATTCCTTCGTGCCGGGAAAATGCATCAGCTTGAGCTTGTCGGTGCGGATGCCGTCATGGGCGGCCACCGAGTGGGTGCCCTCCCCACTATAGAAATAGTAGATGGCATCCCGCCATCCGGACGGTGTTTCATTTCCCGACTTGAGCACGGGGACCAGGCTGCGGCCCTGAATTTCCTTCGGCACCGTCGCGCCTGCCATTTCGAGGAAGGTCGGGGCGTAGTCGATGTTCTGGATCAGCGAGGCATTGCGGGTGCCGGGCTTCACCACGCCGGGCCAGCGGATGAGAAAGGGCATGGCGAGTGATTCCTCGAACATCCAGCGCTTGTCATACCAGCCATGCTCGCCGAGGTAGAAACCCTGGTCGGCGGAATACATGACGACCGTATTCTTCGCGAGCCCGCTTTTTTCAAGGTAGTCGAGCATGCGGCCGATGTTCTCGTCGACGGCGCGGACGCAGCGGAGGTAGTCCTTCAAGTAGCGCTGGGTCTTCCAGCGGGTGATGTCCTGCTCGCTGAGCTTGCCAGCGCGCATCGCTTCGATGAAGGCCTGGTTCGGCGGCTCGTAGGCGGCGTCCCAAGCGGCCTTCTGCTCGGAGGACATGCGCTCGTATTCGTTGTTCCTGCCCTCGGCGGTGAAGTGGTTGGGAAACAGGTTCTCGCCCTTGAGCTTCATGTCACCGCCCCAGGAAAAGTTTTTCGAGATCTGCATCTGCTGCTTCTTGAGCGTCTCGCTGCGGTTGGCGTAGTTGTCGAAGAGATTCGCAGGTTCTGGAAAGGTGACATCGTCGAACAGCTTGAGATGTCGCTGGGCGGCTGCCCAGTTGCGGTGCGGTGCCTTGTGCTGGCACATCAGGACGAAGGGCTTCGACTTGTCGCGGCCCTTCTCCAGCCACGAGATCGCCTTGTCGGTGATGAGGTCGGTGACGTAGCCCTGTTCGCGCTTGTTACCAGCGGCGGTGATGAAGTCGGGATTGTAGTAATTTCCCTGGCCGGGAAGGATTTCCCAATAATCGAAACCGGTCGGGTTGGTGACCAGATGCCACTTGCCGATGACGGCGGTCTGGTAGCCGGCCTTCTGAAGCAGTTTGGGGAATGTGGTCTGGGTGCCATCGAAGCGGCAATGGTCGTTGTCGACGAAGCCGTTGATGGCGGAGTGCTTGCCGGTGAGGACCGCCGCGCGCGAGGGGCCGCAGATGGAGTTGGAGCAGTAGGAGCGGGTGAAGATCGCGCCATCCCTGGAGATCCGGTCGATGTTCGGCGTGGGTGCGGTGTCCTTCAGCGGCCCACCGTAGGCGGAGATGGCATTCAGCGCATGGTCGTCGGAAAACAGAAATACGATGTTCGGCTGCTCAGCCGCCGCCGCTCCCAGCATCATCGCGATCGAAAACAAAATGGCACGCATCGCGGGACCATACGTCGGGAGGTGGCGAGTCTTGCAAGCGTGGATTTCGAAGACTCTTCAACGTTTCATCCTGTTACAGTTGATCGGCGATGCTTTCCACGATGGGGCCCAGCAGGCTTTCGGTTTCCTTGATCCGGAGAAGACGGGAGCGTTTGAAATCCGGAAGGAACACCGAATTTTCGATGGCCTTGATCGTGACAGGGTCGTTGAACGAAAGGTTGAGCTCACGATTGATCCGCATGCTCAGGGTGTCGAGATTCGCAGAGCCGAGCGTGCCCCATCCATCGCACAGCATCACCTTCATGTGGGTCATTTTCGGGTAGCGGAAGACCTTCACTCCGTGCGCGATCAGGTTGCCGGCGGTAGAGAGATTTCCCGCATCCATGATCGGGGAATCGCCGCTGGCCGGGAGGATCACGCGGACGTCCACGCCGCGATGTGCGGCGGCAATGAGTTCGTCCTTGATGTCGTCGGCAGCGAAATACGGGTTCTCCACCCAGATTCGCTTCCGGCTGGCTCGGATGGCGAGTTTGGTGGCATCCAGAATATCGTAGCGGCCTTCGGATGGATCGGTCCGGAGCAATCGGAGTCTGGGCCCCGAGCCGTGATTTTCCAGAGAGGAAAGGATCGGCTTGTGGATGAGGGCTATGTCTCCCCAAGGCCCGGCTTTTCGCCACGCCCGATTGAACTCCCGGTCCAGGGATCGAACGATCGGGCCCTCCACCCGCGCCATCAGGTCGTGCCATTCGGAAAGGTATTCGCGGCCGAGATTCATCCCACCGAGGTAGGCGCGCTCTTCATCGAAGGTGATCAGCTTGGTATGATCGGACACCAGCCACGGATTCAGCGTGCGGCGAACCTTCACCTTCGATCCCTGGCGCAGATGGTTCTCGATGTCCCCTGGTGGCACGAATCCCACCGGACCGGGTGTCGACGGCGCGGCGGCGTGCGAGAAGGTGGTGCCCATGTCGTCGAAAAGCACGTGGGCGGACAATTGGGTCGAGCGGCGTTTGAGCAGATCCGCGCACCGGACTCCGACATCGTCGTTGTCGAAGATGTAAACCTGCACATTGATCGATTTTTTGGCGTTCAGTACCTCACGCTCGAAGTCGGAGAAAAACGCCCGGCCATCGATCCGGAGGGATAGGCTGCCCGTTTCCGCCGGACGGATGTTGCGACGATCCAGCAGGCGTTCGAACTCCAGTGTGCCGGGGATTTCCGGAATTGTCTGGCTGTGGAGATCAGGCGTGGTGAAATTCGACCGCAGGATTTCACTGGAGCGCTGATACAAGAGCGAGAAGCCCACCTTGGTGGTGGTGACCGGCTGTCGGATGGTGGCGAGGACCGTCGAGCGGAAGGCGGTGAGGGCGATCCCGCGTGTGCTGCTCAATGGATCACTGGTTTGAGGCAAGCGCTCGCTTGAACGCTGGGCATTGCGCTGAAAGCTGCCGCAAGACCCCAGCAAGGGGGCTGAGAGCATCGCGACAACGATCACCCGGACTCTTTTTTCCATGATCGCAACCTGACTGCGTTGTGGGTTGTTGGCAAGTGATGACGACGGAAGGCTTGCACGCGGGCAGGCGGCTGGGTAAAGCCACGGTCATGGACCACCACGTTTATTTCTGGCTGAAGGACGAGCACAAGAATGCGGACGACCGCAAGGCCTTCGAAGGCGGACTCGCGATGCTGTTGACCCTGCCCGGAATCGTCAGCGGATTCTGGGGCACCCCTGCGCCGGTCATGCCGCGCCCGGTGATCGATCAATCCTGGGACTACGCGCTTTCGATGAAATTCGAATCCATCGAGATGCAGGACGCCTATCAGGTCGATCCCGATCACAACGTCTTCATCGACAGCTTTAAGGAAACTTGGGCCAAAGTCCTGGTGATGGACGTGCAGCCGCACTGATCCGTTTACGATCGGAAGGGCAGGTCGCGGGAAAGCTCGCGGCCGTGTCCTTCGATGATCATCCTGTCGTCGTGCACGGTGACCGTTGACCAGGCGTTTGTCTCCGGTTGATGCAGGATGGAGCGGAAGGTCACGCAGTGCAGCCCCTCGTGGACGGCGTAGGCACCCGCATGGTTGTGGCCGTTGAGCCAGGCCTTCACGCAGGGGTATTTCAGCAGCAGCTCCAGCACTGGCTGGGGATTCCACATCTGTTCGCCGGCGGCCGGCAGGAGCGGGTGATGGCCACAAACCAGGACGATGTCTCCCGCTGCGGTGGCGGCCCTCAGCTCCCGATCCATCCAGGCGAGCTGCGTGTCGTCGATCCCTCCGTTCCAAGGTTGGGCACCGGGTTGTTTGTCTTGCTTGAACCGTTCGAGACTGGCTTTTCCCAGAAGGTTTCCGGGACTGCCTGAGGGATGCTTGTAAACCGACAGCGAGTTGGTATCGAGCATCAGGAAGCGCACCTCGTTTCTACGGAAGGTGTAGTAGTCGTGGGGCATGTCCAGTGTCTGCACCACCCGTGACTTCTCGGCATCGGTGAGATCGTAGTCGTGGTTTCCGAGAAGATGGAACACCGGATGGCCGAGCGGCTCCAGCAGCGGCAGCAACGTTGCGAACGACTTGAAATCGCGATCGATGAAATCGCCGAGATGCAGGGTGAATGGAAGCTGGCGTGTCGCGAGATCCGCCACTGCGGCCTTCAATTTCTCCGGAGTGGCGCGGTAGTGGCGTTCGCCCTTGGGTTCGGCATCCGCATACTGGGCATCAGTGATCAGCCCGAATCGGAGCCGGGCGTTTTCACGTGATCCTTCCGCTGCTGCAAGGGTGCTGGGGAGCGCGAGCGTGGTGGTCAGGAAACCTCTGCGATTCATTTCCCCAGATCATCCCAGGTCCCGTCGGGAATCAAGAACGGAACCCTGCGGCACCTCAGGGATGGAAGGGCCAGACCATCGGGATGATCAAGCACGCGATCACCCAGCAGATCAGGTTCAAGGGAATGCCGACCCGTAGGAAGTCGCTGAAACGATAGCCTCCTGGTCCGTAAACCATCATGTGGGTCTGGTAGCCCATCGGCAGCGCGAAGGCGCTGGACGCAGCCACGGTGACCGCCATCACAAACGGCCAGGGACTGACGCCGAGCTTGATCGAAAGGGTCGCCACGATCGGCACCATCATGGCGGCCGTCGCATTGTTCGAGAGGATTTCCGTGAGCAGCAGCGTCAGCAGGTAGGTCACCCACAGCAGCGTGATCGGCAACATGGCGGGGGACACGATGCCTTGTGTCATGTTGACGAGGTGGTTGGCCAGCCATTGCGCGGTGCCGGTGTTTTGCATGGCCATGCCAAGCCCGAGCAGGCCGTAAAGCATCAGCAGCACCTGCCAGTCGATGCTGGCATAGGCCTGGCGTGGCGTGACAATCTTCATCCACAGCAACGACAAGGCACCAACCAGCGCCGCATAGTGGATCGGAATCTCCGGCAACCATGGCAAGGCTCCGTCCTTTCCTCCCAGGGTGTCACTGAGGGTTGCAACCAGCACCACGCCGATCAAGACCGCCCAGGAGAGCCAGACGTGATGGACCGGCTTGTGGGCGGAGGACTCGCTGCCTTCCGCAGAGTCTTCCGGCGAGTCCGTCAGGATGAAATCCTTCGTCGCCTCCAGATCATCCAGGTTGTTGCGTGCGGTGATGACCAACAAGGTGTCCCCGATCTCCAGCGGGATGGCAGAAAGCTGGCTGGTGATGTTCACCCCGTTGCGGTGCACGGCGAGCACCACGCAGTTGTAGCGTTGGCGGAAATCCGAGTCGGCCAGCGTCACGCCGGAGAGCGATGATTCATCGCGGATGACCAGCTCGGTCACGATGCCTTCGATCTTCGAAAGCAGTTGCGCCCCGACCTCCGTGAAAAGGTCGTCTGGCTTGGAGGTTCTCCCTTTCCGGCTGTGCAAGGCGACCAGAAAGCGGTCGTTCTTTTCCACTTTGAGACTCTTCAACGAGCGCATCACACGCGTGCCGTTGCGGCGCACTTCCATGATGTGGATGCCGTTGCTTCGATCAAACAGCGGCGTCTCGGTGAGCGGCTTGCCAACCATTGAGGAGGCTTCCCCGACCAGAAGGTGATAAAGCGGTGTCGTGCGCTGGTTGATCTCCAGGCTGCCGGAAATCGAGCTGCGAGATGGGATCAGGCGCGGGCCGAGAATTGTCAGGTAGGCGATGCCGGCGATCGCCAGCGGAATCCCGACCGGAGCGAGCTGGAACATGCTCATCGGCGTCATCTTCAGATCCTTCAGCACGCCATTCACTACTAGGTTCGTCGAGGTGCCGATCAGCGTGCAGCAGCCACCCAGAATCGAGCAGTAGGAAAGCGGCATCAGCAGCCGGGAAGCGGCGATGTCACGGGAACGGGCGAATCCCAGCGTCACCGGCAGCAGGATTGCCACGATCGCGGTGTTGTTCATCCAGGCGCTGAAAAACGCGGTCAGCAGGGAAAATCCGAGGATTGCCAGGCGGGTGCTGCTCGGTAGACGATCCCGGAGGAACCGTCCGATGTGATCGACGGCTCCAGAGTTTTCCAATGCTCCGCCAATCACAAACAGCGCGGCGATCGTCAGCGGGGCCTCATTCTTGAAGACGTTGGTCATCTCCGAAGGACCGACCAGTCCCAGCGCAACCACCGCGCAGAGAACGGTCAGCGCGATCACGTCTGGAGCCGCCCACTCCTTGATGAAGGCAATGAGGGTCAGGACGATGACCGCAAGGGTAAGGGCGATCGGCAGGGTCATGGCAGAGTGTCCCCGTGCAGGGCAGCGGGGTCTGCATGAACCGACTGCTGCTTCTTGGCAAGTCCCGGCTGCCTTACATTTCCCGAACGTGAGGTGATTTGCCGATCCCGCAGGAGCGATTGTGAACAACTTTGGAATAATCCCCAGTGAGGCTTGGCATGCCTCCTTTATCTGGAGTGCTTTGACGGTTCAGACAAAGGCGAAGCGTCGTTCGAAGAGTGGTTTCTAACTTCACTTTCCAACAGTTGTTCGCCGACTTTTGAGTCCGAGAACTGTTGAGTAGATCGACAACCGATTCATGTAGAACAGCTTGTAATGTTACGAAACTGTTGCTGTCAGTTTCTCACAAGTTGTTCACAACGATTTTTGTGGTGGTCGCCCGTCCAGTTGGGAAAGTGCGAAATGTCCGCAAACTGGGGCGTTCCACATGTTGTCCGACAAATTCCTTCGGATTTCCGGTGTGAATAACTTGTGTGAAATCCCCGATGAGGGGCTTTCATCGAAGCGAGGTCGATGATGAACTTCCGGTTAGAAAGCGGACAATTCCTCCGATGATGCCGCTGACCATTTTCACGATCAGGAGAAGCGCTCCAAAAACGACCCCGACCGTCAGGACGAGAAACACCACGATGACTCCGAGCACGACCCAAAGCGGCCACCAGCGGGCGTCGAGTTGTTTCACCCGGCCCTGCCACTGACGCCAGGCCGGATTGGGCTCTGGCTGGGTTTCTGGTTTCGGGTGCGGAGGTGCGGCGTCGTCAATCGCCAGCACTTCCATTTCAATCGGCTCATTCACGCGGCGAACATGGCGGCAGCCGGACGATCGCGCAATGCGAAGACCGGGCGTATTTTGGAAGCGCCAGGCCTCCGATCAGCCCTTGATCTCCATCAGCATCTGCGGGTTGTTCGGGAACTTTTTCAGGAAGAACAGCAGGCGTTCCATGGCCTCGACCGGGCGGTGCCCCGAGAGACCGCGGCGGATGAGGTAGATTTTGTGGAGCATGTGCTCGGGCAGCAGCAACTCCTCACGGCGGGTGCCGGACTTGAAGATGTCGACCGCCGGGTAGATGTAGTTTTCCGCAATCTTGCGATCGAGAACGAGCTCCATGTTGCCGGTGCCCTTGAACTCCTGGAAGATGGCCTCATCGGCCTTCGAGTTCGTCTGGATCAGCGCGGTGGCGAGGATCGTGAGCGAGCCACCGCCACGGGTGTTGCGGGCCGCAGCGAAGAGGCGGCGCGGAATTTCCAGAGCACCAACCATCAGTCCGCCGGACGCGATGCCGCGATTGTGACCACCGCCGCCACCGCCGTGATTGTAGGCACGGGCGAGGCGGGTGATGGAGTCCATGAGCAGGAACACGTCCTTGCCACCTTCGACAAGCCGCTTGGCACGTTCGATCGCGAGCTCGGCGATGCGGCAGTGGTTGCGCGAGCCGTCGTCGTTCGAGCTGGCGTAGATCTCCACGCCGGGCAGGGCACGTCTGAACTCGGTCACTTCCTCCGGCCGTTCGTCGACGAGCACGATCATCAAGTGCATGGTTTCCTCATACTTCTCGCGGATGGCCTCGGCCATGTGGAGGAGCAGGGTGGTCTTGCCTGAGCGGGGAGGGGAAACGATCAGTCCGCGCTGGCCGCGACCGACCGGCGACATCAGATCGACGACGCGGGTGGTGAAGCGTTCCGGAGTTGTTTCGAAGCTGATGCGCTTGGTCGGGTTGATCGCTTTTAGTTCCTCGAACAGCGGAAGCTTGCGGGAAATATCCGGGTCGAGCCCGTTGACGGAGGTGATCTCGATCAACTGTGGGCCGCGTGGGCCTTCCTGGGCGATGCCGTGGATCCAGTGTCCAACGCGCA
>JANOKL010000358.1:0-1043 GCA_031419215.1 Luteolibacter sp. | reverse complement strand
TTGGCGATCTCGAGGAACTTGTCCAAGCTCATGGCGACCTGGATCTGCGGGCTCGTCTGGATCACGTGGACCGAGTCGGTGCGAACAGGGATCGAGCTGAACACCAGGCCGAGTTCGGAAATGGCGCGTGGCACTTCCTTGTTGATCTCGCCGGTGAGCAGATCCTTGCTGATCTTGATGCCGAAGCCCTTCGCGTGAAGAACACGGAAAAAGGCTTCCTCGCTATTGGCGGTGCCAAAAGCGGCGGTTTCAACCTTGGCGGCCTTCGGAGCCTTCACGCCCGGAGGCTTGGAGGTGCGTCCGGCGTCTTTTTCGCCAGTGGCGGGACAGATACCAGCCTGGGTCAGATACTTTCCGGAGATATAGATAGGGGATTCTCCAGCGAGACGATAGCGCGGAGTGTCTTGCAGGGTCCACTTGCACTTGGCGGCAACGATGGAGGCTTCGAGGGCTTCTGGTGTGGCCTCAAGACCGTTTTTGGTTCTCAGTTCGAGGATCTTCGACAGCGTCGGTTCAGGTATATTCAACATGCGGGCGGCACTGTTCTACCGTCGGATAGCGCATGCAAGAAGTTTATCGTGTAAAAATACAGCAATCGCTATTTTTCCGGGGGGCTTGTCGCGAAACGATAATTAACCATAAGAATCCCTCCCCCGAAAGGGGAGGGGAATTAGATTTCCTCTTCGCGGGCGGAGATAATCTGGCTTCGGCGCAGGGTTCGCGTGCGGAGCTGATGGCTCCACATTTTTTCCGGTGCGGCCTTGGCGAGGCGGAGGGCCAGTGGATTCAGCTTGAGGCGGCGGCGGTCGACTCCAACGCGCTTCTTCGGCTTCCGCTTTTTCGGTTTCCGTTTGCGCTTCTTTTTATCGGTCGCAGCCGGCACGGCCTTGACCGGGGCGGCCTTCGGCGTTTCGGCAGCCTGACGACGCTCTGGCAGGATCATGCGGTCATCCGAGAAAAGCAGCAGATGCCCCTGGGTGAGCAGCCAGAACAGGTCGACCAGCCACTCCTGAGGAGCTTCTTCGGTGCCCTCCGGCAGCGTG
>JANOKL010000357.1:0-6752 GCA_031419215.1 Luteolibacter sp. | reverse complement strand
GCGGCGCGGTCAGATTTCCCGAGCGGGTGGTGGCGCCGACGAGGGTAAACCTCGGCAGGTTGAGCTGGATCGAGCGGGCGGACGGGCCAGAGTCGATGATGATGTCGAGCCGGTAGTCCTCCATGGCCGGGTAGAGGTATTCCTCGATGGCTGGATGAAGACGGTGGATTTCGTCGATGAACAGGACGTCGCCCTTCTGGAGATTCGTCAGCACTCCGGCGAGGTCGCCCGCCTTTTCGATCTGCGGGCCGGAAGTGGTGTGCAGTTGGGTCCCGGCGGCGCGGGCGACGAGGTTGGCGAGGGTGGTTTTCCCCAATCCAGGCGGACCGGAAAGCAGGACGTGGTCGAGGACGTCGCCGCGCTGCTTGGCAGCCTCGATCATGAGCAGGAGGCGCTCCTTGACCTTTTCCTGGCCGATGAACTCGGAAAACGCAGGCGGGCGCAGCGACACGTCGAATGGGGTCGCGGGCGCGGTGGTGGTCGCTTGGTAAAAGTTCTCGGGCATCGGGCAACGCCATTTGGCACCACCGGGGGCCGGAACGCACATGAAATTTCTCGCGGAACGCAGTCCGACGACCCGGTGGCTGGCGGATTTTTTTGAAAAGAAACGGCTTTACAAGGGATGACCTCTGGGTAGTCTCCGCGCCCCGGTTCCGACCACCAACCTTTTCAATCCATGAAAGTTCTCTCTTCCCTCGCCTCCGCCAAGCGCCGTCACGCAGATTGCCAAGTCGTGAACCGCAAGGGCACGGTCTACGTGATCTGCAAGACCAACCCGAAGTTCAAGGCCCGCCAAGGTGCCACCAAGGGAACCCGCCTCTCGAAGAAGGGCGTGAAGTAAGAGTCCCGGCGGCCTACCCGCTGAGACCAACAACAGTTTTTCGAAAAGGCGGCCTCCGAGTCGCCTTTTTGTTTGTCCTCAAAGCACCTCCAGAACCCGGCTGGCGGCTATGAGTCCGAAGGTGGCGGTGACGGGCGTGGCGGTGCCGTAGCCGCTTTCGCAACTGAGGCGTAGATTCGCGTCCGCCTGCTTCTCGGTGGAGACGGAGCCATCGCACTGCGGAAAGACCGGCTGCTCGTCGGAAAACACGGCGGTGATGCCGAACTTTTTGACCTTCTTCCCATCGGCGGCCTTGGCAAAGCCGTAGTCCGACCGCAGGCGACGACGGACCTGGGCCAGCAGGGCATCGTTGGCGCTTTTGGAAAGATCGTCGACTCCGATCCGCGAGGGATCGCGACGTCCACCGGCCGCGCCGCAGGTCACGACGGGGATGCCACGGCGCACGCTCTCGGCGAGGAGCAGGGTTTTCTGGCGGACGGTGTCGATGGCATCGACCACGGCGTCGAACCCTCGATCAAGGATCTCGGCAAAGTTTTTCTCGCCGAAGAAGGTTGGGAGGATCTCGACTTCACAGGTCGGATGGATGGCGCGGACACGTTCGGCCATGGCCTCGGTCTTCTGCTTGCCGATCTGTCCATCCATCGCATGGAGCTGGCGGTTCACGTTCGTGACGCAGATTTCGTCGAGGTCGATGAGGGTCAGATGGCCGATGCCTGAGCGGGCCAGGGCTTCAACGGTCCATGAGCCGACGCCACCGATTCCGATGACCGCGACGCGGGCGTTGCGGAAGCGGGCCAGCGCGGCAGTGCCATACAGGCGGGCGATGCCACCAAAGCGGAGGTCGAAGTCGTCGGACACCGGCTCAGGCAACGTAAAGCTCTTCCACCGACACGCTCAGTCCAATGGAGGCGAAGAACACCTCGCCACTGGTGTGGACATGAGGGACCTCCCAGCCCTCGGAGCGGCGAAATACGGTGACTTCCGGGGCCTTCGGATTCTGGCTCACCACGGCATACTCCTCTAGCGACGGGATGCGCTGATACATCAGGAATTTTTCCACCCGGTCGCGGTTTTCGTTTTCGGAAAGGACCTCGATCAGGAGCTTCGGCGAGTGGATGAAGTTCGGATCGTTGTCGGCTGGATCGCAGGCGACCATGATGTCCGGGTAGAGGTAGAAGGTCCGGCCGAAGATCTCCAAGTGGAGCTTCATGTCGGACTTGAAGGCCCGGCAGCCCTTGCCCTTCAGGTGGCCGTGAATCGTGCTAGCGAGATTCAGCGAGACGATTTCATGACGTTGGCTCGCCCCGGCCATCGCGATGACGGCTCCGTGGTGATACTCATGACGACATTCCGAGAGCTTTTCCCCTTCGAGAAATTCTTGCGCGGTGATGAAGTCCGGGTTGATTGAGGCGAACGCGCCGTGAGCCATGGCAGCAATCTAGCCTGACGCGGAGGCGATGACAAGGTTCCGTCAAATCCCAGCGGCCCACATCGCGGCGTGGATCTTGAAGTCGATTGCGATGCCTTCGGATTCCTTTTGTTTCAGCCAGGCCCGCAGGTTGGCTTTCGGAACGAGGTGCACGGCAATGTCCTCGCCTGAGACGCCGCCACCGTCGTGTTGCCGGGTCAGGTTGGTGGCATGGAAAAGGTGGGTGTATTCCGAGGTCATGCCCGCCGAGGTGGGGGATTTCATGAGCAGCTCCATCGACTCCGCCGAGTAGCCAGTTTCCTCCAACAGCTCGCGGCGGGCGGTTTCGGCGAGGGATTCTCCGGCAAATTCCTCCTCATCCCCGACCAAACCAGCCGGAACCTCGATGACCCGACGCTGGACGGGCACGCGGAATTGCTCGATCAGCACGATTTCCTGCTCCGGCGTCTCGGCCAGAATGCCGACACAGGAGTCGGTCTGCGGACGACGCACGAAGTCCCAGGTGTCGATCCGGTACATCGCAAGCCAGCGGGTGGAGAACAGCGTTTCAATTTCGGGCATCGGCGGGGCGGGAAGCTAACAAGCAGCCCCCATGCCGACAAGCCTCACCCGAAAGACAGGGGGAAGAAACAGTGGCGCTTCCCCGTAAAGGGCGCTACCTCTCCGCCGACGATGTCACGTCACGACTTCCAGATTCCCGTCACCTTCAAGCACCGCATCGTGTTCACGCGCGATGCGTTTGCTCCCGGCAATGCAGCCCTTGGGGAAATCCTCAGTGAAGGCGGTGGCCGGCGCGTACTTGCAGTGATCGAGTCGAACGTCTCCACGGCCTGGCCACAGCTAGCAGGCAAGGTGCAAGCCTACCTGGAAGCCACAGGCCTCGATGTGCGCGGCGTGGATGTCCTACCCGGCGGCGAGGCAGTTAAAGCGGACGATTCCCTGGTCCGGCGGATCTGGGAGCAGATCGACTCCTGCCACATCGACCGCCACTCCTACCTGATCGCCATCGGCGGCGGGGCTTTTCTGGATGCCGTCGGTTACGCCGCCGCCACTGCCCATCGCGGCGTGCGACTGGTGCGTTTCCCGACGACCACGCTTTCGCAGGACGACAGTGGTGTGGGAGTGAAGTGCGCGATCAACCACTTCGGGAAAAAGAACTGGGTCGGCTCATTCGGAGTGCCTTTCGCGGTGGTGAACGACTTCGCCTTCCTTCATTCGCAGGATGAGACCACAAGACGGGCCGGCCTGATCGAGGCGGTCAAGGTAGCGCTGGTGAAGGACTCGGAATTTTTCGACTGGATCGAGGCGAATGCCGAAGGGCTTGCCTTGCTCGATCCGGACCTGCTTGAGGCCTGTGTCGAGCGCTCGGCCCTGCATCACGCGCGCCACATCGCACAAGGCGGTGATCCCTTCGAATGTGGCAGCAGTCGTCCCTTGGATTTCGGTCACTGGGCCGCCCACAAGATGGAAGCGCTCAGTGGCTATCAGCTCGATCATGCGCATGCCGTGGCAGTGGGGCTTTCACTGGACACCCTCTATTCGGCGAAAGTCGGACTGCTCTCGCCCGCCTCGGCGGAGCGGATTTTAAAAGTCGTCGAAACCCTGCATCTGCCCCTCACGCACGAGGCGCTCGACCTGCGCGGAGTCGGTGGCAAACGCCGAGTGTTTGATGGCCTGGAGGAATTCCGCGAGCATCTCGGCGGTCGCCTGACGGTGCTGCTTCTAACAGCTCCCGGAACCGGCATCGACATTCATGAAATGGACGAGGCCCTGCTTGAAAGCTGCATCGTTGAATTGCAGGAACGCTGCGTGGTGAAGCGCTGAGGGCGTCAGGAAATTTCGCCTCGGTCCAGCAGGTAGTCGATCAGCGCCCCACGGGCCTCGATGCCGCTCGGGCGACGTTGGGCTGCGGGTGACGCGACGATTGCAGCGAGCTTCATCAATCGCCTGCCGCCGGACTGGGCGTCGTAGCTGTTGAAGGCAATCGTGTAGCGTTGATCGCCATCGGGGACCGGCTGACCTTTGAAGGTGAAACTTTCGACGCGCCCAGTGGGATCGAGCTTCAACTCAAAGGGCCAGAGCGTGCGATCGGATTTGGACTCTGAGGCATCCTCTCGGACAATCTCAATGAGTTCGGCTGCTGTGAGCTTTGCGGTGACGAGGAGGTTTTCGTAGGGAAGGATTTCCCAGCAATCGGCCACGGTCTTCGGGCCGGGTGCGATCTCTCCGGTGCCGAAGCTGCCGTGGAAAACACCGTCTACTTCGGTATTCTGACGCTTCAAGGCGGCGGCGAAAGATTCGCAGAGAATCTGCACAAGGCGACTGTTCCGCCCGGAGCCGCCGATCGCTTTCGTGACTTTGCAAACCGGTCGCGCGAGCTGCTCGGCGGATTTTTTCAAGGTGGGATCGGCCGATTCGATGACCGTCGGATCGACTTCGAAACGATCATCCATCAGCACGGTGAAGGCGCGCTTTTCGACGAGCCTGCCCTTTTCCGCATCGAAGGAGAGATCCACGCGACCGCAGTGAATGCCGTAGTAGCTCGCCTGCGTGCACAAGGCTCCATTGAGCATCCACGACGGTTGATCCTGATGGGTGTGGCCGGCGATGAAGACATCGACCTCCTTCACCGCCGCCAGCAGTTCACGGACTGGATTTGCAAAGTCGTCATCAAATCGCCAGCCCATGTGGCCCAGGACCACGATGGCGTTTGCCTTGGCCGCCTTCGCCTCGGCCACGCTGGCACGCAGCGATTCGAGCGGCGAGGTTGGAGAAACGCCCGCCAGGGTTTCAGGGGCCAGCCAGTAGGGAAGACCGGGAGTGACGAGGCCAACGAGCGCGATCTTGAAACCGCCGACCTCTTTCATGGTCCATGGCAGAACCTTTTTCCACGCGCCTTCCAGAGCTCCGGGCTTCTTTCCCGCAAGGTCGAGGTTGCCGGTGAGGATCGGGGATTTCGAATGGGTCAGCACTCCTTCGAGCACCTCGCGGCCCCAATCGAAATCATGGTTGCCGAGCGCCCAGGCATCGTAGCCGACGCGGTTGAACAGCTCGATCATCACCTTGCCGCGCGAGTCCAGCCCTGCGGCCGTGCCTTGATAGACATCGCCGATGTCCACCAGCAGCGAGTCCGGACACTCGCGCCGCCAGCGCCGGATCTGGGTCACACAACGGGCCATCCCACCGACGTTCTCGATGTCGTCGTAATTCCGCGTCGGGAGGATGTGACCGTGCAGGTCGGTGGTGTGGAAAATGGAAACCGTGCGGACGCTTTTGCCGGCGGCACCAAGTCCAAGCGAACTCGCACCCAGCCAGGCTCCGGATGCTGTTAGAAAGTTGCGGCGGCTCTGATCAACGTCGCGCGTCAGGGGTCTCGGCAGGTTCGATGGCATAGGCGTCCCAGATTTTCTCAAATCCATTCTCAGGCTTCTCCGCCTGCCGGATCACTCCGCTGGCGGTCAGGCCGCCCCATGGGTGGATCCGACAACCACAGGCCTCCATCGCCTGTAGCGTCCAGACGTTGCAGATACGAGGCAAATAGTAGGCATGAGGGGAATCGAGAAGTACGCCTTTCCCCCAACTCGACTTGCCGTGCGACCACGGAAGACCGTCCGATCCGTGGCTCACACATCCATTCAGGAAAGCCGCGACAGACGGTCCACGTTCACGCGGCACCAGCTTTCGCCAAACCCGCTGATAAGGACAAACATCGACGACCTCGTAGTCGAATGGAATCAGCTCCATCACGGACGGAGAAGGCGAGCAGAGTGCACGGATCGCCTGCCAGGGGGTGAGCCAAGCTTCCTGAACGTATGCCTCGCGGTTTCCCCAACTCAGGGTCACGTACTTCGATTTCGGAAATCCTTTCGGCGGCACGTAACCGCTTTCAATCAACCAGTCATAGGGAAACACGATCCCTGTGTGCAATTCGTCCGCCAGCAGCCAGACAAGAACGTCGGGATCTTTCGTCGACTTCGCTTGCCCACCTTTGTGACTTGGCTGATCCGAGCTCACCTCAACGCGCTGCACGCTTGTCGGTACAGGTACCCGGATCGAGCAACTGGTCAGCGCTGCTGCCGCCAGCGCGACAGCAACCGTGATGGGACGGCAAGAGGTCATCAGATGCGCGGGATCATCCGGATTTCCCTTGCCCTTGCGAGCGAAAACCCCTGCCGCTCGGAGCGGCGATTTCGTCACGCATCGAGGAACGAGCAGACGTATTCGCAGATCTCGCCAGCGACGGTGATCGTGAAGCCGCTGTTTCCAGCCACGTCAAAATACGCGCCGGCAGTGATGCCCTGCACGTCGCTGGTGCCATCGAGCACGACCGAGCAGGCCCCGGCGATGATCTCCATCCGCTCGGGTGCGGCGGTTCCGAAGTGATATTCGCCCGGATAGATCAGGCCGACGGTTTTCTTCGATCCGTCTTCAAAGCGGACGGTGTGGGAAACGACGCGGCCGTCGAAATAGACGTTGGCCTTG
>JANOKL010000356.1:0-2881 GCA_031419215.1 Luteolibacter sp. | reverse complement strand
GTTTGGTGAGCGCTACGTGGGGCGTGACGGTGCTTCACGTGGCGGGAGCGGTGACGGCATCGCAATATTGGTTCAGTTGGTGGACGTGGTGGGTTGGAGATGGCACCGGGGTTTTGATTGCCACCCCCCTTATGCTCATTTTATTCGCCGAGCCGCGTGCATTATGGAGCAATCGTCGCAATACGGTCGGCCTTCCTTTGGTCATCAGTTGCGCCGTCATGGTATTTACGTTCGTCAGAGCCAGCCGACTCGAGCAGGAACGCATCGCGGCTCAGTTTCACGAACGAGCGCGATTGATGACTGCGTCGATCCAGTCGCATTTTCATTCCCATGCAGATATTGCGCTTCTGGTGGAGCGTTTTTGGGCCGCAGCGCCGCGGAGTGGACGTGCAGAGTTTAGTACGTTTGCAGCCAAGTTACGGACTTCCCACCCCGGCTTGCAAGGCACGTCGTGGAGCAAACGCGTGCGAGAAAACGAGCGGGCAGACTACGAACGTTCGATGATGGCGCAGGGATTCCCTGAATTTAAGCAACAGATGAGAAAGCCTCTTCAGATTCTGACAACAGTTGCACTGGCCCTGCTCGCCAGTGCCGCGCCGATGCGGGCAGCGGAGCGCAAGCCGAACTTCCTCTTCATCTACACCGATGACCAGCGCTGGGATGCCATGGGTGTGGTCCAGCGCGAGCAGGGTGAGCGTGGGCGTTTTCCATGGCTCAGAACCCCGAACATGGATCGCCTCGCCACCGGAGGTGTCCGCTTCCGAAATGCCTTCGTCACTCTTTCGCTCTGCTCGCCCAGTCGTGCCTCCTTTCTCACCGGCCGCTACAATCACGTCAACGGCATCACCAACAATCACACGCCGTTTCCCACCGATTCCGTCACCCACGCCACGCTGCTTCGCGGCGCTGGTTACAAGACCGCCTACATCGGCAAGTGGCACATGGGAAACCAGTCCGGCCAGCGTCCGGGCTTCGACTATTCCGCGAGTTTTGTCGGCCAAGGCCGCTACCAGGATTGTCCATTTGAAATCAATGGCGTCTCCACTCCCAGCACGGGTTGGGTTGATGATGTCAGCACCGATTTCGCGATCGAGTGGATGAAGAAAAACCGCGACCAAGCCTTCTCCATGGTGGTCGGTTTCAAATCCTCGCACGGCCCTCGCGGCGCGAACAATCTGCCCGAGCGACTGCGCTCTCTTTACGACGGAGAAACGAGTCGCCCAGTCCCGAATTTAACGTCGACCGCCATCTTCAATGCACCCGCTCCGGAAGGTGAATCTGACAAGCCGCGTGGACTTTCCGCAAACTCCGTGCACCTCGATTACCTGCGTCACCTCCATGGAGTCGACGAGAACCTGGGACGCTTGCTCGATGCACTCGACTCCCTCAATCTGAGCGAGGACACCGTGGTCGTGTTTTCCAGCGACAACGGCTACTACCTCGGAGAACACGGGCTCGGAGACAAGCGCTCGATCTACGAGGAATCCCTCCGCGTCCCGATGCTGGTGCGTTACCCGCGTCTTTTCGGGAATGGCCAGGTCATTGACGAGATGGTGCTCAACATTGATCTCGCGCCTACTTTCCTCGATCTCGCAGGCGTGACGGTTCCCGCTGAAATGCAGGGAGCGAGCTGGAAGACGCTCGCCTCCGGACAGAAGCCTGCGAAGTGGCGGACGTCTTTCCTCGCCGAGTATTTCATGGAAAATGGCGGAGGAAACACCCCCACGCTGGTCGGCCTGCGCACCACGAATGCGAAGCTGGTGACTTATCCGGAAAACTCCGGATGGACCGAGGTATTCGACATCGCGGCGGATCCTTATGAAGTGAAGAACCTCGCTTCTGATTCAGCTTTGAAGGAGAAGCTGAATACGGAGCTCGAAGCTCAGAAGAAAGCCGTAAATTACTCCGTCCCGGCGAATGCGGACAAACCCCGTCCCCGTGCTGGAAAAGAACCGAAAGCGCGCTAAGAGACCCTTTGACCATGCCAATCCGACTTCTGCTTCTGTGCCTGTTTCCTGGTGTCGTTCTGGCGATGCCGCGCGATGCCAAGCCACTCGACTCCCCCGAGTGGCCGACCAACTACCGTCTGCATCTCGAGGGCCTTTCCAAGGTGAAACTAGGCAAGGATCTCACGCTGGATTTTGAAAAACAGGGCGTCCACGACATCGCGGTGGAGCATCCGGAAAAAGGTGCGCCGGTGCTGCGGGTGTGGGAGGACGGAAAGCTGGTTCGTGGTCCGGAAGAGGTGCCATCCTTGCGCGACTCCGGTGCGAAGAGTTTCCCGGATGCTGGCCCAGGCCTTGGTGGGGATTTCACGGCAATGTCTCGCTTCGAGACCACCGGCGACGGCACGTTATTTTCCGTCTGCCCACCCGCCGGAAATTGGGAACCGCAGTCGAAGGCGCTGTTCATCCGCGATGGGAAACCTGTTTATGACATCGGATGGCTGGGCGAGATGACTGGCGGTCCCGCAGTGAACGACGGCAAGACTCACGTCGTGGTTCTCACGGTGAAGGACGGCACCGCCCGGCTCATGTTGGATGGCAAGGAGGTCGCGGAGGAGGCGTCACTCAGCAATCCTGACAAGAAGGGGCATGTCTTCAAGGTGGGTCGTGCCGCACCGGACTTCGGCGGTGATTTCGAGAAAGGACGAATCCTTGAGGTGAAGGTCTGGAAAAGGGCGCTGCCCGGAAATGAGATCGGCCTCTTGTTCAAAAAGGAAGGCAAGGGGGCGAACACACCGGATTTCAACCATGTGCCCGACGCGGGTCGGACGCCGGTCATTGACGGCGGCCCCGGAGGGGTGCCGGCCTGGGTGCAACGCGATCACTCCCCGATCGGGGCCGCTTGGAACGACGCGACTCTGGCGGAAGGAAAGACG
>JANOKL010000355.1:0-1793 GCA_031419215.1 Luteolibacter sp. | reverse complement strand
TCGCTGGCTTACAGAACTTTCCCGCAGCGCATTTCCCAAAGTGCCCCAGCCATTGCCAGATAAGTCTTGCAACACCTACACCCTGACCAGCATAAGTCTGCCGCATTCTGCCTGAAACGACCATGTCGACCGCCCAACTTGACTCGCCCCGTCTCGACTTCGCCGGCTCTGCCGTGAACCGCGAGCTGACCCCGGAACGCAAAATCGAGCTGCTTCGCCAAATGATGCGCATCCGTCGCTTCGAGCAAGCCGCCCTGAAATTCTACAATGCCGGGAAAATGGGTGGCTTTCTCCACCTCTACATCGGCCAGGAAGCAGTCGCCACCGGCACCATTTCCCTCTGTGGAAAGGACGATCACGTCATCACCGCCTATCGTGATCACGGCCACGCACTCGCCGTCGGCATGGACATGAATAGCTGCATGGCTGAAATGTATGGCAAGCAGACCGGCTGCTCGAAGGGCAAGGGCGGCTCCATGCACTTCTTCGCTCCCGACAAAAACTACTGGGGCGGACACGGCATCGTCGGTGGTCAGACCCCCCTCGGCCTGGGTCTCGCCTACGGCCTGAAATACCTCGGCCGCGAGGGCTGTTGCCTTTGCTACCTTGGCGACGGGGCTGTCAACCAAGGCGCCTACCACGAATCCCTCAACCTCGCCGCCCTGTTCGATCTCCCGGTCATTTATGTGATCGAAAACAATGGCTACTCGATGGGCACTTCCCAGAAACGGTCTTCCGCCTATCGCGGTTGTCTCGCCCAACGTGCCGAGGCTTACGACATGGAATGGGACGTCATCGATGGCTCGGACATCTACGAGGTTCGCGCCAAGACCCACATCGCCATGGAACGCGCCCGCAAGGAGCACCGCCCTTCGATTCTGGAAATCTCCACCTACCGCTACTACGGACACAGCGTCGCCGATGCCAATGCCAAGAAGTACCGCTCTCCCGAGGAGATCGAGGACTACAAGCAGAACCACGACCCCATCACCCTCTTCCGCAAGCGGCTCATTGCCGAGGGCATCCTCACTGACGAACAGGCCGACCAGATTTCAAAGGAGGCTGCCGAGGAGGCGGCCGCTTCGTGTAAATTCGCAGATGAATCCCCCATTCCGACGGTTCCGGACATCATGACCGATGTTTATTGGGAAACGGACAACGACACCCCGGCCTCGAAGATCGGCCACCACTTTTTCAACGACTGAGCCGCTAGTACGACGACTCTAGTAATTCAACCATTTCCGAACCTGTATCCATGTCACGCACTCTGACCTACCGCGAAGCACTCCGCGAAGGCCTCGATGAAGAACTTGCCCGCGATCCGAACGTCGTTCTCATGGGCGAGGAGGTCGCCCAATACAACGGCGCGTACAAGGTCACCGAAGGCCTTTGGAAAAAGTGGGGCGACAAGCGTGTCGTCGACACCCCGATCTCCGAGGCCGGCTTCATCGGCATGGGAATCGGAGCCTCCATGCTCGGCATCCGCCCGGTGATGGAACTGATGTTCTGGTCCTTCCACTCGGTTGCTTTTGACCAGCTCGTCAGCAACGCCGCCTGCGTGCGCTACATGTCGGGTGGACTGATCAACTGCCCGATCGTCATACGTGGTCCGGCCAACGGTGGAACCGGTGTCGGTGCCACGCATTCCCATATACCGGAAGGCCTTTTCGCCGCATTTCCAGGATTGAAAGTGTGTGCTCCCGCCACTCCATCGGATGCCAAGGGCCTCATCAAGGCCGCCATTCGTGACAACGACCCGGTCTACGTCATGGAAAACACCCTTCTCTACGGCA
>JANOKL010000354.1:0-12889 GCA_031419215.1 Luteolibacter sp. | reverse complement strand
GGCGGTGACGTTGGTGTTGGTCGTCGTGCCCCAGGTGTCCGCAGTGTAGGCGGCGGCGGAGTCTCCGGTGTCGTTCAGGTTCGTCCCGCTGACGAATCTCATGAAATCGGTGTTTCCGTAAGTCATGAAGCCACCGACGATCCCGTTCGCTCCATTTCCGAACTTGTAGCCGGAGGACGTGCTGCCCGCGCCGCCAAAGTTGATGGTGCCACCGACTGTCCTGGTGACGGCGTGGAAGTCCTGGATGACCTGTGAATTGGAACCACGTGTCTGGGTGGCCGTGCTCTGCCCGGAATTGATGGCCAGGCCGTTGAAATTCTGGGTGTAGAGGCCGACATTCGCTCCCTCCGTGATGGTCAGTCCACCTCCGCCAAGAATCAGGGGAGTATTCGGGCTGAGAATGTTCGTGACGTTGGCGAAGGTCGGGGCGGTCGTCACGGCGTTCAGGTTGAGGATGCCTTTGTTGACCGTGAAAGAGCCAGTGGCGGCCGAAGCGGGAGTGCCGGTGGTGGGGCTGAATTGGACGGTGCCTCCTCCGTTTTGGGTCACTCCGAAAGAACTTTGATTGAACCCAGTCGCACCGGACATCGTCAGGAACCTGCTGGCGGCGACATTCCACGGCTGATCCGCACTGAGGACAAGTGGGGCGGAAATGATGTGGTTGGCAGTGGCGGCGCTGAGGTCGATGCCGGAGGTTCCGACAGTGAGCGAGCCGGAGCCGACGGTGATGTTGTAGGCGGCGGCGTTGGTGTAGCGGAGGCCAGCGACGGTCAGGCCGGTGCCGATCGGGGCGGTCGCGCCGCTACCGTTGGTGAAGAGCGCGACATCCGTGGTCGCAGGCAGCGCCGCACCCGTCCAGGAGCCGGCAGTGTCGAGAGCGGTGGCATTGTTCGCCTTTACGATATCCGCCGCCCGAGAGACGACCGGAAGACCGACGGTCAGAAAAAGGGTCACGAGGGAGGCCTGAAGGCGGGACGCGTGGCGGAGGCCAAACAGTGGACGGGTTTTCATTGGGTTTTTTGGGAAGTGGCAGACGGCCGGACGGCAGTCGCAAGAGGTCAATGGGTCACATCAAGGTAAGGACCCTCCATTTCCCCATCAACGGGTTTTGGATACCCCGTTCGGGTCAGGCCTTGGCTTGCAGTCGATTGGAACAATTCGCCGGTCGCGGGGCATGGAATCGACGCTGCCCGCGCGACCGTGATTGCCAGCGGGAATCGCCATGCTTCAATGTCCCCGATGCCGATGAAAAAAGACGACCGCGAGTTTCTTTACGAATTGCTCGAAACCCCCAGCCCGACCGGCTTCGAAATGCCCGGCCAGCGGGTGTGGGCGAAATGGATCGGCCAGCACGCAACCGAGACCGCGTGCGATTCCTATGGGTCCACCTGGGCGATCCTTCCAGGCCGCAGCCAACGCATCGTGATGCTGGAGGCCCACGCCGACGAGATCGGCTACATGATCAAGCACATCGACGACAAAGGCTTTCTCCGAATTGATCGAGTCGGAGGCAGCGATGCGGCCACGGCGCGCGGTCGGCGCATCAGCATTTACGGCGACAAGGGCCCGGTGTCCGGCATCATCGGCAACACCGCCATCCATCTGCGGCGCGATGAGGCCGGCACCGAGAAAGCCCCCGCCGTGCATGACCTGTGGGTCGACGTCGGGGCTTCGAATGCGAAGGAAGTCTTGGCGATGGGCATCCGCGTCGGCCATCCGGCGGTCTATCAGGACGGGCCGATGGAACTCGCGAACGACCGCCTCATCGGTCGAGCCTTAGACAACCGCATCGGCAGCTACATCATCGCCCAGGTGCTGAAGCGCGTGGCAAAGGAAAAGAAAAAGCCCGCACTGACCCTCGTCTGCCTGAATGCGGTGCAGGAGGAAATCGGCGGCCACGGCGCGATGATGGCCACCCACCGCCTGCGCCCGGATCTTTGCATCTGCCTGGATGTCACGCACGCCACCGACACCCCCGGCATCGATGCCGCGAAGTTCGGAAAGGTCACCCTCGGCGGCGGCCCCTCGCTTTCCCACGGCACCGCGAATCACCCGGAGGTCGTGAAGCGTCTCATCGAGGTGGCGGAGAAAATTTCCCTGCCGATCCAGCATGAGGCGAGCAGCCGTTTCACCGGGACCGACACCGACAAGATCTTCCACTCCCGTGATGGCGTGCCGAGCGCGCTGGTCTCGCTGCCGCTGCGCTGCATGCACTCGGTGGTGGAAACCGCCCACTTGCGCGATGTTGAGCAGACGATTCAACTGCTGACCGGTTTTGTGTTATCTCTAACGGAAGACGATACCTTCCACCAATCCCTGTGAAGCCCCTCCTGCTCGCCCTCGCGCTCGTTTCGCCAGCCTTCGCCGCCGCCACGGATGCTCCGGTCCAGGAGGCCGTGAAGTTTGTGGAGAAGCTGCGCGACAAGAAAGTCGACCTCGCGCCCGGTCGGGACACCGCCCTTTCGCCCGCCACCGGCGAGGACAAGCGCAAGCTCATCGAGGAACGGATCGAGCGGATGGCCGGCGAACTCGGCAGCGGCGAGTTGGAAGCCGGACCTGGAAAAGTCGATGGCGACATGGCCGCCGTACTGGTGAGGCAGGCTGCGGGATTTGATCCAGCCAGGCTGCGCGTCATCGCCGTCGGACTGATCCGCAAGGACAACCGCTGGCAGCCAGCGCCCGTCCCCGGCTCATTCGAAAACACCGGCCTCGGCTACGATGCGGAAATCGTCAAACGGCTCGCCGCGCTGGAAGCCTGGATGATGCGCGAACAGGTGCTCGACCTGACCGCCCTGCGTGAAAAGACCGCCGACCGGCTGAGGGAGGCGATCAGCGCCCGGCTGAAGCCCGACGACCTGCACGAGTCCTCGCCTGAGAAACTGATGAAGCGCCTGATGGATGCCTGCGTCAAACGCGACCAGGCCACCGTGCTCGGCCTGATTGGCGGGCTGGAGAATGAGCTACCAAAGGACTGGTCAAGCCGCGTCGCCGCTGTGGATGAAGGCCTATCCGCGACTCCGAAAAACTCGCCGTGGCGGCTGCTTTCCTCGCCTGGAGTCATCCGCACCGTGGCGCTCGTCCACTCGCAGACAAGTGATCACGAGGCCGGGCTCGACCTTGCCTTTCTCGATGCCTCGGCAGGCACCATGAAATTCACCGCGCCGAAAATCCGGACGCTGGAATTCCATTTCACGAGAAACACCGAAGGCCTCTGGAGGATCGATTTGCCGGAGATCTTCTTCGCTCCACCCGCTGACGATGAAAACAGTGAGGAAGCGAAACCCGTGGAAGACTCAGTGCTGGAGGCGCTGCCGAAAGCCCTCCGCCGCGACTATCCGGCCACGCCCTTCGCCTCGACGAAGGAGGCGCTCGATGCCTTGATGAAGGGCCTGCACGGTGACACGCCTGCCGCGTTGATTCCGCTGCTCGATCTGGATGGAGAATCCGCCACCGTCCGCCTCGGCGTGATGCGTCTGGCGATGAACTGGCAGGATCTCCATCAGTCGGATGCGAGGACTCCGCTTCTGCTTGCCTTCCACGAACTCGGTGCGGGTGCCGTCGCCGCGTTCCAACTGTTCTCCGCGAAGGAGCCGGACCGTTCGGATCTGCGACTGTTCTATTTTTCAAAACTCGAATCCGGCTGGCTGCTCACCAGTGGCCTGCGGCCAGCCGATCCGCCGCCGGAGTCGATGCGCGCGATCAAGGACTGGGTCAACGCACGCTCGCCGGAGTGGTCGAAAAACTGGGAATCGCTCGCGCTTTCCAACAGCCCCGAACTGGCAGCCATCCCGGCAGGTGAGGCGCCATCGGAGGCCGAGGCCAAGGCCACCTTCGAGCGCTGGAGCGCTGCAATCAAGCAAGGCGACCCCACGGCAGCGATGGCTTGCACCGCGCATCTCAAGGTCGATCGCGGACCTGCGCGCCTGCTGCGGAATCTCGGTTACGAACTCATCGGTGCCCAAAAATCCGGACTCTCCGCCAGCCTTCTCGGAATCATCCGCAAGGGCAGTTGGGCAGTCGTTTCCGCGCGCATCGGAAAGGCCGGTGACGCCACCGCCACCTACCCGCTCTACCCGCTGGTCAACACGCCCGAGGGTCCGCGCATTCTGGCGGAGATCGACCTTTTCGCGAACGGCACGCGCACCCGCGATTACCTCAACGAGGCCATCTGGGGGCGGCTCAACTCGATCGGTGCCGGCGAGGCCTCGGCCGACCTCCGCGAGATCTACGAGGCTCATCGTAAAAACGCCATCGCCGACCGACCGCCCACCCCAGCCCCATGACCGGATCCACTCCTTACGAAACCGCCGCCCGACTCGAACAAGCGATCCGCACGGTGGTGCGCGGTCAGGAAAAGGTGATCCGCCGCGTGCTGGCCTGCATGACCGCTGGAGGCCACGTGCTGCTGGAGGATTATCCGGGAACCGGGAAGACGACGCTGGCCAAAGCGATCGCCAAAACCCTTTCCGGCGCGGTGTTCAAGCGGGTGCAGTTTACACCCGACCTGCTGCCTTCCGACATCCTCGGCATCTCGGTGCTCGATTCGAAGACGCAGGAGTTCCGCTTCCATCCGGGACCAATCTTCGCCGACATTCTTCTGGCGGATGAAATCAACCGCGCCTCACCGCGAACCCAGAGTGCGCTGCTGGAAGCCATGTCGGAACGGCAGGCGACGATCGAAGGACATCGCCATGATTTCGAAGGGCTGTTCTTCGTCATCGCCACGCAGAATCCCGTCGAGTTCCGTGGCACCTATCCGCTGCCGGAGGCGCAGATGGACCGCTTCGCGATGCAATGTGCGCTCGGCTATGTGAGCGAATCCGAAGAGGCCGCAATCCTCGCCGATCAGACCGAGCGGCATCCGGTGGACTGGCTGGAGCCGGTGGCCACGCGCGATGAATTTCTCGAACTCATGGCAGCTTCCCGCGCGGTGCGATTCAGCAATGAGCTGCGACATTACGTCGTCTCACTCGTCGCCGCCACACGCGGCCACAAGGAGATCCAGCTCGCCGCCAGTCCACGTGCTTCGCTGGCGCTGATGAAGACGGCGCAGGCGCTTTCCTTGTTCGAGGGCCGTGATTTCGTCCTGCCGGAAACGATCCAGGAAGTCGCGGCGGATGTGATCGCACACCGCCTCGTGCTGGAACCGGAAGCCCGCTACTCCGGCACCACCGCCCGCTCGATCGTGGCGGACCTGATCGAACGCACTCCCGTCCCGGTGTGAGTGCCCGCCGTTCCAGCCCCCGGCGTGAAAAAATCGAGCGCTCGCTGCATCGCAGCTACTGGCGCGGCACGGGACTGAATTTCTTCTTCGCCCGCCGCATCCGTCCGGCGGGATTCGGGCTCTGCGTCCTGCTGATCACCGCCAGCGTGCTGGGCATGGGGCACGCCAAGAACACAGTCTATCAGCTCTTCTCGTTCATCTTCGCGCTGGGCCTGATCGGCATCCCGTGGGCCTTCTTCCGGAAAGCCGCCGGCCTGACCGCGCGACGTCATCTGCCACGTTATGCGACCGCCGGCGAGAAGGTCCGTTGCTCGGTGCGGGTGACGAATCATGGCCGCGCCCCCATCGTCGCGGCCTGGCTTTCCGAAACCCCACCGGACCCGCGTCCATCGGTGGAACTTTTCCTAAACACCCGCGAGCCGGATGAAGAGGAGCGCAATGCCTATGACCGCTTTTTTGCCTTCTATCGCTGGCGCTGGCTGATGGAAAAGCGGCGGCTCTACCGGGGCGGCATCGCTGATGAACCGATGGCGCTGAAGCCCGGGGAATCGACTGAGGTGATGCTCGAATTGACTCCGAACCGCCGCGGCGTGGTGCGCTTCGATGATCTGCGCGTGCTGTTGCCGGATCCCTTCGGACTGTTCCAGCGCTGCTCACCGGTGGAGGCTCCACCGGCCACTCTAACCGTCCTGCCAGCGCGCTACCGCGTGCCGAAGATCGAGCTGCCCGGCAGCGCACGATTCCAGATCGGCGGCGAGGTTTCCTCGAATGTGATCGGCAGCTCCGGCGAGTTCGTCGGCCTGCGCGAATACCGGCCCGGTGACCCGCTGCGGCAGATCCATTGGAAAAGCTGGGCGCGGACCGGCCGACCGATCGTCAAGGAGCTGGAGAACACCTTTTTCCCGCGCTACGGGCTGGTGCTCGACACCTTTCCGGACGAGGGCGACGAGCTGCTTTTTGAAGACGCGGTGTCGATCGCCGCCTCCTTCGCCGCGACGATTGATACGCGCGAGTCGCTGCTCGACCTGATGTTCATCAAGGACAAGGCGCACACCGTCACCGCCGGACGCGGCATGGCGAAGGCGGAAAAACTGTTAGAGGTGCTGGCCGCCGTGGAACCGGAGCCAGGCCAGCGTTTCGACACGCTCGCGAAGCTCGTGCTGCGCCATCGCGAGGAGCTGACTTCCTGCCTGATCGTGCTCTGCGGGTGGTCGGACGAGCGCGCGGACTTCGTGCGGAAACTGAGCAGCCAGGGCCTGACCTGCTCGGTGTTGGCCAGCGGTGATGGCCCTGCGCCCGGAGGATTTCCCGGCTACTGGATCGAGTCCGGCCAGCTCGCGCGTGATCTCGGCCGGCTGCCGGTGCGCTTGAAGGAAGTGGGACGTTGAGCGAAACTGCCAATGACAACGATGCCTCGAACCTCCAACGCCCCGCCCCGCTTTCTGATCGGCGTCGCCTTGCTGTTCTGGGGCTTCATGACAGACCGGCCGGTGCTCGGGCTGTCGCTGGCGCTGGTCATCGAGGCCGCGCATTGGACGAAGCTGCGCTGGGACTTCGAGGAGCAGGCATTCATCAAGGCCTGGCAGATCTCCGCCCTGCTGATCGCCGCGACGATGGTGCTGATCCTCGTCGATGGCGGGCGCTACGTCGCGGTGCAGCGCTTGCTCGGCTGGCTGCCGCTGCTGCTGGCTCCGGTGCAGTTCGCTCAGTCGTATGGACTGAAGGACCGGATGCCGTTGACGACCTTCTCATTTTTCGCCCGCAGGCGGATGCTGCGGAATCTTGAACTCGGCCTGCCGTTTCAACCGATCGAGGTGAATTTTGGAGGCATCTATGTCGCCACGGCCATCGTCGGCTCGGCGCTCGGGGATCAATCGGACACCCGGTGGTTTCTCGTCGGACTCGTCGGTCTAACAGGATGGGCGGCGCTGGCGGTGGGGCGGCGCATGTGGCTGACGATCCTTTTCCCGCTGGCCTTTGCCGGAGGACTCGCCATCGCCGGCCAGATGGGCTTGCGGGCACTGACGACCTACCTCACCAAGGGCAGCTATGGCGACGGCGAGGAAAATACGATGAGCCACTACCGCACGGCGATCGGCAGCCGTGGCGAGATCAAGCTTTCGACCGAGATCCTGTGGCGGATGAAAACCGTCCAGGGCGGCACTCCCCTGCTGCTGCACACCGCGATTTTCAACCAGTATGACAAGGCCAGCTGGATCTACCGGATTCCGCCGGAAAAGCTCGGGACCAACACGGATTTCAACAGCTTGAAGGCCTTCGAGGCGCCGGGAGGAAAGCCCCATTTCGTCACCCATCCAGACGCCGGAGCCGAGGCGTTCGCGGAAAGCCTGCCCCGCATCAGCCTGCGCGGCGCGGCGAAGCTCAACAGCGCCATCCCCGTGCCCGGCGGCATCACCGCGCTGACCGGATTCGATCTCGACGGCGTGGAGCGCAACGCCATCGGCACGGTGCGGGTGTTTCCGACCTCTCCGATCATCGAGGGCGTCATGATCTGGTCACCGGACAGCAGCCCCGACAACCCGCCATGGACCGACTCCTGGGCCGGAAAGAACCCCTACATGCCGGACCTGCGGGTGCCTGCGGATGAAATGGAGGCCGTCAGAACCGTGGTCCGCGAACTCGACCTGAAGGCCCTGCCGCTGGAGCAGAAGCTGGAGGTCCTGAAACGCTGGTTCGCCACCGACTTCCGCTACACCCGCTACCTGAATCGCGACTCCAACAAGGTCGGCGGAAATGCCATCATTTCGCCGCTTTCCTACTTTCTCACCAAGGAGCGCGCCGGGCACTGCGAGTACTTCGCCACCGCCACCACCCTGATCCTCCGCGAGGCCGGCGTGCCCTCCCGCTACGCCATCGGCTTCGCCGCGATGGAGTATGACCGCGGCCGACAGGAAACCGTGATCCGCGGCATCCATGGCCACGCGTGGTGTCGCGTCTGGGATGAAACGCGGCGGCTGTGGATCGACTTCGACACCACGCCGGGAAGCTGGGTCCTCGAGGAAAGGCAGCGCACGCCTTGGTATCAGGGCTTTCTCGACTGGGTGCAGCGCCAGCGGGAGGACTTTTTCCTGTGGCGGAATCGACCCGGCAACGGCTTGGTGATTGGCTCCATCATGTCCGGCATCGGACTCATCGGCGCCCTCGTCATCGGTCGGAACCTCTGGCGCTCACGCCGTCGGATCGGCAATCCCCGTGCCGCTTATCATTGGGACGGACCCCTCATCCGCACCCCGCTGCATGAGCTGGAACCGGTCGCCGCGAAGCTCCTCGGCCCACGTCCGACCGGGACGCCGCTCGGAGGCTGGTTGGGTGGATTGCCCACGGTCGACGGACTTGAGGAAGCCATCGATCTCCACCAGCGGCTGCGCTTCGACCCTGAAAACACGCGCCCGCCGACCGAGCCGCGCCTCATTGAACTCGTGAAGCAAATCCGAGCCGCGATCCTCGAAGAAGCCCGCAAGCGCCCATGAGGTTCCCCGGGAACTCTTCCGACTTCTAGACCTTCGGCTTTCGACTCTTCCCCCCATGAAACCGGAGGCTTGACCGCACCGGATCGTCCGGGCAGCGTGTCGGCCCGCCGACGCCAAGGATGGCCCGGTGGTTTCCACAACCTACCTACCTCGAGACCCGTCATGGCCGCGAAGATCTACACCAACAAGGACGCCTCTTTGGTTCCGCTGAAGAAGAAAACCCTCGCCGTGATCGGCTTTGGCTCACAAGGCCATGCCCACGCGCTGAACCTCAAGGACAGTGGCCTCAAGGTCATCATCGGCCTCTACCCGAAGTCAAAGTCCCGTGAAGTCGCCAAGAAGCTCGGCTTCGAAGTCATGGACACCGCCGCCGCCGTGAAGGCTGCCGACGTCATCTTCGTCGCCGTGCCGGACACCAAGATCGCAGGTGTCTACACCAAGGACATCTCCGCGAACCTCACCAAGGGCAAGACCCTCCTCTTCTCCCACGGCTTCGCCGTTCACTTCAAGACCATCGAGGCCCCGAAGGACGTCAACGTCATCATGGTCGCCCCGAAAGGCCCGGGCCACACCGTCCGTTCGCAGTTCGTCGACGGCAAGGGTGTTCCCGGCCTCATCGCCGTGCACAACGATGCCGACGGCAAGGCCAAGGAAATCGCGCTCGCCTGGGCCCGCGGAGTCGGCTGCACCCGTGCCGGTGTGTTCGAGACCAACTTCCGCGAGGAAACCGTCACCGACCTCTTCGGTGAGCAGGTCGTGCTCTGCGGCGGCGCTTCCGCCCTCGTCAAGGCCGGCTTCGAAACCCTCGTCGAGGCTGGTTACCAGCCCGAGATGGCCTACTTCGAGTGCCTCCACGAGCTCAAGCTCATCGTCGACCTGATGAACGAGGCTGGCATCGCCGGCATGCGTTTCTCGATCTCCGAGACCGCCGAGTGGGGCGACGTTTCCGTCGGACCGAAGATCATCGACGCCTCCGTCAAGAAGCGGATGCAGAAGCAGCTCAAGGAAATCGAATCCGGCAAGTTCGCCAAGGAGTGGATCGCCGAAGCCACCACCGGCGGCTACAAGAAGTTCGATGCCATCCGCAAGGCCGAGGCCGCCCACCAGATTGAGAAAGTCGGTGAGAAGCTCCGTTCCACGATGAGCTGGATCAAGCAGAAGAAGCTCAAGAAGGGCGCCACCCAGGCCAGCTTCGTCTCCTCCTCCAAATAAACTTCATCTCCTCTCCCAAGCCCGGGTTTCTATCAGGAACCCGGGCTTTTTTTGGCGCTTCAGGGAGCTTGCCAGCCCCGGAAAGAACCGCTAATCACCGGAAACCATCGCGCAAAACCAAAATCCCATCCCATGACTAACACGACTGAAATACCAAACGCCAAGCGGCTCCTCTGGGCCGGCTTCATGGCCATCCTCGCAGCCGGCGTCGGCTTCGCCATCCGTGGCGGCATCTTTGACAACTGGTCGAAGGAATTCGGTTTCACCGGAGCCCAACTGGGTGCCATTGGTGGAGCTGGATTCAGTGGTTTCTGTTTCGGCATCATCGCCGGCGGCCTGATCGTGGACAAGATCGGCTACGGCAAGCTCGTCCTCGTGGCCTTGCTCGCCCACGTCCTTTCGGCGTTCGTGACCTTTGGAGCCAGCACGCCAGACAACGCCTACTCGTTCCTGTTCTGGGGCATGTTCATCTTCGCCTTCGCGAACGGAACCCTCGAAGCCGTGGCAAATCCTCTGGTGGCCACGCTGTTCCCGAAAAACCGCACCCACTACCTCAACATCCTCCATGCCTCCTGGCCTGCCGGCATGATCCTTGGTTCCGCCATCGGCTGGGTGCTCGATGACAAGATGGGGCTGAATTGGAAGCTCCAGCTCGCCCTCTACCTCGTCCCTACCGTGATCTATGGCATCATGTTCATGGGCCAAAAGTTTCCAAAGTCAGAGGCTGCCGAGAAAGGCACCAGCTTTGTCTCAATGTTCAAATCCGTCGGCATCCTCGGAGCCCTCGTGGTCTGTTACCTTCTCGCGCTTTTCTTCGGTGACATCATCAAGGGCTTCGCTCCAGACAATGCCAAAACCATCGGCTACGTGATCGGAGGCCTCCTGCTGATCGGAGCTGGATTGATCACCCGCTTCTCGATTGGCTCACTCCTGCTCTTCGTGCTCTTTGTCACCCACGCCCTCGTCGGCGCGGTCGAATTGGGAACCGATGGCTGGATTCAGAACATCACCGGCAACCTGTTCACTTCCGAGCAGGGCAAGTATCTGTTCATCTGGACTTCCGCCATCATGTTCGGTCTCCGCTTCAGTGCCCACTGGATCGAAAACACCCTCAAGATCAAGCCGATCACCCTTCTGCTTGTGAGCGCCATCATCGCGTTCATCGGATTGAATCTTGCCAGCTCGATGAGTACCTTCAGCGCGGCACTTCTCGGTCTTGGAATCTACGCCATCGGAAAGACCTTCTTCTGGCCAACCATGCTCGCAGTCGTGGGCGATCGGTTTCCCCAGACCGGAGCCGTGGCTATGTCCATCATGGGCGGCATCGGCATGCTCTCCGCCGGACTGATCGGCGGCCCGGGCCTCGGCTACGCCAAGGATCGCTTTGCTGGCGAAGAACTCAACAAGGTGGACGCGCCACTCTATGCCGAATACAAGGCGGAAAAGCCTTCCATGTTCCTCAACCTGGACTCAACCGCTGCCTTCGGCCTCGACGGTAAGAAGCTCGGTGAAGCCAACGACCGTCTCACTGCAATCCGCAAGGAAGTGGAAGCAGCAAAGGGCGATCCGAAGACCGCCTTCGAGAAGCTCGATCAAAAGGATCGCACGGTCATCGAAGCCAGCATCACAGGCGACCGCAAGACCTTGAAGTTCGATGCCTTCATCCCTGCCACCATGGCGGTGATCTACCTGCTGCTCTTCATCTACTTCAAGTCGATCGGCGGCTACCGTCCGCTGACGATTGCCGAGACCGAGGGCAAGTAATCTTCAGTCCAACAGATTCCCAAAAGGGCGGCCGCGAGGCCGCCCTTTTTTGTTCGTGGCGGCGCTTTCCAAGCGCCAAGCCTCTCAGGTTCGTAGGCCAGGCACTTGGAAAGCGCCGCCAAGATTGAATCAATCCTCCGGCTCGCGATCAAACGTAGCGATGCCCCGGCTTTCCAGCTCCGCCCTGCGCTGGGCATTTTCCGCCTGCAGCATTGCAATTTCTCCCGCCCAACGGTTGCGCCTCCAGACAACCACGAAGGCCACAGCACTGAGCACTGCCGTTATCGTCACGAGATAGCTGAACCAGACCGCCACCAGCGGCCAGATCGTGAATCCAAAGTTCGAAATCCAACCAAGCACTCCGAGAAGGCTGAACACGGACACAAGCGCGCCCCAAAACCAGGCGAGATCCCTTTCGGTCCTGACGAACCAACCAAGTCCACCTAGTACCACAATCAGGTTCAGCAGGAAAAGTTTCGAGAGCAGGATGGATGGCCCAAGGATCAAATAGCCCCTCATGCTCCTCCAACCCGGGACTGGACTCATCACCAAATGGCCCATCCCAAGTGAAAGTCCGGCAATCCAGGATCCAATCCACAAGGCCGCAATGAATCCGAAAAAACGGAAGAAGATTTGTCCGCAGCCACGTGCAAATATTTCGCCGCTATCCACGGGACCCAAAATGACCAACACCTCAGCAAAGGGCAAGCAAGGGAGATGAAGGACTAGGCGCTTGCAAAGCGCCGCCACGATCAACCCTCGCTCGGTGGATAGATCAGCGCCACGCGCTCGATGCCGTTCTTGGTGAACTCTTCCCAGTAATGCTTCTCCCGATCCTGGGTCTGCTCGCGACGTTCGGGCTCGGTCATTTTTTCCCACGGACTCAGACCGATCGAACGGATCAGGTCGCGGTCGGCCAGGCGAATGACGAGCTCCTCCCAGAAACTTTCCTCGCGGAATTCCTCGAAGCATTCCTGAAAGAAGGCTCCGGCCTCGAACTCCGCCGTGACGCGGTAGGCCTGCTTTTCATCATCGAACTCGATGATGTGGCTGAATCCCGAATGGCGCGCACGCTCCAGAAGCTTGTTCTCCAGGTCCTCGAACACCGCGACATTCGCCTCGGAACCCGGCTTCTGGTTCATCGAGGCGACATTCGCCGCAAGGCTGACCATTTCGATCAGGGTGGCGAGTTCGGATT
>JANOKL010000353.1:0-8734 GCA_031419215.1 Luteolibacter sp. | reverse complement strand
CGAACGTTAGAGGCCATGCGGCGCCGGGGCAAGCGCCCAAAATTGATCAGACGGCTTCCTCGGCGTCGCATGTGCCGGCTTGTTGTGCTTCTTCGGTTTCAAGTGTTCGGCAGACTACGACCAGAAAGACTCCAACCTCGTTGAAGCCGATCACTAGGTGCTTGAACGAGCCTGAATCATCACTCGGAATCTCACCGATTTCGATTAGCCTCGCGATCAGCGGAGAATCGATCACCTCGACGGCACCATCATATTGGTAAATCGTGCAGTCGAGTTCATCTTCGACGACCAACTCGAAATGCGAAACCTCGCAGAATCGGACGGTTCGAGCAATACTCTGGTAGTCCGTGAACGCTACGGTGAGAATCTGAGAGTCCCAATTCAGCGTCGGCCCTGCTTCGGTGTCAGCAACCGGGAACGGAAACGAATAGGGTTTGGTTCGTATGGCCATCTCGGTTTCTTGCACGAACAGTATTTGTCCGTAGGATCAAAGGCGTTGATATCCGGTGAATCCTACTTGATGGAAAGATGGCCGAATTCCTTGATTTGACAACGAATTTCGAGGGTGGCCGTGTTGATATCGGGTGGTCTAGCGGCAGGCCTGGGCTCACGACGTGCGGGAGGTGATATACGCACTCGGGCGACATCCCCCTCGCCCGGTGATCTGGCGCAATTTCGCTGGATCGACCGGGCTTGGACCGCATCATCCACCCATGCGTGCAGTGATCCAGCGGGTGTCGGAGGCTTCGGTGACGATTGAGGGCAGGAAGGTTTCCTCGATCGGGGCGGGCCTGCTGGTGTTGCTGGGCGTGGAGGATGGCGATGCGACGGAGGACGCCGAGTGGCTGGCGGCGAAGGTGGCGGCGATGCGGATCATTTCCGACCCGGAGGGAAAGATGAACCTCTCGGTTCAGGACACAGCCGGCGAGGTGATCGTGGTCAGCCAGTTCACCCTGCATGCCTCGACGAAGAAGGGAAACCGCCCGTCGTTCCTGCGGGCGGCGAGGCCCGAGGTGTCGGAGCCGCTTTATGGAACCTTCTGTGAATTGATGGAATCCGCGCTAGGCAAGCCGGTGGGCCGCGGGGTCTTCGGCGCGGACATGAAGGTGGCCCTGATCAATGACGGACCGGTGACCATCGTCATCGACTCTCGTGATCGGCAATGATCCGGAGGCGGTCTGGAATGGCGCTTAGTGATGACCGTTTGTGTCTTTTCTTCGTCCCAGTGGGACAGATGGAAATTAGCCGGGGCGCGTCAGCCCCCGGATCTGGTGTCAGGAAGATTGAGCCCCGGCAGGGGCGGCGGAATCCGAAGGACCAAGCACATTTCCAAGCGCCCCTGCCGGGGCGCGGTCGAAAGAGCGAATCAACCGGTGGCTGACGCGCCCCGGCTAATGTCCAACACCCCTCCGGGGCCGAAGAAAACTCAGAAATCCTTGCTATCAGAAGGATTGGGGGCCTTGGGATTCTTGAGTTCGGGGCCGAAGCCGATGTTGGTCCAGAAGGCGGCGTCTTGATCGCCCCACACTTCCCGCTGGGCGATCATCTGCTCGCGCAGGGCCTTCAATCTCGCCGCGTGGGCGGGATCGGTGGCGAGGTTGGTTTTCTCGGAGGGATCGGCGGCGAGGTTGAAGAGCTGGGTACCTCGGACCTTTTTAACGTGGGTTTCGATCAGCTTCCAGTCGCCGTCGACCACAGCGCGCATGAGGTTGATGTAGCCGTCGTAGACGACGTTGCGGCTTCCCTTGGAACGTCCGGTGGCGATGGGGAGGAATGATTCGCCTTCGACCTGTCCGGCCTTCGGCGTGGCGGCAGCCGCCTCGGCGATGGTGCGATAGAGCTCGAAGTTGTAGATCGGGCTGCTGCTCTTTCCTCCGGCGGTGATGCCGGGACCGCGCAGGAGCATCGGGACCCGCAGCGAGTGCTCGTAGAGGTTTTGTTTTCCAAGCAGCCCGTGACTGCCACGAGCCAGGCCGTGGTCGCTGGTGAAGATGACCAGGGTGTTCTCCTCAAGGCCCTTCGCCTTCAGCTGATCGAGGATTTTCCCGACCCAGGAATCGAGGTGGCTGATCATGCCGTAGTAAATGGCATTCTGCTCGCGCACCGCATCCGGCTCCAGCGGATGGGGCAGCAGCACCTCGTCACGGATCGCCATCACGCCGGGATCGACGGGTGGCTGCGGCAGGAAATTGTCGAACAACGGCACCTTCGAGCGACCAGAGTCATCGCGATAGGTGGCCTCGAACGCCGGGATGCGGGTGAAGGGATCGTGTGGCGCATTGAAGCCGACGTAGAGGAAGAACGGCTTCTTGCGGTCGTAGTTGCCGATGAAATCCACTGCGGTGCGACCGATGAGATCAGTGGAGTATGCGGGCGGGACGTTTTTTCCATCGGTCACCACGCCATTGCGAATCGACTGGGTGGTGAAGGCGGAATCATGGCCACGGCCAAGGAATCCGGGGGTGATGTGATCGGCGGCTGTGAAGGAGCGTTTCAACGCCTCGACGCCGTTGTGCCATTTCCCGGTGCCGTAGGTGTGGTACCCGACGGTCTGGAGCATCTCGCCGAGGGTGACGCGGCCCTTCAGGTTGTCGCTGTAATGCCAGAGCGACTGGCCGGACTGGCACATCGAGCGGCTGGCGATGCAGACCGCGCCGTTGTAGGAACCTTGGTTGCGAGCGTTGAGGAAAGCGAATCCCTGGGTGGCCAGACGATCGAGGCCGGGCGTCTTGATCGTCGTGTTTCCAAGGGCGGCGATCGAGTCGGCCCGCTGGTCATCCGTGACGATCAGCAAGATGTTCGGCGGCGCGGCACGTAGCTCGAGCAAGATGAGGAAGACAGCGGAAGTCCGGACGAACCAATGGAGCATCGGAACAAAACGCCGAGAAGTGATCGAATCTCTCAGCTACTCCTTCAGCCGCACCGGAGTGCCGCAGTAGGTGCAGCGGAACCAGCGGAATACAAGCATGTGAAGGGCGGTCGGGATGATGTAGCCGATCAGCGGAACGTGGTGGGCCTTGGCATTTTTCCGACAGGCTCTGGGAACGAACTGCCGTTGGGTGCAGATGCGGCATTTCCCTCCAGCCACCCCGAGGACCATGAACGCCAGCCCGATCACGGGAAGCGCCAGCGGAAAGACCAGGAACCATTTCGGCACCCAGGAAAAAGTCTCCGGTTTCTGGTCGCTCAAGAGCAACAGCACCGCCGACATCACGGCCATCGGCAGGTCGATCATCAGCAGGAGGGTGACCAATGCCCCCAGGAGCATCTCCTTCGGGTGAGTATGAAGAACTCCACGGATGTAAGTGCGGGATTCCGGATCCCGGCCGCGGTTCGTCTCCGCGCGTGGAGCCCGGATGAGGGCGACGCGATCGTCTCCTGGATCGGCTGCGGAAGTCGACGCAGGCTTCGAGGAGTTCAAGGACTCCATGTCGGCGATCGAACGAATCCGCGTCACATCGAAATCGCGACGCGGCGAAGCAGCCTCGCCGAGCTGGACAGCACCGGAAGAGGGTGGACGAGCCGGCGGACGCACCGGATTTTCATTCGAAACGCGGACGTCGAGATCTCCGACCACGCGGTTGAGGAAAATCGCAGGTGGGATGTCTCCGACCGCGAGCTGATTGTCCACCAGCAGTCGAGCAGGAAAAGGAATGGCTACTGGAGCTTTCTCTAGCAACGCCAGCACATCGGGATTGCCCTCGTAGTTGACCGCGATCAAGGGGGCCGGAGACCTTTCCTGTTCGACGAAGCCGACCCGTTCCCGGGCAGCGGCCAGCCACTTCTGGACATCAGCGCGGCGTGGGGGACGCTTGGCGATCTTGAGCACCGAATTTGCGCGCTCCAACTCGTAGACCAGCTCCTCGAGCCCGGCCTTGGCCAACGAGTCCTCATCAAGAAACCCGACGGCCTCAAGCAACTCCAATGAGGATTTGCCGAGGCCGGGAATGGTCAGGAGGGTGGACATCAGGGCTGCGCTAAAGATTCAGAATGACGCACGAATGCCCGGAATGACAAGCCCCCTCATGCGAGAGCGGCAAGCATCTCCCTGAGCTGGCCGAGCTTGGTTCTCCAATCCGCGAGCCGTTCACGTTCCTGAGCAACGACTTCCGCAGGAGCACGGTCGACGAATGCAGGACTGGCGAGCTTCGATTCCGACTTCACAAGTTCCTGTTCGATCTTGGTGATTTCACGGGTGAGCCGAACCTTTTCCGCTTCCACGTCGATCAGGCCCTCAAGCGGGAGGTAAACCTCGCCGACATCGGTGATCGAAACCGGCGTGCCTTTGGGGGCGACGTAGTCGGAGTCGATGAGAATCTCCTTCGCGCCGGTCAGGATCGCGAGGGTGTCGGCATTTTCCTCCAACCACTCGACCGCGCCCTTCACAACGAAGGTCACATCGCGACGGCTGCCGACATGATACTCGGCCTTCAAATTCCGGAGACGGCCGGCGGTTTCGTAAATGGCGGTGGCGATGGCCTTCTCGCCCGCGACATCCTCGGGATCCGCATCGGCCAGCAGGCCTTCTTCGGGAAGCAGGTGCTGCATCAGGAACTCGCCCTTTTCCACGTAGCCCATCACTTCCGAAAGCTCCTCGGTGATGTGCGGCATGTAGGGATGGAGCAGTTGCAGGAAACGGCTCATCACGCCATCAAAGGTGATCAGCGTGGCCGCGCGCTCCTCAACGGTGGCGGTTTCACGCATGTCGCCCTTCACGGCTTCAAGGAACTTGTCGCAGAACTCGCTCCAAAGGAATTCATAGAGACGCTGGGCGATTTCCCCGAAGCGGTAGTCGGCGTAGAGGCGATCCAGATCGGAGGAAAGCTCATCGAGCTTCGACATGATGTCGACATGATGCGGACGGAGATCGAGTTCCTCCCAGTCATCGCTGATCTCCGCCATCTGGCGGAAACGGCACGCGTTGTAGATCTTGTTGGCGAAGTTCCGGCCTTCCTCGATCTGCACTTCGTCGAAGCGCACGTCACTGCCGATCGGCGCGATGCGGGTGAGACCAAAGCGCAGGCCATCGGCCCCGTATTTCTCCATCAGGTCGATCGGGTCCGGCGAATTGCCAAGGGACTTCGACATCTTCCGGCCCTTCAGGTCGCGGATGATGGTGGTGAAGAAGACGTTCTTGAACGGCAGCTCGCCTGTGAAGCGGAAGCCCGCCATGATCATACGTGCCACCCAGAAGAAGATGATGTCCGGGCCGGTGACGAGGTCGTCGGTCGGGTAGAATTTCTTCAAGGTCGGCGTGTCCTCGCCGACGTTCGCCATGGTCGCGAAAGGCCACAGCCACGAGGAAAACCAGGTGTCCATCACGTCCTCGTCGCGCTGCCAGTTTTCGGCATCGGCCGGAGGTTCGAGACCGACGTGGATGTCGCCTGCGGAAAAGTCCTGCATGTCGAGCGACTCGGCGTTCTTGAGCGCGTCGAGCTTGTCCTTGCGATACCACACCGGGATCTGATGGCCCCACCACAGCTGGCGGCTGATGCACCAGTCCTGGAGGTTCGCCATCCAGTGGCCGTAGGTTTTCGCCCAACGCTCGGGACGGAACTTGATGTCGCCATTCGCCACGGCGTCGGTGGCTTCCTTGACGCAGGGATACTTGAGGAACCACTGCATCGAGATGCGCGGCTCGATCGGCACGCCCGCGCGCTCGGAGTAGCCGATGTTGTTGTCGTATTCCTCGATCTTGATGAGCAGGCCCATTTCCTCGAGTTTCGTTGCCGCCAGACGACGCGCGACGAAGCGGTCGAGTCCGTGAAACTCGGGCAGCTCTGGGCAGTTGATCATGCCGTCCGGAGTCAGCACATCGATGATCTCCAGCCCGTGCTTGAGACCGATTTCAAAGTCCGCCTTGTCGTGCGCGGGAGTGATCTTCAGCGCGCCGGTGCCGAACTCAATATCGACATGGTCGTCCGCGATCACCGGGATCTCCGCCGCCGGGAAAGGACGACGGACCTTGCGACCGATGTATTTCGTGAAACGCGGATCCTTTGGGTTCACCGCCACGGCGACGTCGCCGAGCAGGGTTTCCGGGCGGGTGGTGGAAATTTCGATGAACTCACCGGGGGCGTCGGCGAGCTCGTATTTCATGAAGAACAGCTTCGACTTCGACGGGGTCATGATGACCTCCTCGTCGGACAGGGCTGTTAGAGAGACCGGGCACCAGTTGACCATACGCTTGCCGCGGTAGATCAGGCCTTCCTTGAAGAGTTCGACGAAGACGTGGCTGACCCACTTGGTGTAATCCTCGTCCATCGTGAAGCGCTCGCGGCTCCAGTCGCAGGAGCAGCCGAGGCGCTTGAGCTGCTTGATGATGATGTTGCCGTGCTCGTTCTTGAAATCCCAGACACGCTCCAGGAATTTCTCACGGCCCAGATCCCGGCGGCTGAGGCCCTCGTTCTTCTTCAGCTCGCGCTCGACCTTTGTCTGCGTCGCGATGCCGGCGTGGTCGGTCCCGGGAAGCCACAGCACTTCCTTGCCCTTCTGGCGGGCGCGGCGGGCGAGGATGTCCTGAAGCGAATTGTTCAGGACGTGTCCGAGGTGGAGGATGCCGGTGACGTTCGGAGGCGGGATGACGATGGAGTAGCCCGGTGCGTCGGACGACGGATCGGCTTCAAAACATTTCCCCTCAATCCAGGCGGCGTACCATTTCGCCTCTACATCAATGGGTTCGTAGGCTTTCGACAACTCGGACATGGCGGCGGAGGTCTGCCAGACGCCCGGGGCTTTGTCCAGCGTTGGGGAGAAAGCGCATCCATATGCCAAGAATGGCCTCAAGCCTCCCGCCATTCCAATTTCTACAAGGCCTCGATAAACTCTTCAGCCGAGATTCCAGCCTGTTTCAGGATGCCTGACAGTGTCCCGGTTTTGATCTCGGCATGCATGGGAACCACGCAGCCCGACTCTGCACGCCGCATCACCAAATGACTGCCGCGTTGGCGGACTTCTGCGAAGCCCAGCCTCTCAAGCGCCTTTCGGCACTCTTTCCCGCTAACAACCGGCAGCTTGGGCATGGGAAAGCTCAAAACAGGTTAAAACTGCGGGGGCCTTGGCCACCATCGGGAAGACTTCCAAATACAATTCCGTAGCTTCACGCAAATTGGACATCGCCTCATCGAAGGTCTCGCCTTGGGTTGTGGTGCCCGTCTCCGGGTTGAAAGCCACATATCCTCCCTCCTCGGCTACCGTCACGACTGCACTGAAAATCATGGGGTGAGCCTACCATGAGATCCGGAAACGGCAAGACATCCGCTCGCTCAGAGCTTCCGCCGCATTTCCAGCACCCTTGCGGCCAGATCGGCCAAATCCTGATCCGACCAGGTCTCATGCCCTGGCATGTCGGTCCCCGGGGTGCCGAATTTCAGAACCCGCATCACGGTCGAAAGCTGAGGCTCATCAGGGCGAGTGAGCGTCCACGAAAACGGCCCGACCAGCAGGTTGCGCGGCGGGCTTTTCAAGCTTTGCGAAAGCGCCCCATCTCCCCTGCCCTCGGCCCCGTGACAGGCAGTGCAGCTTTTGGAAAAAAGCTCCTGACCGTGTTGGGTATCCGTTTGCGGGGTCGGGGCAGGCTTCCATTTAGCCGCGCGCACCTGGATTTCTGCCATATCCTCGGCCACATTCTGGCGGAGAAACGCGATCAGATCCTCCCCTCGCCCATCGCGAAACAAATGCCCGTAGGTCGGCATCGCCGAATCAGGACTGAGCTGCCGTGGATCGAGAAAATGCGCGCGCAGCCAGCCTTCCGAACGTCTTCCTCCGACTCGCAATATATCCGGCCCCTGCCGCCGATTCCCGATCAACACCGGCTTTTCCGCGGCAATGAGGGTCGGGTCCGCGGCATTTCCCCAAACGAGTTCGTCAGGAGATCCAGGTCGCACGTAGCGCGAGTGACAATGGATGCAGCCCTCGGAGAGATAAACCTGCCGTCCCCGCGCAACGGCATCCGCCGCCAGTGCAGGCTTTCGCCAACCCGACAATGCCAGCGATCCGATGAACAGGACCACCGATGCCGCCCGCCAGTTCAACTTCTTCAAAGCAGTCCCGCCGATCACCACCAGTCCCGCCAGGATCAGGAAAAGGCCCGGCACGCGTTGCAGCGACTCCACCATCCCGATCCCGTTCGCCGATCCGATCCACCCTGCGATCCCGAACAGCCATGCCGCTCGCGACGCGATGCTTCTGCCCAAAGTTTCCGTCCGCTCCGCCAGAAGGCCCGGCCAGGCCACCAGCGCGGTCGAGTAGAGCGACACTCCTGCCGGATAAAGCCAGCCAGCCCACTCACGGCTCGCTGCGTCATTCACGCACCAGCCTGCCAGGGCAAGCAGAGCCCAGGCGGTCACACAGAGCGATTTCCACCCGCCTTTCGAAAGCCAGAAGCCTGCCAGGATCGCGACCGAGAAATGCATGGCCGCGTTTCGCCAAAGTCGCTCCGTCCCCCAGGTTCCGTCCTTCAACTCCGGCGCGTGTTGGATCACGTAAAAGGCCGCCGAGTCCATCCAGACAAGAGCCCCGAAGATCAGGATCGCCCGCCACGGAATGGCCTTTGTGCCCGACGTCTGCTCCCGCAGATTCTCAAGCTTGGCCCCTCCGAGCGCCGCCACAGTCGCCAAGGCTGCGGAGATTGAAGCCTGCAGGGCTGGCGGCGCGGTGAAGATCAGCGGGATGTTGCAGAAACCATACGCCAGTCCTGTCCCGAGTCCGACCCACATGCAGCCAAGCTTCGGCT
>JANOKL010000352.1:0-5504 GCA_031419215.1 Luteolibacter sp. | reverse complement strand
CCTGAATTCCTCCTGAATATCCGGCTTACCAATCGATCTTGATCCCCGAAAAAATTCCAAATCCCGGAGCATTTACCGAAGACGAGAACGGGAATCGGGAATATTGGCAGCTCGTGCCGGTGGCGTTCTCGATGCGGGCGGTCAGTCTGACACCCTTCGAAATACGAATTCAGCATGCCCGCAAACCCGTGCGCGGTTCACGGATCAAGGCGCACAATTCGCCAAAAGCGCTTTGGTTCGTTAACCAATGGATAGGCCCGTTCCGTGAGACCGCGGTTCGAGACTCCGGCGAAGGTTTCCAGCGACGTCCATGAGCCGAGAGTGGTCGCTGTTTCCACCCGATACTGGCTGCCGGGATTGGTCTCCCATTTGAGTCGAAACGCCCCGGCGGAAATGACCGAAGGTAGCACATGGACCGGACCGTTATTCTGATGGATGACGCCGATGGCATCCAGATCAAAGCCCCCAGAACCGATGACCGGCGTGGGATCATAGATCGGGCGGTTCGAACTGTCTTTCGTCGCGCCACTGCCGATGATGTCCAAGAGACGGACAAAGCGGACGTTCTGCTTGTCCAGCAGTGAGGAGCTCGTCAGCGAGGCAAGATCGAAGGGTGTCCCGAAGGCCATCCGGTATTTCCCCGCTAGGCCATCGATATTGGTGGCGCTCATCGTCGTTGCGAACGGACCTACCGCACTCGTCGTGAGCGAAGCCGAGGGGAACCGGAAAAAGGTCACCCCATCGCTGGAGACCTCCACGAAGGCGAGCTCCAGAAAGCCATCGCTGAATGAGTTTTCGAATACGGCAAAATCCGCGCCCGTGCCGTCACAGATCGGATGCGGAAACCACATGGTGATGCTGCCACCATTTCCAAGGCAAACGATGTCCATCGCATCTCCGAGCGCCTTTCCGAGTGACTTCTGAGGAGTCCTCCATGTGGCATCCACATACGCCCCATACTGCGGCGTCCAGTAGCCGGTGGCCCAGGCGACAAAGCGACTGTCGTCCTTTCCAAGGGCCGTGCTGCCAGTCTGACCCGCAGCAGGCGGATAGGGACCAAGCGCGAATGCGAGCGGCGAAATTAGCAGGATGGCGAGTGTCCGGAGCATCATGTTAAGGAAAAGCTGTTAGAATTCACGACGGAGACCGACCTGGACTTGTCGTCCGGCGGCGGGGTACCACACTGCGCTGTATTTCACGGTGGCGTAGTGTTCATCGAAGAGGTTGTTCACCCTCAGATAGAGTGAGATGCCGGGCTTCGGCTCGTAGCGCACAAGCAGGTTCGCAACCTGATAGGCGGGCAGCATTTCACGGGTGTTGAGGAAGTCATTTCCCTCGTAGGCCTCGCTGGTCACCTGCCATTCGGCCTGGAGCGTCAGCTCGCGCCGGGGATGGTAGGCGACCACGGCGGATAGATGCTGGGCGGGCACCAGATAGACGTCGCGTCCGGCATAAGGACCATCCGTGAACTGTGCGGTGAGCCAGGTGTAGCGCAAGTTCGCCTCCCAGAGTTCGCTTTGATAGCCGGCGTTCAGCTCCATTCCCAGCCGACGCGTTTGGGCGAAATTGACGTTCAGGTTCTGCACGAAGTCGTAGAGGATTTCTCCATCCAGCCACTGGCCGAAGGCATTCGCGCCGAGAAGCCAATGGCCCGGCTGCCACTCGACTCCGAGTTCGATGCCATGGCCGGTTTCCGCTCGCAACCGGTCATTGAATGGCACGTTCAGCGCGAAGCCCTGATAGGAAGCGATTTCGTCAGTGGCAGGAAGCCGATAGATCCTGTCGTAGCGCAACCAAGTCGCGAGATCCTCCGAGGGTTCCCAACGAATGCCGAACTGCGCGGCCCAGTTGTCCTCGTCGTTGTCGTGGGAGAAATTCAGCGCCGGATCGGTTGGAGAAAGGAAATCCCGACTCGTCGCATCCAGGGTAGCTCGTTCCCAGCGCAAGGCCGCGTTCAAGTGCCAGTTCGGTAACGGATTCCATTCCGCGCTTGAAAAGATGCCGCCGACATCGCGGCCGAGCGAGGCATGACCGACTTGGTTGAGGCGCTGGATTTCCGCGTACTTGCCGATGTCCAGCGAGTCGTGGCGATAGCTCAAGCCCACCTCCGCCGCCCAAGTTTGACCGCGGCGTTTCAAGACCGGTGTCAAGGACAAGGTATCGAGCAAATTGTCCGCATGGGCCCCTGGTCCGAGGTTCCAGGACTGATCCCGGCGGAAGGCGGAAAAGGGCAATTCAAGCGTCCAGTCCTGACCTTTACCGAGAATCAATCCGGACTCCATCCGCAGCGTCGCCTGCTCATTGAAATACTGGTTTCCCTGGCCGAAGAGCGTATAGATCGATTGCCGCGGATTGATGAGATAGGACTGCCTGCCCAAGGGCCCGGGGAACTCTCCGTATTCGTCGGAGTAGGAAATTCCGAGTCGCGCGAGGACGCCCGGTGAAAGCTCGCGCTTCCAACGCACAGCGATGGATTCCACCTCGCTCGCCGAGTTCTGTCGCCAGCCGTTGGAGAAATTCCGCTCCAGGTCGAGAGAAAGGTCATTTCCCGCCAGCGTGTCGCGGAAGCTGGCCCGCCCGATCATCAGGCCATCGCTGCCGCCTGCGATTTCGAGGCTTCCAGATTTCTTGCCGCCGCCTTGTTTCGTCACCAGATGGATCACTCCGCCGACGGCATTGTTGCCGTAGCGCGCGGTTTGATTGCCGCGCAGGATCTCGATCCTTTCGACCTGTGAAAGCGGCACCTCCAGCCAGGATATGCCGGCCATGTCCGGTCGGTTCACCGGCTGGCCGTCCACCATGATCAGAACCCGAAGGTTCGAGTTTTCTCCGAAGCCACGCAAACGGACTTGGGCGTCCGAGAGGTTTCCCGAGGTGCTTGATAGCTGCAATCCACCTTGGGTCGCCAGCAGCTCCGCCACCGAGCGGGCGCCGGATTTCCTGATTGTTTCCTCGCGGATCACCGTCGCGCTGCCCGCGAAATGGGGTGGCACGATGGAGTTACGGGTGGACTCGACCAGCATCTCCGGCAGCGTTTTCGTCTCCGTCTCCTCCGCACGTGAACCCAGCCCCGCAAGCATCACGCCTGCGAGGATTCCGGTCCGGATGAGGAGCTTTGCCTTCATCTGAAAACAAATCTTCGGAGGACGCGGATCAGTCTCCGCGTCCCCCTTTCAAATGGGGCTCAGCGCTTGCGACGAAGTAGCGGCAGCAATCCAAGCAACGACAGCAGAGCTGCGGAGGGTTCGGGCACGAACTGGATGTTGTCCATGGCGAAGTAGGTCGGCGTGTTGATGCCGAATGCTCCCACATCGGATGAGCTCAGTGAGAACTGAAGCTCGTTCACCCAGCCCAGCGAGCTCAGGTTCACCGTGGTCCAGTCTTGGACAATGTAGTCCTCCGAGTTGTTGGCTGAGCGGAAGTCTGCGAGGTAGAACTCCACCGAACCCGTCAGCGTGCCGGATGCGAATCCGGAAATGGTTAGGAGCAGGTAGTCCGGATCATTTCCAGAGGTGCCGCCGAACTTTTTCGCGAAGGAATCGCCATCCCGCATTGAGAGCGCGGCGTAGGTGGCGTTCGTGATCTCCAAGTCGCCAACCAAGCCGCGATAGCCGTCGAAGGTCAGCGTCGGCAATGGGTCGTAGGCTGATTGATAGGCGAGCGCATACGTGGACGAGCCACCCGCGCCGCCGCCTGTGATCGCGCTGTAGTTGGTGTAGTCGGCCGTCGTCGTGTTCGTAGTGGTCGAGCGGGCGAATCCCGACCACGCATAGAACCCACCGCCAAAATCGGTGACTGTGTTCGAGAAGGTCACGCCACTTTCCGTGATGGTTCCTTGGTCCGAGTAGGACTCGGAGCCGAGCGCCGGAGATTCAAAGGTTACGGTCGATGCCGAGGCACGACCACTCAGGGCGCTCGCGATGGCGAGCGCTGCGAATGCAGTTCGTTTCATGTGTTCTCTTGGATGATGGACCGAGAAGAGAACAAGAGCCGCGCGGAGGAAAGGTTCCCCCACGATGCTCTGCCCCCGTCACCCTCCTTACGCGGAAGGGCCTTCCAACACCGGATTTTCCCGGAGCTTGCGGTGCTGGGACGAGTGAGGCGGGACGAAGTATTCGGACTCCCGATTGTAGAGAAGCAAGAGCTTCGCCGCCTCCTTCCCGCCTTCACCGCCACCGGAGTGGAGATTGGCATCTGGGAATTCGTCATCGGATACCGCAGCGCGACTGTTCCGGGTTCTCACCGGATTCCATGCGTCCCGCGCCATGTCATCGGTCCGACAACAACAGCCGACTTTCGCCGTGGCAAGGGCAAAGTCGCTCCCCATCGAGCAGGAACCCGCGTCCAGGCAACCTGGCTGCCATGAAGTTCAGCTTCCCCACGAAGAAAGCGCCACGATCCGGATTCCTACCACTTCCGGAAAATCCGGCTCATTCGCTGTCAGCACCACATCCAGCCCTCCCGCCAGAGCCGTGGCCAAGAGCTGGAGATCATGAAGGCGCTTGCCACGAATGCCAAAGCGCGTGGCCAGGTTCAAAAAAAGCTCTCCGGCCCGCAGTGTCTCCGCGATGAGGGTAGATCTGCTCCGGAACCTGCCGATGTTCTCGACGGCTTCCAACAAGGTCATCCCGAGACCATTGTTCTCCACCGGACGGGTGCAGACCACGAGATATTCGCGAACCACCTGGGTGCCAAGATGCAGATCGACCCCCAGATCCGCCGACTGTTGAAACACCGATAGGGCCTGCTTGTGAAAACGCCTGCCCCGATCCGTGGCTTCCAGCAAGATATTGGTGTCCACCAGGACCTTCTGCCCGCGCTCAATCGTCATAAATTCCCTCCCTTGACCAATTCTGGGTTCCTTTGGTCCGGACGGTGTTGAGCGAAAACTCCACCGCACCCTCCACCTCCACCTGCTTGGCGGCCTCTGCCAGCAAGGCCTGAAGCTCCCCTTGAAGCGAACGATGATGCCTCACCGCCCGGAGCTTCAATCGTTCGAGGGTCGCCTCCGGAACATCACGGATGTGGATCGATTTCATACCAGTATCATTGTGATACCTCCTCCGAAGTCAAACCGAAAGCCGCTGGCGTCTTTCCTGCTGCATGCTGTCGTAAAGCCACTATTCTCCCCGCGATGCACCGCCTTTTCGCCCTCGCCGCCCTGCTCCTGCTCGCCGGTTGCCAGAAACCCGCCGCCGATGCCAATCAAGCTGGAGCGCCGCTTCGCATCGGCATGGAGCTTACCTATCCGCCTTTTGAAATGCAGGACTCGTCGGGAAATCCTGATGGCGCTGGCGTCAAACTCGCCGAGGCCCTCGCCGCCGATCTGGGCCGGCCGTTGAAGATTGTTCCAATGGAATTCTCCGGCCTGATCCCGGCGCTGAAATCCGGCAGCATTGACCTGATTCTTTCGTCAATGACCGCCACCGACGAACGCCGGAAGTCGATCGACTTCTCCGATCCCTACGCCTTCACCGGGCTGTCGCTGCTGGTGGGAAAAAACT
>JANOKL010000351.1:0-3404 GCA_031419215.1 Luteolibacter sp. | reverse complement strand
TTCGGAAAAGCGGCTGGAAGATCTGGTGGCGCGCTTGCGCTAGTGCGTCAGCGAGGCGATTTCGATCACGCCCACCACGAGGAAGAGCACGAGAATCACGATGAGCACGACATTGGTGATGGCTCTGTTCGAACGAAGTGGGGGAGTAAAGGGGACGCGTGTGTTCAGATAAAGGAGCGTCGCGGCCAGGAAGGGAATGAACAGGCTGCCGAGGACAGTGAAGGCGATGATGATCACCAGTGGTCGACCCACGAAAGCGAAGGGCATCGAGGCGAGCGCCATGAATCCGAGTGCCGCGCGCCATTCGAAGGAATCGGATTTGCTATCGATGTTGGATGCCTCGGTTGATTGTTTTCTCAGCAGCCGGTGGCAATCCGTGATCACGCCGGGAATCGACTGCCAGACGCCAAGCAGTGACGCGGTGACCGCCGCCCAGAAGCCGAGCGAATAGAAATAGAAGCCGGCCCGGCCGGTTTGTTCTGCCAGTGCTTCCGCCATGCGGGTGACCGCCTCGCGATCAGTGATGGCCACGCCTGCGGAATGGAAGACACGGCTGGCAATGAGCATCACCGAGATCCCGAAGACGGCGGTGAAAAGGTAGGCGGCCGCGAGGTCGCGTCGCACCGCGCGGAGATTCGTTGCATCCACGCGTCCCTCGTCGCGCAGCAGATAATTGTAACCCAATAGCGTCAGCGATCCGCCGATGCCTCCAATGAGCGAGAGCACAAAAGCTCCTGCTCCCTCGGGAATGGTCGGCACGGTGAGCCCGCGAAGCACTCCGGAAGGATCATGAAAGGTCATTACGGCGCAGGCGACCACCGTGACAAACATGACCGTGATCAGAGGCTTCATGAAACGGGACAGCGCGTTTCCTCCAGCAAAGCGAATCAAGAGGAAGGCGAGGATCGCCTGGCCGAAGCCTCCCCAGGTTCTAGGAATGATTCCGTGGCTGAGCGTTTCCACTGCCAGACCACAGCCGCTGACCAGCGCTCCGCTCACGGCGATCGACCACAGCACGAGGTAAATCGCGAACAGGATCATCACCCAGCGGGGCAAATGCTTGGCCCAACCCTCCAGCAAAGTCGTGCCGGTAGCGAGCTGCCAGCGGGCAAGTCCCTCGCTGAGCACGAACTTGAAAAAGGTTCCGACCAGAAGTGCCCATAGCAGCGCGAAGCCATGCTTGGCCCCGCCGACTGTGGCGGAAACGATGTCGCTGGCCCCGATCCCGCTCGCCGCCATGATCAGACCCGGCCCAGCCCACCCAAAGGACTTCCGCCCTAAAGAAGTCGGACTGGTGGAGGGGGAGGACATGACTCGATGGAATCACAGTCAGCCTCCAGCGGCATTCAATTTCTCCCGAGTGAAGTGATTGGCATTGGAACAGGATCAGTTGGAAGGAAGAGAAAAGAGGTCCCGATTTGTAGGGGTCCACTTGTTGCGCCGGAAAGCGTGGGCTGATAGGAAGAGCGCATGTTTGCTTTCCGATCCGTGCGCCTTCTGGTGATGCTGTGCTTCTTTTCGTCGGTTTGTCCGATGATGGCGGCGGAGGCTCAGACCTCTGACCACGCCGATCACCGCGTGCCCGGGGTGGCCTTGAGCCAGGGGATCACGGAGATCACCGGCGTTGCGATTTCACCCCTGCTCGGCGTCTCTGCGGTGGGAGCTTACAAGTATTGGAAAGCTCCTGTGGAACAGCGGCCGATGTTGCCCTGGTACTGCCAACCCTGGGCTTGGGGAACCGGTGCGGTGCTGCTGACCTTATGCTTCCTGAAGGACGCGCTCGGCGTGACGGTGCCCGGTGTGCTGAAGAAGCCCTTCGACATGGTGGAGCTGCTGGAAAGCAAGGCCAGCGCGCTGGTGGCGAGTGCCGCCTTTGTGCCGCTGGTGATCAAGGAAATGGCTCCGCAGGAACGGGTGGCGGTGCCAACAGCCATGTTGAACGGCTTGGGCTTCGTGGACGTAAGTGCGTGGTGGTTGCTGGTGCCGGTGGGGATCGTGGCGTTTCTCGCGGTTTGGCTGTGCAGCCACGCGATCAACGTGCTGATCATCCTGTCGCCGTTTTCGAGTGTGGATGCCGTTCTGAAACTCATGCGCGCCGGATCACTGGTCGGGCTCGGCTTGGTTTATCTGGTCGCCCCGTGGTTGGCGGCGGCGCTTTGCGTGGGGATCATCCTCGTGGCGCTGTGGCTGGCGCCGGCGGCGATGAGGCTGACGATCTTCGGCACGCGTTACGCTTTTGATGTGCTGCTGCCGTGGCGGGGTCGGAAGCGCGCGACTCCGGAGAGTCCGCATGTCTTCACCTTCGGGAAATTGTCCGGGCTTCCCTCGCGCACCGGCGGCCGCTTGGTGAAGCTGGACGATGGCAGCATGGCATTCCGCTACCGTCGCGGGCTGGTTCTGGATGTGCGAACGGTTCCGATTCCCGACGGTGTTCGTCATGTGGAAAAGGGCCTGCTTTCTCCCTCGCTGCTGCTGCGCGAGGAGGGTCAAAGCGACGGACGAAAAGTGCTGCTGTTCCTGCCACGTTATCGTGGGCACGAGGAGCGCATCGTCGAGTCCCTGGAACTGCACGGCGTCCGTGACCACGCGCTGAGCCGTGGCTTCAAGGCCGCCCGCGGGTGGCTGCGTGAGATGATGAGGCGGGGCAAGGAAGCGGTTTCAGAGCCCTGAACCGTCAACGATCAAGCCAGTAGCCGATGCCACGGAAGGAATCATCTCTTCTCTTGGGACGAAATCCTCAGACGGACGAAGTTGCCTTATGTTGAACGTTTGGCACGGCGGCCAAAAGACGTCCAGAGCGAAGCGAACTCCCGAAGTTCCCCGCCGTTTCCACCACTGACGTGCTCTGCCTCTGTATTCTTAGTATTGGTTTCTGTATCCTTTCTGAACTAGCATCTCCGCGACTTCTTTTGACTGACAGTCCACCTGTCCGAATAGATTAACGGTTATTGATGGAGTATCTGAATTAACGTTCGTTGGGATTTCATCGTAGGAAATCGTCCAATGTGGAAGAAGTGATGAGCTAAAAGGATCGAGCGCTCCGAATTGGACTCGGCGGCTGTAGTGAATCGATGAGGATAGGCATGGCTTCAGAACGGCACCTTCAACCTGTATGGCTTTGGTGTGAGAAACTGTTATTAGAACGGCGAGAACCATCGATGCGGCTAGCAAAATCACCGAGACCACTAGTAGCTTCTTCTTCATTTCTTGCAGAATTATTATTCGACGATTAGTCGTGATGGTTCGCGACGTGTTACCTTCCATCACGAATTTTTCGAGTTCATAAGGCCAAGATGTGTGAATCCACTGACCTTGGCAATTTCGAAAAAATAAGAGGGGCTTGTGCGGCTCGCCCGAGGAGAGGATTTTAGACCCATTGCCAAAATTAATTGCCGTTATTCGGA
>JANOKL010000350.1:0-1362 GCA_031419215.1 Luteolibacter sp. | reverse complement strand
TTGCCGGTGCCATTCACGCCGACGACGAGAATCACGAACGGCTTCCCATCCGGACGTGGGGCAAGAGGCGGGGCATCAGCAGGGAGCCTCGCGGCGAGTTGCTTGCGCGTCACCTCCACCACGTCGTCAGCGGAAATCTGTCGCCCGAGTTCCTTCAGCTCCTCAAGGATCGTTCCAGCAAGGCGAACCCCGAGGTCTGAGGCGATGAGGTCGGCCTCGATGTCATCCCAATCGATCTCGGCGCGATTGGTGATCTTGTTGAAGAGCGATTTGAAGAAGCCTGCCATGGGTTCGAAGTGGCGGCAGACTACCGAGGATGACGCTTGGGTCAATGGCGGCCTGAGCGGGCAGCTTCAGAGTTCCTTGATGCGGAGATTCCGCCAGCGCACGTGACAGGCCTTGCCGGCGTGGACTTGGAGGGCAAAGAAGCCCTCGGGGGTGAACTCGGGCGCCTCATCGACGTAATCGACACGCTTCTCGCCGTTCAACCAGATTTGGATGTGATTTCCTTCGCAGAGGATCCTGATCTCGTTCCAGTCAGCCCACTTGAAAAGGGTTTTCCCCTTTTCGGTGAACGTCTTTTGGGCTGCGAGGTTGGCCTCGTTTTTCGCATCCTTGTCGTTCTTGCGCGGCGACAGCCATCCGCGGCGTGCCTCATCGTAGAGCCCCGCGGTCCAGGCACGTTTTTCGCCGTTGTCGTGCTCGCACTGGTAGCCATGGACGCGTCCGTCAGCACCCGGCTTCTGGAGACCACGGAACATCACGCCGGAGTTGCCTTGCAGATTGTCGAACTTCATCTCGAAGCGGAAATCGAAATTCTTGTAGGTCTTGTCAGTGCGCAGGAAGGTGTTCGACTTCACGTTGTTGCCGACACCGGCGATGGAGTCGCCGTCGACCTTGAACTCACCGTCGCCATTGACGCGGGTCCAGCCCGTGAGGTCCTTGCCATTGAACAAGGGTTTGAATCCCTCCTCGATTGCGGAAAGAGGAAGAATCAAGGCAAGCAGGGGCAGGAGGAATTTCATGGAATGGGCTTTAGTTTTGCGATTCTGGAACCGTCGTCAACTGACTTGGGCTCTCCGACGATCCCGTGTATACGCGGCCTCCATGATTTTTCATACTAGCCTTTGAGGGGGGATGCTTGCAGATGCTGACTGCTGTGGGCGTCCAGTTGGTCAGGAAGTCATCACCGCCTCCAGCGCTTGCTTCAACAGGAGAACCGATTCCGGATCATGCGCGGCCGAGTGGCTGATCCGGAGTCGGGCAGTTCCGCGTGGGACCGTGGGAAAACGGATCGCTGGAACTAGAAAGCCGAGCTCTTCAAGTTGATGGGCCGCAGCTAGAGCGGATTCGTTCTCTCCG
>JANOKL010000349.1:0-19607 GCA_031419215.1 Luteolibacter sp. | reverse complement strand
CCCCAACGCCGAGATGCTCGGTGGCTGTGTTCCCTTGAGAGATGCTTTTCGCGTGCCTGGCCATGCATCCGAACATACACAGCCGCTTGTAAATTTCAAGCTATACTGACAGTATTGGGCGGCCCGCCCGTGCCCCTCTTTCAAAACCGCGACCGCACCTCGAAAAGATCGCTCAGCACCGCATCCGCCAGCGAGAAATCCAGGCAGGCGGTGACGCGATTAGGCACCGCCCAGACCGGCATTCCGGCGGCGATGGCGGCTTTCACGCCGTTGAATGAGTCCTCGATGACGAGGCATTCGGCGGGATCGAGTCCTAGGCGTTTCGCCGCTTCCAAGTAAAGATCCGGCGCGGGCTTGATCCGTGGGGCATCGCCGCGACGAACCACCTGATCGAAGTGTTTCCGGAGATCGAGCCGCTCCAGCCAGCCGTCGACCCAGTGCGGCGATGAACTGGAAACCACGGCGCGCGGAATGCCGAGCGAGCTCAGCGTTTCCAGCAGCTCGACCGCCCCAGGCATCGGGCCTTCTCCGGCGAGATCGCTTTCGATTTTTTCCTGCCGCTTTGAATCGAGATCGTGCCAGTCAAAGGCCGCGCCAGTGAGTTCCTCCAGATGCGTCTTCGGCGACCAGGTGTTGAAATCCGAGCCGATGCACTGGTTGTAAACCTCCAGTGGCAAGGGGTGGCCGTTTTCCCGGAACGTACGGTGCCAGGCGTCGTAGATCGCCCACTCGGTGTCCACGAGCACGCCATCAAAATCGAACAGCACCGCCTTGAAAGTCATGCGGCGGACATGGGCGAAGACGGTCACTTCGGCAAGCGTGGAGCGGGCAAGTTGACTTTGGCCGGAAACTTGGCCATCTTCCCGGCCATGAGCACGACGGTGAACATCGCGGAGTTCAAGGACCGGCTTTCGGAGTTCCTGGATCTCGCCGAAAAGGGCGGTGAAGTGATCGTTTGCCGGCGCAACGTGCCGCTGGTGAAACTCGAGTCCATCCGCAAGCCGATCCTCGTCAGAAATTCAGCAAGTGCCATCGGCTGCATGAAGGGCAGCGTGCAGATCCACGGCGACCTGACCGAACCCGCCATTCCTGAATCCGACTGGGAAATGCTTCGCTGAAACCGCCATGCCCTTCCTCTTGGATACATGCGCCATTCTCTTCATTGCCGAAGGCGCGACCGAACTTTCTCCCGAGACCCTGCGGCAGATCGATGCCGCTCCTCCCGGGCAGGTTTTCGTTTCGGCGATCTCGCTGGGTGAACTTGCCTGCCTTCAGGATCGAGGCCGGATCACCCTCACCAAACATTGGCGGACCTGGTGGGATGAGCTTCTGAAATTCACCGGCTGGATCTGCCTGCCGATCACCGATCAGGTCATGGCCGAGGCCTACAGTCTGCCGCCGCCCATCCATCGCGATCCTGCGGACCTGTCACTCATCGCAACCGCCAGGCTCGAACGGTTGACCCTTGTCACGACGGATCGGAAAATTCTCGATTACCCCCACGTCGCGACGATTTCCTGAGAGGCCTCAGCCCAACTTACAAGCCGATCTTCAGCTCTGGCCCGAGAAGCAAGATTTCTGTGTGGCGGAACGCGTTCATACGCGAGGTCAGGCGCTCGATCCCCTCACGGGCAGAGGCTGGCAGGGCGGAGAATGCTGGGTTTTGCATGAGGCTCTGGCGGAGTTGCGCCGCCGGACCGGGCAGGCCTTTGGCGCGGATGAGCTCGTCGTCGTTGAGGTCGCCGGGCTTCTCGCTGGAAAAGATGCCCTCGAAGGCGCTCTTCGGCTCCGGGACCAGTTTGGCCTCGGGCGTATCCAGCTTCGCCTGCTTCGCGGCGAAGGCGATCGCCTCACCGAGTCCGCCGAGTTCATCGACGAGTCCGATTTCCAAGGCCTTCGTGCCGCTGTAGACGCGACCTCCAGCCAGCGATTCGAGCTCGCCCTTCAGCCTGTCCTTGCGGCCATCCTCGACGCGCTTCTTGAAGGTGCCATAAACCTGCGTCATCGACTTGCGGATCAGTTCGCCTTCCTCTGGGGAAAACGCGCGGGCCATGCTGTCGGTTCCGGCGTTCTTGCCGCGCTGGATGGTGTGGGTGGTGATGCCCAGCTTCTCCATCGCCCCACCGAGCACGAACTTCATGCCGACGACTCCGATCGAGCCAGTGATGGTGCCGCTTTCCGCGAAAATCCGGTCGGCACTACTGGAGACGTAGTAGCCACCACTGGCCGCCACGCCGCCCATCGAGACAATGAAGGGGCGTCCGGTCGACTTCCACTGGGAAGTCGCTTCCCACAGCACCTCGCTGGCCAGCGCGGATCCGCCGGGCGAGTTGACGCGCAGCACGAGCGCCTTCGCCTTTTCATCCTTTCTCAAGCGCAGGATCTCCTCGCGGACCGGGGCGATCGACTCGTCGGTGATGTCACCCTCCAGCGCGACGACCGCCACGTAGTCCTTGCGGGACTTGGTTTTCTTTCCCGAGCTGAACATGAGCTCGACGATGTCCATCATGCCCTCGATCTGCGGACCATCGAGATCGGGCAGCTGGTAGCCGAAGTCATAATCGGCGTCCGCGCCATAGGTTTCTCGGACCTTCGCATTGAAGCCTGTGCGGTAGAGCAGCTCGTCCGCCAGTCCGGCGTCCTTCGCCTCGGCAGCGGTCATCGTGCCGCGATCCACCAGCTCGCGGACCTTCGCTTCGGAGAGTTTACGTCCGCCCGCCACATCGCTGACGATGGCGGAGTAGATCGAGTCGATGAGCTGCTCTTCCTGCACGCGCGCCGGCTCGCTCGGGCCGGTGCGGTAGTAGTTTTCCCCGTAGCTCTTAAAGTCGCCGATGTGGATGACATCCGCTTGGACGCCGACCTTGTCGAGCAGGCCCTTGAAATACATCGACTCGGCGTGAATGCCGTCGAAGGCGCAGTCGGCCTCCGGCATCAGGGTGAAGTGATTCGCCGCGCTGCCGAGCAGGGCGGTGCCGCTGGAAAGCCCTTCGCTGTATAGCCACACGTCCTTCCCCGTCGCACGGATCGCCAGCAGACGGCGGCGGATTTCCTGGATCTGCGGCAGCTCAAGGTCCGCGCCATCGGCATCGATCACCACCGCCTTCACGTTCGGATCGACCGCCGCCTTCTCCAAACTGCGGGTGATATCGAAGGTCGTCAGCGGTCGGCTGGTGTCCATGGAAACATCCAACAACGAGGGCTCGGTCTGGCCGGATTCCGAGATCACGCCTTCGAGGTCGTAGATCGCGACGATGGGCTTCGGCTCAGCGGCGGCGGAGGCGCTGAGCAGCGAGGCGGCAAGCAGGGTAAGGGCACGCATGGCGGAGTCCTAGCACAGCCTGGCGAAGGACTCAACCTGTGCATTCAACGGGTCGACCAAGGCGGATTTGACGGCGGCTGTTCGTTGCCGGAGTCTGGCGGTTCATGAATCGCGCCTGTTTCGCCCTGATCCTCGGCCTCACCAGCTCCGCCCTTGCCCGACCGTGGTCGGAGGACGTGATCTACTTCGCGCTGACGGATCGTTTTGCCGATGGCGATGCCTCGAACAACGTCCCGTCCGGCAGCGACCCCGCGCTTTACGATGCCAGCCATCAGGACATCAGCCGCTACCACGGCGGGGACTTCCGCGGATTGGAAAATGCGATCGCGTCCGGCTATTTCAACGACCTCGGCGTCACCGCGATCTGGATCACGCCGCCGGTGAGAAACGTCTGGCGCTCCGGCTTCGATCTCGGTGGCCCGAAGACCGGCTACCATGGCTATTGGGCGCAGGATTTCCTCGACATCGATCCGCACCTGACCAGCGCGAAGGCGCTTGATGGCACGTCCTATGTGAACGGCCCGGATGGACGGATGAAGCACTACAAGGACCTCGTCGCGCTCGCGCATTCGAAGGGCCTGAAGGTCATTCAGGATGTGGTCATGAACCACGCCGGCCCGGTGTTCTACTACGATGCGAACGGCAACGCGGGCTTTGATCGCGACTCTGAGAACGAATGGATCCAGCCCTACAAGCGCGATGGATTCCACGGAAACGCCGCCTGGGCGGACATCCCGGAGTGGAACCTGCGTCGCACCGCACCGGAAGGTCCGGTGGAGTTGTGGAGCGTGAAAATCCCGACCAACGGCATCCTTTCAAGGCTCGAAACCTACAGCCGCAAGGGATTCTCCGGCAGCAGCCTCGGAGCGACCGATGGCGAGGAGGTCACCTGTGATTTCTTTTCCCTGCGCGATCTCTGGACCGCACCGGGCAGCGAGCACTTCGATGCCCTCGTCGATGAATTCGTTGAGATCTACGCCTTTTACCTCACCACCCTCGGCGTCGACGGCCTGCGGATCGATACCGTGAAGCACGTCCATCGCGAGTTCTGGGATGCCTTCACGGAACGGCTGCGCAAGAAGCTCGGAGATCAGGCGAAGGACAAGCTGCTCTTCGGCGAGGTCTATGACGACCAGCACCCGGACGTTCTCGGCAGCTACACCTGGCGGACTGACTGGGAAACGCGGAAGGAGCCTGCGCTCGACTCGGTGCTCGACTTCACCTTCTGCGCCGCCGCCCGCGAGTATCTCCGGGCTGATGGCGGCAACTACGGCAGTTCCCGTAGATTGGAGGCCGCGATCCGCAGCAAGTCGGAAAAGGGCGGAAACGGACGCCCGCTTTATAATCCGACTCCCGGCCCGGATGGGCTGAACTCGCTCCAGAAGTCGATCACCTTCCTCGAAAACCACGACGGCCTGAACCGCTTCCGCGTCGCAGGCGTAACGGAGCGTCGCAATGCACTCGCCCAAGGGCTGGTGATGACCATGGCGGGCATTCCCTGCCTTTACTACGGCACTGAACTCGGCCTGACCGATGAGAAAGGCCGCATCGGGCAGGATGGCGAAACCGGCCGCCTGAGCCTCGATCTCTCCGGCGCAGTGAAAGGCGGACCCTTGCGGAAAAGCGAGTCGTTCGTGAGCGTGGCGCGTTTGACCAAAGCCCGCTCGCTCATCCCGGTGCTGCGTTCTGGCGCGACCGTGCCGCTCTGGAGCGACAGCCCCGACGGCCCGGATGACGACGGTGTGTTCGCCTTCGCACGCGTCGGCAGCCAGCCGGGAGACTTCGCCATTGTCGTGATCAATGCCTCCGATGTAGAGCGCGTCACCGGTGCCGGGGACTTCAGAATGCTGCTGGTCGATGCCGAGGGGAAACCTCTCGCTGCGGAAGGCTCCCAGCTTCGTCGCCTCGTCGCAGTCGGACCGGTTGACACGACCCCGGTGACAACAGCAGTCAGCAGCAACAAAGGCATGGCCTCAGCAAAGCTCAGCGTCCCCGCCCAGAGCCTAGTGATCTACGCGCCCGTCAAATAACAGGCGGCCAGATCGATACCCGCGCCAGAACGCGAAGGCGCAGACCACGATGGCGATGCCATAAGCTAGTCCTGCTTAGGGCGTGTTTGAATTTTCGATGAACCTCGATTGGTTGTTTTCAGCGGGGTCGAAAGTGGCTGTGGTTCTCCAGTCCGCTGTTCACGATGTCTTCCGAGCCTCCTACCTCCTTCCATGTTCCAGCATCCCAGCGCCGGCGATTTGTCGCCGCCTGCTGCAGCCTCTGGATCGGAGCGGCAGGGTTCTGGTGGCTGTGCGCGTCCTTCCGTCGCTGGGAGGACGTGAAGGAGTGGACGTTTGGTGGATTCCTGATGGTGCTGGTGCTGATCGGGCAATGGCTGCTGGAACGACGACTGCGCAGGAAATGGCTGCCGTTTCAAGGACAGACCTTGTGGTGCCTGCGTGCGGTGATGATCGCGCCGGTAATGGCATTCATGCTGGTGGGAATGAGCAAGCCGCTAGGAAAGATGATTCCGGGCTACTTCCGGGCTTTTTCCATCGGGACCGTTATGACCCCGGGTATCAAAGTGGGCTTCATCGGGGAGGCGCGATCCGCACCTGGAGCAAAGCGCGGAGGCCCCTTGTCCTACATCCCTGAAAAGCTCAGGCTTCATCCCGCCGATCATCCAGAGCGTTCTGGCTGGTCAATCCGGCGGGGAGAGCACTCGCTCAAGAAAGATAGCGGCGAAGTCCTACCCTGGACAGGTGTAGGATTGGCGGATGTCCTGGAGGATCTGCAGGGGCAGGCGATCCCGCCAGGAAAGCGGTTAGAGGTGGTTGCCCAATTGGATCGGCTTTGCGCGGGATGGCAGGCTGGAAAGCCGTTTGACGACCGTGCCGGCCTGTTGCTGAATATGGTGGCTGTCGATCTTTTGACTTCGGCCTCCGACTATCCTCCAAAGCGTCTTCCCATCGTCCTCGGAGGAGTAGTGCTGCTCCTGACTCTGTTGGCCATCCATTTCATCGCGCGGGCGACGATGGGAGAGGAATTCTCCGGGACCACCCGATAGCTTCAATACCCGCGCCAGAACGCGAAGGCGCAGACCACGATGGCGATGCCATAGGCCAGTCCGCCGGCGCAGAGCGCTTTCCAGCGGCCTTGCGAAGCGGTCACCCAGCCGATCATGTCGCGGAAGAGGTAAGGCATGCCGACCCAGAACAGCGAGGCAGTGATCAGCACGTAGGTGTAGAGCGGAATCAACAGGCGCGAGGTCGGGTCCTTCAAAAACGCGGCGGAAAGCAGCGGCGAGGCCATCATCAGACCGAGCAGACCGAGCGCGCGGACGGCGAGGAAATCCTTCACGCTGATCGAGACCGCGACGATCGAGGCTGGCACCAGGATACGGAGCACGCCCTTGATGTTGTTGAACTCACCGAGGTCCATCGCTAGCGCGCTGAAAATGCCTTTTCCCGGAGGGGCAATGATCAGCCAGAACCACATCAGGCCGATCCCGAGAAGGATCTGGCCGATGAACTTGTCGCGCGGGAACTTTTTCAGGAACGCCTGCGAGGCAGGGCCCTTCAGCAGCAGGACCGCATGCAGCAGCACCAGGGCGATGCCGAGCGTCAGCCCGGTGCCAAACAGCGGCAGCTTCTCGTAGGGATGCATTGCGTCCATGTGGGCGGGAGATTCAGCGAGCCCGGGCCATCGGACAAGGCTGAACTGAGTTCCCAGATTCCAGATTCAAGACTCCAGAATCAAGAGACTGGGGATCTGCTTCGCTGCTCGCTTTTTCACCTCTGCCGTTCTAAGGCTTGCCACCGCAATCCCATTCATGAAGCCCCGATCTCTCACCTGGCCTGATCTTTCCCTGCTGCTGGCGGCTGCTGGAGGACTTGGGTTTTTCCTGCTTCAGCATCGCAGCGCGGGAAAACTTGAGGAGGAAAATGCCCGACTCAGCCAGCGGATCGAGGCCTGGGAAAAGCGCGTCGAGTCCTCAGCCGAGGAGGAGAACTCCGGCCTCAACGCCAAGGCCCTCGTCAAATCCGGTCCCTCCGGCATGGCGAAACTCGCCGCCATCCTGCGCGGCGCGGACAGCGGCAACCCGGCGGCGTTTCGCGAGTCCCTGATGCTCGGCAGCCAGTTTCGCACCCTCGACGCGGCGTCGCTGGAGCGCATGATCGCCGACGCTCGCGCGTCGGATCTTTCCGAAGAGGATCGCGAGCGGATCGTGGGGAAATTGCTCGATGTCCTCGTGGAAAAGGATCCCGCCCGGGCCTTCGCGGTGATCGAGGAGGGCTTCGCCGGAAAGACGTCGCGCCAGATCCATCACCAGCTTTTGGTACGATCCGGACTCTTTGAAAAATGGATCCTGCGCGACGGCCCGCAGGCGCTCGCCTGGCTGGACAAGCAAATCGCCGCCGGTCTTTTCGAAAGCCGCTCGCTGGCCGGTACCTCGCGCGTGAGGCAGGAGTATGAGGCCCTGATTTTTCTGAGAACCAAGGACGGCAGCCGCATCGCCGCACTCGATCCCTTGGACCGCCTGCCGACGCTTCAGTCGTGGTATTTCCAGTCCTTGAAACCCGAGGAGCAGGCCGACTTTGCCAAGGTCGTCCGGACCAGCGGCCTCAAGCCCTCGGAGGTTGCCGAAGCATTGAAGCCTCTCCTGAATCGGGCAATGCAGTCCGGAGATCTGGCGGGAGCGGATGCCTTCTTCGAGCGAGTTTCGCCCACGCCCGAGGAACTCCCGCGTCTTTCCGAAGCCGCCGCCGGGAACGCGATGTTCGCGCTTGGCAAAAAGGCCGATCAACTCACCGGCGACGAGGTTCCGGCGATCCGCTCCTGGCTGGCGGACAAGTCAACGGAAGGTGATGCCTACATCGGCTCGATGATTGGAAAGGGCTTCAGCAATGGCTGGGACTCCGAACAGATCTTCACGACTCTCGACCGCCTTCAGAAAGATCAGCCCTCGGACGAGTTGATCAGCACTTTCCTTCTCAGCGCTTCGCAGGGGAACAAGCAGAAGCTCGACTACGCCACCGCGCGCGACCTCGCCAACCGCATCAGCAATCTCGGAAAGCGCGCCGATGTTCTGAACGCCATTGAAGCCGGACAGACCCCACGGCCATGAAATTTCTCCGCGTCATCTTTCTGCTGATTCTCGTCGCCCTCTTCTGGAGTGGTGTACGTGAAAAAACTGCCGTCGCGCGCTTGCAGACTCAGCACGAAACACTCGTCGCCCGCGCCACTGCGATCGGACTTCCGGAAAAAGAAAGCGATGATGCGAGGGCGACGGCACGCCTTTCCGGCCGAGGACCCTCACAGAAATCGTCTCCCGAGCATCTCAAGGATGAGCTTGTCGCGGCCTATCATCGTCTGAAGAACATCGAGGAATCGCAGGATCCCGAGACCCGGATGAAGGTAGAGGCCGAAGTGCGCGAATGGATTGGCCGCTTGATCGATCTTTCTCCGAAGGAACTCAAGCGGGTGATCGCCGATCTGAAATCGGACCCGTCCTTGGACCCGAAAGAGGTGCGCGAACTGGTCGGCATTTCCCTGCACCTCGCCGCCGCCCGTCAGGGAGAAGCGGCAGCGGAGCTTGCGCTGGCGAATCGCGAGCAGGTTGGAAGCGTGTCCGGGGTGGTCGGAAGCTGGGCGCAGCAGGATCCTTCAAATGCCTTGGCGTGGCTGGAGAAAAACCGGGAATCCCTCGGAAAAGATTACGAGGAAGCCCTTCAGCAAGCGATCAGGCAGTCGGCCTCGCGTGATCCGGGACTGGCGTTGGCGAATCTTTCCAGAATCGGGACGGAAGGAAAGCGCACCACCTCGGCAAACGCGCTTGCCAGATCCCTAACCGATGACGGCGCGCGGGCATCCTTGGTGGCAGAACTGCGCGTCTCGACGCTCGACTCTACCAATCGGAAGGACGTTCTCAGCGGACTTGGCAGCGGGCTGATGGATCACTCGTCCACCGGGCCAGGAGCGTGGATTAAGGAGCTTTCCCCCGATGAGGCGGTCACCGTGGCCGAGGGGCTTTCAAAGAACCTGAACGCATCCGCACGCCCGGACGCCTGGCTCGACTGGATGGAAAAATCCCTGCCGCCGGAAAAGGTCGCGGACACCGCCAGGCCGATGCTCACCACGTGGATCAACGACGACTACGAAGCCGCCGGCGAGTGGATCAACCGCCAGCCTGCCGGTGATTTCCGCAATGCCGCCGCCGCGAACTACGCCCGGATGATGGCGAAGCGTTTCCCCGACACCGCCAAGGACTGGGCCGCCACCCTACCCGAAGGGCCAGAGAAGCAACGGCTGCTGGAAGACCTTCAGAAGTAGCTCAAGTTTGCAACTTGAGCGTGCGGTGCAGTAGATTCCCGGAGAAAGGCCGACCCGGCCTCCCGGAGGAATCGATGGGAAAAAGAAGCTGTTAGGGTGAAGGGTCAGCAGTTCGGGAAGAACAGCTCCACCCCGCACACAACTTGCAAAGTGGTGCTACTTCCAGAGACTTTCCAATTCCTCCGGCGTCAGCACACGCCATTCGCCCTCCTCCAGATTCTCCGGCAGCGCGAAGCCGCCGATGGCGATGCGCTTCAGCGCGACGACGTGATTTCCAGCCGCCGCGAACATGCGGCGCACCTGGTGGTAGCGGCCTTCTGTTAGAGTCAGCAGTGCCTCCTTTTCGCCAATTACCTCCATCGTCGCGGGCAGCAGCGGCGTTTCCTCGGTGCGCAGCATCAGGGTGCCGCTGGCGAAAAGCTCCGCCTCATGGCCTTCGATCTTCCGGTCGAGCGTGACATGATAAACCTTCCGCATCACCGTCTTCGGGCTGATCAGTTTGTGAAGCAGCTGGCCGTCGTCGGTCATCAGCAACAGACCGGTGGTGTCCTTGTCGAGCCGTCCAACCGTGCTCAGCACCGGGTTCCGCAGCTCGAAGCGTGGCGGCAGGAGATCGTAAACCGTGACGCCCGGATCCTTGGTGCTGCACGTGTAGCCGTCGGGCTTGTTGACCACGATCGTCAAGGGCAAGGGCGCATCCAGCGGCTGGCCCTTGACCAGAATCGTCTCATGCGGCGGCAGCTTCGTTTCATCGAGCTTGTTGCCTTCGAGATCCGTGACCGCGCCGGTGCGGATCAGGCGCTGGACCTCCTTGCGGGAGCCGTAGCCGAGGTTGGCGAGGTGCTTGATCAACTTCATAAAGAAATGACGAATGACGAAATCTAAATGACGAATGGGTGAGACCTCTACTTCAAAGTCCGTTCGCCGAAGAGGACTTTGTAGGTGCCGTCCTCGGCGACCTTGCGCCAGGTGAGTTGGGCGGCGTCGAGCTGACGTTCGTAGGGGAGCTTGCGGTTGGCGACGAGGTAGAGTCGGCCACCCTGTTTCAAGGATGCGGCGGCGTTTCTCACGAAGGCGACTCCGAGATCGATGTCAGTGTTCTGGCCACTGTGGAACGGAGGGTTCATCACCACGGCATCGTAGGTGTGGGGCAGGCCTTTCGAGACATCGTGCCAATGAAACGCCACCTCGACGGGCGAGTCCTTCAGGTTCTCACGAGCAAGCGCGATGGCACGGGCATCGACCTCATGCAGATCGATCCGCTTCACGTTCGGACAATGATCGGCCACCCAACGGGTCAGGTAGCCCCACCCACCGCCGAGATCCGCCACGGCACCGCGCAGGCTGTTGGGAAGATGCTCGACCAAGAGCTTCGAGCCGGGATCGAGGTGATCAGGGCTGAAGAGGCCGGGTTGTACGAGAAATGTCGTATCTGGAATGACACGGATCTTTCCCGCCTCGCGCCACTTGGAAAGGAGCTCCTGATCCCAGGCGGAGGATTTCACGGCATGAAACACGCGACACTTGTGCTTCTGAAGCGACTCCACCGATCCAGCCGCTTTCTTCAGCTCTTTCTCAAAGCGCTCCGCGCCGCCGAGGTTGGTCATCGAGGCGAGCAGGATGCCGCCGTCTTCGAGGAGATCGTAGGCCTGGGCAAATTGCGCCAGGGTCTCGTCCTTCGATTTTCCCGGCAACATCATCACCAGCGGCCAGGTCTCCGTCGGCTCGTCCACACGCTTGAATCCTGCACCTTCCCAAATCATCGCCAGCCCCTTGTGTGGCTGCCAACCGGTCGTGTCCGGCCAGGCCTTCAGGTCCGGATGAACCTCGGCCCCGAGAAACAAGGCCCGCTTCGGAACGGTCAGCCCGCCCTTGGAAAAAGGCAGCAGCAGGGCTTCGAGGGCAGGGGACATGCGGCGGTCTTACAGGGTGAAATGGGATTCGTCACCTGCTGTCTCGAACTTCGGAAGCTGCGGCTTCCTGCGAGTTCAAAATTGACCATTTAAATAGTCAGACTAGGGTAAACGCATGACCGTGAGGCAACTCAGCGTCAGCGAGTTCAAGGCCCACTGCACCGAGGAAATCCGGGAAGTGGAGAAAGGGAACCTGATCCTTGAATTGACCCGTCATGGAAAAGCGGTCGCGGTGGTGCAGCCATTGGCGCTTTCCGCCGCTGCGCCGACCTTGGAAAGCTGGCTGGGTAGCGGCAAAGGCACCGTCACGCTGGGGCCCGGTTATGATCCGGCCGCTCCCGCTTGGGACGCCGGGGATTGGGAAAGTTGAAACCCGCACTTCTGCATGAACGAAGGACTTCTTCTCGACACCTGTGCCTGGATTGACGCCTTCTGCGCGCCTGAGCTCTTGAAGCTTGCCGTGAAAAAATCGCTCAATGGACAGCAAACGGTTCACGTTTCCAGCATCAGCCTGCTAGAGGTCGCCCGAAAGGAATCGCTCGGCCAACTGATCTTCGGTATGCCGCTGGAAGAATGGTTCCGCCTCGCGTTGCCTGCCCATCGGGTCAAAGTCCTCGATCTGACTCCGGAGATTTCAATTGATGCGACCCGACTTCCCGAATGGGAGCATCGTGATCCCGCCGACCGGATCATCGTCGCCACCGCGAGGGTGCATCGGCTAACCGTGCTGACCTCGGATTCGAAGATCCTGGGCTATCCCCACGTCCGCAGCTTGGCTTCGCGAAAGTGATGTCCTGTCGTTCTTGCTCGGCTCCAAGCGAGAGGTAGGATTCCACGTAAGCCTCCAGAAAATCAATCTTTGCCTCTTATGAATCATCAACCCAGCCATTCCCCTGATGAAACCGGACTGCCAAGCCGCCGGCATTTTCTGAAGGCTTCTTCACTGGTGGCGCTCGGAGCCCTCGGGACGCGTGCGGTGGCCGGGCCTTCGATCGTGGTGAAGTCCCGCACCGGCATCCGGATCGAGGAGGTGAAGGTGGCGTTCGAGGAGTTCCGCTATCGCGCTCCCTACAAGTTCGGCGGCGTGGCGGTGGATCGGGTGACCTTGCTGAATGTCACGGTCCGGGTTTCCTCTCCGGATGGGAAAGAGACGAAGGGCTTCGGGTCGATGCCGCTGGGAAATGTCTGGTCGTTTCCCTCGAAGGACATGCCCTACGACACGACACTCGGTGCGATGAAGGAGCTGGCCGGTCGGTTGGCGAAGATCACGGAGGGCTACAAGGCCACGGCGCATCCGATCGAGATCAACCACGAGCTCGAGCCCGAGTATCTGAAAGCAGCGGCCGATGTTTCCAAGGAACTGAAGCTGACGACACCGATTCCAAAACTCTGCACGCAGGTCACAGCCAGTGCGATCGATGCCGCCCTGCATGATGCCTTCGGGAAATCGCTCGGGCTCAGCGTCTATCGGACGTATTCGCCCGAGTTGCTCGGACACGACCTCTCGCGCTATCTCAACGACGAGTTCAAGGGGCTTTCGCTGCAAGCCTTCGTCAACCCGACCCCACGCGACTGGATCTGGTTGTTCCACTCCGTCGGCGGGCTCGATGCGGTGGCGGAGTCCGAGATGAAGGAGCGGCTCAACGACGGACTGCCCGAAACGCTCGGCGAGTGGATCAAGCGCGACCATCTCCAACGGATCAAGATCAAGCTCCAGGGCGAAAACCTGGAGTGGGACATCGCACGCACGGTGGCGATCGACCGCGTGGCCCGCGAGGCTGATCCGAAGGCGGACTGGAAATACTGCTGTGATTTCAACGAACGCTGTCCGGATGTGGAGTATGTGCTGGAGTTTCTCCGGAAGGTGAAGGAGCAGGCTCCGCTTGGATTCGAGAGCATCCTGTATCTGGAACAGCCGACACGCCGCGATCTTCAGTCGGATCGGAAGAACGTCATGCACCAGGCCTCGAAGCTGCGACCGGTGGTGATCGATGAGTCTCTAACAGATCTGGAGACCCTGCTTCTTTCCCGCGAAATGGGCTACACCGGTGCCTGCCTGAAAGCCTGCAAGGGCCAGTCCCACGCGATGCTGATGGCGGCGGCGGGTCAGAAATTCGGCATGTTCCTCTGCGTGCAGGACCTCACCTGTCCAGGAGCCTCGCTGATTCATTCGGCGGGCATCGCCTCACACATTCCGGGGCTTTCGACGATCGAGGCCAACTCGCGGGAATATGTTCCTGCCGCCAACGCAGGCTGGACGGAGAAGTTTCCCGGCCTGTTCGACTCCAAAGATGGAAAACTCGACACGCGGAAGCTGACTGGACCGGGGCTGAGTGCGGTGTGATCGTCATTCAGGGAATCGGAAACCTGGCGAAGAGCTGAATCAGCAGGCAGGGACCCGACCTCCGGGCGGTCCGGTGGGAGGCGGTCTACAGCTGGGAATGGCTGCGAGTGACGAGATCCGCTGTTCGGTGAGCGTGGGGTAAGACAAGCTCTTATGGGAATCTTCGTCGCAAGGTCATGGTGACTCTCCCCAACCGGACCGCCCGGAGGTCGGGTCCCTGCCTTGAAGGCTCACCAATCGCTTGAATCTCCGCGCCCTCCTGACCATCCAGATGATCCAGATGGTAGCGAAGAGGAGGATCAGGAACCAGTAGGCGATTCCCAGGCTATTGGTGTTTTTCGACGACTCCCATTCCAATGGCCAAGGGAACTGGAAGTGCGGGCTACCAAAAGAGTAGCTCCAAATGCTGACTGGGAAAAAAGCGGAACCCACTAGCGGAAATCCAGAAGCGCCAATCATCCCCCCGGGGTTCCTAAGCAGTATGATACGTAGGCCACCATTACCTTGAACCAGCATCACGCAATTTCCAGATCGTGGGGAGCTCAAGCACAGGGTTTCCCAGAAATGAACGGATCGCTCCCAACCCCAGCAAAGCGACGCGATCACGAAGATCCCGATCCAAAAGGATTTCCAGCGATGGAACGGGCGTGGATTCATGCGCGTGGGGTTGGTCGGGACAGAAATGTCCCGACTCCTTACAGCACACTCCCATAAAGCGTGAAGCCGGTGCTGGACTCGACCTGGATGTCGAGGAGCTGGCCGGTGAGCTTGTGGGGGTCGCCGTCGAAGATGAGGATCTTGTTGTGGCTGGTGCGTCCGCTCAGGGTCTCCTTGTTGTTTTTGCTCGGGCCTTCGCAGAGGACCTGCTGGACGGTGCCGACGAGGGCGGCGTTCTTTTCAATCGCGAGGCGGTTGACGACCTCAAGCAGCCGCTGGTTGCGCTCCTCCTTCACAGATTCGGTGAGCTGTTCGTCCATCTCGGCGGCGGGCGTGTTGCGACGCGGCGAGTAGCGGAAGACGAAGGCGTTGTCGAACTGGAGGCGTTCGACCGTTTCGACCGTGGCGAGGAAGTCCTCTTCGGTTTCACCGGGGAAGCCGACGATGATGTCGGTGGTGATGGCGATGCCCGGACGGGCGGCCTTCATTTTTTCGCAGATCTCGATGAACTTGTCGTTCTTGTACGGACGACGCATCGCGCGCAGGATCCGGTCGCTGCCGCTCTGCATCGGGAAATGGATGTGCGAGCAGAGCTTCGGTAAGTAGGTGAAAGCGGCGACGAGGTCGTCGCGATAGCCGATCGGATGCGGCGAGGTGAAACGGATGCGGTCGATGCCCTCGACCTCGTGGACCGCCTCGAGCAACTGCACGAACGGCGATTTTCCATCCACCTTCGGAAACTCGGTGCGGCCGTAAAGGTTGACGATCTGGCCGAGCAGCGTGACCTCGCGCACGCCACGATCCGCGAGACGCTTCACTTCGTTGACGATGTCTTCGATCGGTCGTCCACGTTCTTTGCCACGGGTGTCCGGGACGATGCAGAACGAGCAGCGCATGTTGCAGCCCTGCATGATCGAGACGAAGGACGTGGCCTCATGCCCCTTCGGCGTGTGGTCGCGGATGGTGTTCTGCGAGCCTTCCTCCTCGGCGGTGTCGCAAACATTCTGGCCGACAAGCGACCAGGTGGGATCGTCCATGCGCGCTTCGAGCCGGCGCTTGAGGATGGTGTCCACGTAGTCGAACACTTTGTGATACTTCTGGGTGCCGACGACCACGTCGAGATGCGGGATCGTTTCGAAAAGCTCCTCACCGCGCGACTGCGCCATGCAGCCCATGAAGCCATAGACCACGTGCGAGCGGTCGCGACGGTAGGTCCCGATGTTCCGCATTTTCCCGATGGCCTTCTGCTCGGCCTGATCGCGCACCGAGCAGGTGTTGATCAGGATGGCATCGGCCTCGGTTTCGTCGGGCGTGACCGTGTAGCCGCCGTTGATGAACATCTGCGAGACCTGTTCGGAATCACGTTCGTTCATCTGGCAGCCGTACGTGCGGATGTGGACCTTGGGCATGGAGTGGGAGACCGAAGGGCGACTCCGGGCGGCGGACGCTACCGGGTCGGCGGGTGGGTTTCAAGGCAGGAGAGGGAAATGACGAATGACGAAGCCGGAATGACGAAATGAAGTGGGTCCCTTGCAGATCGGGCGTTTTGCGTTATCAGAAGCGGACCATGCGTCTCCTAGCCCTGCTCTCGCTCGCCCTGCTGCCGTCCTGCGCCCGCCTGGAGGTTCCGGGAAAGGCTTCTGTAGTTGGGGATTCCACTACGGCCAGCCGTTTGCTTTCCCACTCCGCGAAGGCCAGCGGAGACCCTTGGTCGAAGTATGGGAAGGTCGAGGTTTCCTATTCGGGTGAGTGGTCGGGCATCGCGAAGAAGGTCCAGCCGGTGCTGGTGGACCCGAATTTCCGGAAGTCATCGGTCGAGCTTTATGAGCCCCGCAACTCCCGCGTCAGGCAGGTCCACACCGGTCCCGGCGGGACGAAGGTGGTGCTGCGGACGCCGGGATCCACCAAGGTCCGTTACGGCGGAATCGAAAGCCACGACTCCGAGGTGAAGGCCGCTTCGGCCCTCGTGGCGGATGCTTACACCGCCTTTCTTTTCGGCCCTTCGTATCTGAAAACCCGAGCCATCTCGCTCGGGGTGGTGGCTCCTCGGAAGGTCGGCGATGAACTCTGTGATGGCGTTCAGGGAACCCTGAAGCCCGGCATTGGTGAATCGACCCAGGATCATTTCATCGCGTGGATCGGTCGCGACACCGGCTTGATGAAACAATTCCAGTTCACCATCGAAGGTCTGGAAAGCACCAAGGGCGCGGACGTCGAGGTCACGTTTTCCGAACACTGGAAAGCCGGTGACGGAACGATCTGGCCGCGTCATTTCGTAGAGCGCATCGTCCGACCGATCCCCGCGAAGGCCCACGACTGGCGGATGCTTTCACTGAAGAGCAGCCGCTGATCCCAGTTTCGAATTTCTAATTTCGAGCTTCGAACCTGTCCTTCGTAGCTTTAGCGAAGAAGGATTTTCCTCAAGGCAGGATCATGAAGATCGAGCCCTGGCTGGCCCAGTTGGCGACCTTCACCGGCACCCAGCGGCGCTCGTAGCTGGAGCCCCAGGAATCGCTGACGACGAGCTCGTTGGTGGCCTCGTTGTAGCCGATGATCATGCACATGTGGTGGTTTTCATCCGGCTTGTCCTTGGTGCTGATTTCCTCGGCCTTGGTGGCGATTTCCTTGGTATAGGCTGGCCAGTCGGTGACCTTCTTGCGCTTGGCTGTGTTTTCGTTGGCGGTCTTGTTGTAGTCCTCCACCGACTTCATCGCCCACATCACGGGAATACCCTCGTCGATGTAGCGTTTCACATCGCGGATGCGGAGTTCCTTGACGTTCTCATCCTTGGTGCGGCGGCCCTTGCGGTAAACGCTGGAGCGGACGCTTTCGAGCAGCCTGTCGATCGAGGTGCCGCCGCCCGCAGCGGTGCCGCCGATCATGGCGAGGAGATACATGTCGGTGTCGATTCCCATCGTCCGCATCGCGCGCTCGAACGTGGCGGGCACGCAGTAGCCCTTGGGGCCCTGATCGACCATCGGGATTTGGCCGAGATAGACATCGCCGTTGGGATCGCGGACCACGCTTTCGGTGAGGCGCTTTTTGAGCTGGGTGTCCTTCATCTGGGCGGTCCGGCCATCGGCCTCGGCGAAATCGAGCGGCACGATGAGCAGGGAGACGTATTCGTTTTCCTCGGAGGAAAGCAGCAGCGAGTGGCCATTCCAGTCCCAGCGCTTGATTGATCGGCGGCTTTTCCCCTCACCGAAGCGCTGGGTCTGCGGTTCTCCGAGCACGCCGGAAAGCGCGGCCGCGACTGCTGCTTCATCGCGGGCCATGGCCTCGGCGAGGCTTTTGGCGCTGGAATCGGTTCCGCCCTTGAAATGATCCTCCGCGCTTCCGGCCTGGCTGCCGAAGTCGCCCTTGTTGGCAAAAACGACGGACAAGCTGCTGGCGTGGCCTTCGGTGTCCGCGTAGAGCGCCACCGAGTAGGGCATCGCGCCGAACAGCCGGTAGCCTTCGACCTTTGACGCATAAAGCCGCCAGCTCTTGCTGAACTTCGTGGAGGACTCCTGGCGCAGTTTCAGGGCCTTCGCGATTTCTTCGGCGGGCCTTGCCTCGAAGGGCGTACCGCTGAACAGCGGATGCGTGGCGGTGGTGTTGAGCTTGCCGAGCTCTGTGTCGAGGGTCTTCGCGGACTGATCGAAGAGGGCTTGATCCGCTGGCTTGAGGAAATCCGGCCGCACTTCGAAAAGTTTGCCGTCCGCACGACGCCGCAGCAGGTAAAGCCCTTCCTTTTTCCCCTCAAAGCGGGCCTCGATCGTCGTGCCTGAGCCGTCGCCCAACGATCGCCACTGGGAAACCGCCGCTTCTGCGGAAATCTGGCACAAGAGGCTCAGGCCGAGCGCGGCGCAGACACGTTTCATGGTGAACAACCAAGCGTGTTCTGTCCCTCCGCGCAACGAGTTCCGGGCCGTTCAGGCCAGAACCAGACGCTCGTCACTCTCCAGCTTGCCGCTCAGCTCCGGCCAGCCACCGTCGACCTGCATGTTGAAGCAGTGCAGGTAAAGGGTCACCAGTTTCGGGTCGAAGCCGCTTTCGAGAATGCGGTCGATCGCGCCGTTGAGCCGCTCTTCATCGAGCTTCTTCGGCAGATCTCCGACGACCGAGCCCTTGCCATCGTGGGCGATGCCCATGCCGTCGCAGAAAGCGGCCAGCAGCATCTGATTTCCCGCCATCAGCCAGGCCTGGAGCAGGTGCTCGCCGATGGTGTCGCAGCCGCGCAACTGCACGGTCTTATGAATCCAGGCATACTGGTCGGCCATCGACTTCTTCTCGACGAAGACCGGGCGCAGCTTGCGGTTCTGGGCCAGCGTGGCAACGGCGGAGCGGTAGACGTTGCGGTCATTGGCGCGGAACCAATTAAGCATCTGGGTCACCAGGGCGGGATCGACGGCGGAGTAAAGTTCGTGGGCTTTCACAGGAAAATTTGAAGGGCCGACAGTCAAGACACCCCGTTTCCCCGTGGCAAGGGCGGAAAATCAGCGGAGCGGGAAATGATCGGGTCATGCCGATCGGGGGCCTCAATCCTCCTGAGTCAATGCCAGATGCCATTCCGGCTCCAAACGATGTTCCCGGATCAAGTCCGTCAGGGTGGTTTGGTCGGGTTTGTCGAGCTGAGCGGTGGGTCAGAATTGAGCATGCAGGAAAATCTCCTTCACTTTTTCAGCCACTTGGTCTTCAGACCACTCCGGGTGCTTTAGCCGGATGGCCGCTGTCTTGAGCTTCCTGGCGCTCCAGTACATTGCGAAAGCGGTCCGCAATTTCTGCTGACCGGTCATTCGACGAAGGGAGGCCAAGTATTCAGGCGACAGGTTGGAAGCCATGCCGAAAGGTCACATGAGAAAACGCAAGAGACAAGGCGGGAACCTGACCGAATCCGATTCAGGTTTCTCCCACTTCAAATCAGGCGTCGGTCGGCTTTTTCAGCGCGTGGTGCACCTTGATCGCGGCATAGGCGTCGTTCGCGGCGTAGAGGAGTTGCCGGTCGGAAAGCTGGGTGGCCGCCCAGTTGGAAGTCGTCATCGCTCGTGTCGAACGCACGGAAGCC
>JANOKL010000348.1:0-1312 GCA_031419215.1 Luteolibacter sp. | reverse complement strand
CCCCAACGCCGAGATGCTCGGTGGCTGTGTTCCCTTGAGAGATGCTTTTCGCGTGCCTGGCCATGCATCCGAACATACACAGCCGCTTGTAAATTTCAAGCTATACTGACAGTATTGGGCGGCCCGCCCGTGCCCCTCTTTTTCTTCCTGCCCTCTGATTCCTGACCCCTGGCCACTCTTCTAAAGGAAGTCACCCGTTCAGCTTCTCCAGCGCCTTCACGAGGAACTTGCCGTTCTTGCGGATGAGCTTGCCGTCGAACCAGATTTCGCCACCGCCGTAGTCGGGACGCTGGATGCAGACCATGTCCCAGTGGACCTGCGAGCGGTTGCCGTTGTCCGCATCCTCGTAGGCCTGGCCTGGCGTGAAATGGAAGGAGCCGGCAATCTTTTCGTCGAAGAGGATGTCGCGCATCGGCTCGCGGATGTGCGGGTGGAAGCCCAGTGCGAACTCACCGATGTAGCGCGCGCCTTCGTCGCTATCGAGGATCTTGTTGAGCTCCTTCGTTTTCGCACCAGCGTCGGCCTTGACGACTTTCCCTTTGGAAAACTCGAGGCGGATGGAGTCGAAGGGGATGCCCTGATAAATGGTCGGGGCGTTGTACTGAATGACTCCCTCGACCGAGTCCTTGACCGGTGAGGTGAAGACCTCGCCATCCGGGACGTTGTAGTTTCCAGCGGAGATGAGCGCCGGGATGCCCTTGATCGAAAAACGCAGATCGGTGCCGGGTCCCTTGATGTGGACCTGGTCGGTCTTGTCCATGAGCTTCTTCAGCGCATTCATCGCCGGGACGAGCGCCTTGTAGTCGAGCAGACAGACCTTGAAATAAAAGTCCTCGAAGGCCTCGGTGCTCATGCCGGCCTGCTGGGCCATGGAGCCGCTGGGCCAGCGGAGGACGCACCACTTGGTCTTCTTCACTCGATGATCGAGCACGGGCCGCATGTGTTTCATGGCGAGCTTCATGCGCTCGGCCGGGACATCGGAGTTCTCGGCGATGTTGTTTCCACCGCGGATCGCGATGTAGGCGTCCATGTCCTTCATTTCGGCGAGCAGATGCTTGCTGAGGGTGGCGTACTGGGCGTCCTCGGCTCCGCTGAGCATCTCACGGGTGAGGCGCGACTGATGGACCCGAATGAAAGGCAACGCACCCTTCGCACGGGCCTCACGAATCAGGGCAATGCCGATCGAATCCGGCACGTCGAAGAGGTCGATCAGGACCTTTTCACCCTTCTTCAAGTAGGTGGAATAGCGAACCAACTGGCGGGCAAGGGCGTCGATGCGGGCGTCGTGCATGCAGATAGACAAGAGAGACCA
>JANOKL010000347.1:0-14691 GCA_031419215.1 Luteolibacter sp. | reverse complement strand
CTGGGATGGCGATCTGGAAGCACTTCAAGAGAAGATGGAATCCTGCTGGCCGAAGGTCGATGCCAAGGTCGCCGAGGAAAAGGACGACTCATCGGAGAACAAGATGAAGCACATGGCCAGAAACTTCACTCCTGACGAATGGAAGCGCCTGAAGGGAGCTTCGAACGGCGGCTATCACTACCTCGGCGCCGCCAAGGTCATGGCACCGATCGGCAAGGCCTTCGCCGCAGCGAATCTTGATTTGCTGAACTCAAAGCAGACGAAGTAAGTTTGGGTAACCCCATGGGCGCACGCTTCGACGCGTCGTGACCGAGGGACGCCACGTGGGCGAATGGGTGAAAAATTTCGTCGCTCGCGCCGGGGCTGCATGCACGATGGCGGCGTCACTTAGTTTGTCTCGGAATCATGAAAGCATTGGTCAAAGCAAAGGCGGAGCCCGGATTGTGGCTGCAGGAGGTACCGAAACCCGAAGTCGGGCCGATGGATGTGCTCATCAAGGTCCGCAAGACCTCGATCTGCGGCACCGACGTCCACATCTGGAAATGGGACTCGTGGGCGCAGCGGACGATCCCGGTGCCGATGCATGTCGGCCATGAATTCTGCGGCGTGGTGGAGGCTGTCGGCTCGGGCGTGACCGACATCGTCCCCGGCGAACTCGTTTCCGGCGAAGGCCACATCGTCTGCGGCCGCTGCCGCAACTGCCTCGCGGGCCGACGCCACCTTTGCCCGAAAACCCTCGGCGTGGGAGTGAACCGCCCGGGTGCCTTCGCGGAGTATCTTTCGATCCCCTACACCAACGTCTACAAGGTCGATCCCTCGATCCCGGAGGAAATCGTTTCCACCTTCGACCCGCTGGGAAATGCCGTGCACACCGCACTGTCCTGGGACCTCGTCGCGGAGGACGTGCTCATCACCGGAGCCGGCCCCATCGGCTGCATGGCCGCCGCTGTCTGCAAATTCGCCGGGGCCCGACACGTGGTGGTGACCGATGTGAACCCCTATCGCCTGGAGCTGGCGAAAAAGCTCGGAGCCACCCGCGTGGTCGATGTTTCCAAGGAATCGCTCGATGACGTGAAGAAGGAGCTGGGCATGAAGGAGGGCTTCGACGTCGCGCTGGAGATGTCCGGCCACCCGTCCGGCCTGCACGATATTCTGACCCACAGCTCGCACGGGGCGAAAGTTTCGCTGCTCGGAATCTTCCCGGAAAAAGTTGCGATCGACTGGGACAAGGTCATCTTCAAGGGCTTGATCCTCAAGGGGATTTACGGTCGGGAAATGTTCGAAACTTGGTACAAAATGAGCAGTATGATTCGCGCCGGTCTGGACATTACGCCCGTGATCACGCACCGATTCCATTTCACCGAGTTCGAGAAAGGCTTTGAGACGATGATGTCGGGCCAATCGGGCAAGGTGGTGCTGGATTGGACGGTCTAACAGCCGTCCGGTTGCGGACCAGCCCGCGAAACCCCAACCATCCCTCATGTCCTTTCTTCCAAAACCGTTCGCCCACCCCTACGAGATCGCTCCCGAGTATTCGAAAAGCGCGGTGTATTTTTCCTGCGAGTTCGCGATCGACCAGAGCTTCAAGATCTATTCCGGCGGCCTCGGTTTCCTCGCTGGCTCGCACATGAGGTCGGCGGCGGCGCTGAGGCAGAACCTGGTGGGCATCGGCATCTGCTGGTCCTACGGCTACTACAACCAGACGCGCGGCGACGACGGCGGCATGGCAGTGCAGTTCCGGAGAAATGAATACACCTTCCTCCAGGACACCGGCATCCGTTTCACCGTCCCGGTCCACGGCCATCCGGTGTGGGTGAAGGTGATGTATCTCCCGGCGGAGGTTTTCTCGACCGTGCCGATGTTTTTCCTGAGCACCGATGTGGAGGAGAACGACGAGCTCTCCCGTGCGATCACGCACCGTCTTTACGACAACGATCCGCTGCGCCGCATCGCCCAATACATCGTGCTGGGCGCGGGTGGTGCGCGATTGCTGGAGGAACTGGGGGTCGATCCCGAGGTCTGGCACCTCAACGAGGCCCACGGGCTTTCCGCCGCCTTCCGTTTGTACGAGAAGTATCGTAGCAAGGAGGAGGTGACGAAGCGTCTCGTCTTCACCACCCACACCCCGGAGGAAGCGGGCAACGAGAAGCATGATTTCAAGCTGCTCCACGACTTCTCCTTCTTCGGCGGCGTGCCGGAGGCGGAGGTCCGCCAGATCACCGGCATCGAGGGCGATGTGTTCAACCACTCGCTCGCCGCGTTGAGGCTGGCTAGAATCGCTAACGGAGTCTCCAAGCTCCACGGCCAGGTTTCCCGGGACATGTGGAAGAAGTCCCCGAACATCTGCCCGATCACCCACGTCACCAACGCTCAGAACAAGAAATACTGGGCGGACCACGGCCTGGAGGCCGCCCGTCAGCTCGGCGACATCGAGCTGCTCGGCAACCGCAAGCGCGAGCTGAAGGAGCGTCTTTTCCGCCTCGTGGCGGATCAGACAGGCAAGCTCTTCCGTCCCGACGTGTTGACCATCGTGTGGGCGCGTCGCTTTGCCGGTTACAAGCGTCCGGACCTGATCGCGCGCGACATCCGCCTGTTCCGCGAGCTCATGACGAACACCAAGCGACCGGTGCAGGTGATCTGGGCCGGAAAGCCCTACCCCTTCGACTTCGGCGCGATCGAGACCTTCAACCACCTCGCCCAACTGACGCGCAATCATCCGAACGCCGCCATCCTTGTCGGTTACGAGCTGGAACTTTCCCGCTTCCTGAAAAACGGAGCCGACATCTGGCTCAACAACCCGGTCGTCACCCGCGAGGCTTCCGGCACCTCCGGCATGACCGCAGCGATGAACGGCGCGGTCAATCTTTCCACCGATGACGGCTGGGTCTGCGAGTTCGCGAAGAACGGCGAGAACAGCTTCATCATCCCGCCCGCTGATCCGGCACTTTCTCCGGAATCGCGGGATCGCCACGACCTGCTCGGATTCTACACGCTGATGGACGAGGCCGTGTTGCCGCTTTACTACGATGATCCGGCCGGTTGGTCGAAGCTGGTGCTGCAGTCGATGAACGACGTCGCCCCATCCTTCGATTCCGACCGCATGGTCGCCGAATACTACGAGAAGATCTACGCCTGCGGTTGACCCCTCGCGGGCTTGCTGCTGAACTAGGTAAGCGCACCATGTCAATCCCCCAAAAGCGGACCCGATTCACCCCCGTGCGCGGAATTACCTCGCCCGCAGTGGAGGCTAGCCTCTGGGAGCCTCTGGAAACGACGAAGAAACCCGCGGCCAGAGAGCCCGATACCGCGGCCCAGAAGCCACTTTCAACAGAAGAAATCGTCCACCATCTCCGCGAAAAACTCGGTCAGGGAAAGGTGGATGTCAGCGCGCCGGTGCTGGCCGTCCATGCCGCCGACAAGTGGTATGCCAGGCATGAACCGGATGTGGTCGTATTCGCGGAATCGACCGCCGATGTCTCGGCCGTGATGGCCTTTGCCCACCGCCACCGCATCCCGCTGACCACCCGCGGCGCAGGCGTCGGCTATGTCGGTGGCTGCGTGCCGATGAAGGGCGGCATCGTGCTTTCCACCGCGCGGATGAACCGCATCCTGGCGATCGACACGGCGGATGGAGTCGCAGTCGTCCAACCTGGCGTGATCACCGCCGCCCTGCAACGCGCCGCTCATGAGGTCGGTTGGGAATACCCTCCGGATCCGGCCTCGCTGAAGGAATGCTCGATCGGCGGAAACGTCGCCACCAACGCCGGCGGCCCTCGCTGCCTGAAGTACGGCGTGACCCGTAGTTACGTGCTCGGGCTGGAGGTGGTGCTGGTCAATGGCCGCGTCCTGCGTGTCGGCGGACGGCTTCACAAGAACAAGACCGGCTTCGACCTCTGCGGGCTGTTCACCGGCTCCGAGGGCATGCTCGGCATTGTGACCGAGGCCACCCTGCGCCTGATCCCGAAGCCGCAGGCGCGCGCGATGCTGGCCGCCATCTTCCCGGACTTTCCCACCGCCGCCGCCGCCGTGCAGCTCGTCCTGAACTCCGGCCACCTGCCCTCCGCGCTGGAAATCGCCGATGCCTTCACCCTCGCCGCCGCCCGCAAGCGCCTTGGAGCGGATGTTTTCCCGGCAGGAAACGCCCACCTCATCGTCGAGATCGACGGCCGCCACGCCGCCGTGATTTCCGAGCTGGAGGAACTGCACACGCTGCTCACCAAGGCCGGCGCGACCTTCATCGACATCGCGCCCGACGAGGAAGCCTGCAACCGCATCTGGCAGCTCCGCCGCGAGTTTTCCTACTCCCTGCGCGACACCGGCCTGACGAAACTCAACGAGGACATCGTCGTGCCGCGCTCGAAGCTGGTCGCCCTGGTCAACTTCGCCCGCAAGCTGGAGCAGGAAACCGGCATCCCGGTCGCGTGTTTCGGCCATGCCGGGGATGGCAACATCCACACCAACCTGATGGTGAAGGACTACGAGGATCCGGAAACCCGCGAGAAGGCGGACGCCGCGCTGGACATCCTGTTCCACTGGGTCCTCGCCAACGGCGGCGCAATCACCGGCGAGCACGGCGTCGGGCTTGCGAAAAAGCCGTGGATCCGGGAGGCCCTCGGCGACACCTCGCTGGCGGTCCATCGCTCCCTGAAGCGCACCCTCGATCCCCACGGCATCCTCAATCCGGGAAAATTTTTAGACCCATAAGCGCGGTGGGGCCGATTGACAGGTCAGCCGCCATCCCGCAGCTTACCAGACGATGGAAGCACGATCATCCCCTGCCGCCCTTGCACCCCGTACGAACGTGTTCCAGATTTCCTGTTGGATTCTGGCGCTACTGGGCTTCGTCGAGCTGCTGAGTGCCGGCCTGGCGCTGGCCGCTCGCATGGAATCGGCCCGTGAGGTCCGGGTGGTCGAACGCGAGGTGACGAAATACGTTTCCCTGCCCTCTGCTCCGGGACCGAAGGAAACCGCCTCCATCGTCGCCCGCCCGCCGCAGGCCCTCGATCTGCCGACCTCGCCCGATGCCGCCATGGTCCAGCCGCGCCCAATCACCACGCCGACAATCGCGGATCCAGTCATCGAGAAACTCGTCACCGAAGCCCGCAAGGCCCGCGTCGCCGAGGACATGATCCAGGCGATCACGAAGCTGGAGGAGGCGAAATCCAGGGAACCCAACGAGCCCAATGTCGAATACGAACTCGGACTCGTGCATGAGGCGATGGGGGTCTTCGACACCGCTTCCGAACATTACCAAAATGTCATGGCCATGGGCGCGACCAAGGCCGGCACGCTTTACACCCGTGCGGCGGCAAAATTGCGCGACGGCATCGAGGACACCGCCGACATGCGAGGCCAGCTTTCCCTGGGACGCACCCGCATTTTCAAGGACGTGAATTACGAGGATGGCGAACGCGTTGTGCTCACCATCCCCGTGCAGGCAGCCCCAGGGACCAATGTCGGGGCCGACGATTTTTTCGTGACCGTGAAGTTTTTCGACATCATCCGTGGCAAGGAAATCGTCGCGACCACCGAGGAAACCAGCGTCCGCGAGTTCAAGTGGGTCAGCGGAGCGATCGACTGGGCCGGCGGCGAGGAGTTGCTGCGCGTCACCTACATCATCCCGCATCGGAATGTACAGGACGAGCACCTCTTCGGCCAGCGCGTCTACTACGGCCAATCGGTCGAACTGAACTACAAGAACGAACTCATCGACCTGAAGGCCTGGCCCCCCGCCCTTGCCGCCCGTTCCCAGCAGCCAGTCCAGAATCCCGGCCCGGCGGACGCCGATGTGCCACCTGAATTCCTCGACAAGGACTCGTTGCCACCTGACTTCAATCCCGACAACGCCCTCCTCCCCCTGCCGCTGCCGAAGCGCTGACTGACCCCTTTCTCAATGGAATCCGCTCCCGACGACACCCGCCTCGGCGACTACCGACTCAAGGAACTTCTCGAAGAAGGCCCGGTCACCCGCACATGGCTGGCGGAGCAGATCGCCGTGCGGCGTAATGTGCTGATCGACGAACTGCGGCCGGACATGGTCACGCACCGGGACTCGTTTCTCGCCGACATCCGCGCCAAGGCCGCCGTCGATCACCCGCTGATCGGCTCGGTTTATGAGGCCGTTTCAAATGCCACGAATTGCTTCTTCGCCCGTGAACGCCTGCCGGGTGCCACCATCGGCGACCGCCTCCGCGCCGGAGCCACGGTGAAACCAGTCCTGGTCGCCCAGATCCTGCGCCGCGTCTCCGAGGCCCAACTTCATCTGGAGGCAAAGTCACAGGACTGCGCGCCGATCGATCCTGACGATATCCACGTCGAGGAAAACGGCGTCGTCCGTTTGGTGAATCTCGCCATGGCCGGGAGTCGCAGCCCAGAGCGTTCCGAGGCCGACATCACCTCGCTCGGGAAAAGCCTCGTCCCGCTCGTCGCCGACAGCCTTCCCGGTGCCAGCCGCACGCTGACGCTCCTCGCTTGGATGCGAGGCGAGGGCGTGGAGCAGCCACTTTCCTGGGAGCAGGTCCACGATTACGCCGGGCAGATCGGGCAACAACTGGCCGAACCCGCCCCCGCCCCCGCCCCGGCCACCACGCATCTGACGGCAGCGAAAAAATCGCCGTACGGCATCTACACCGGCATCGCCGCCCTCGTCATCATCGTGATTGGCATCGGCATTGCGAAAATGAGGCCGGGCCTGCCACCTCCACCGCCGCCGAAAGCCCTCCCGGAAGCCGTCCTCATCCCCGCCGGAAGTCACCCCACACCGGACGGCTCCGAGGGCCAGCTCCGCTCCTTCCGGATCTCCGCCCATGAGGTGACCATCGGCCAGTACGCCGAGTTCCTCGAAACCCTCGGCATGCTCTCCAAGGACCAGCGCGAGAAGACCTTCGACGACGACTCCCAGCCTCCCACCAAGGCCGATCACGAGCCGACCGACTGGGCCAGTCTTTACGCCGCCGCAAAGGCCAACGGAACCTGGCAGGGCCAGTCCGTCACGCTCGATTCGCCGGTGGTCGGCGTCGACTGGTGGGACGCCATGGCCTTCTGCGGTTGGAAACAAGGCCGCCTTCCCACTCAGGAGGAATGGTTCGCCGCCCTCCGCCAGCAGGTCGAGCAGCCCTCCAGCATCAAGCCCTCCAAGTGGTTGCCCGTCACCGCGGAAACCCCCGACCGCACCCCGGTTGGCATGCTCGGCATGGCCGGCTCCGTCGCCGAATGGACCCGACGCCCTGCCGTGAATCCCGCGAACCCGCTCGGCCAGAAACTCTGGGTCATCATCGGCGCTTCCTACCTGAAGCCCGCCAACGGCGCCCTCGCCCGCGAATGGACCGACGACCGCTCCCTCCGCCGCCCCGACCTAGGCTTCAGACTCGCCACCGACGCGCGGTGATCAGCGTTTCCCGGCTGTCTGCAAGATATCTCCAATGAGACCAGGGCAACATGTCGCTATTTGTTTCGCTGTAATATTCCTCGGACTAGCGATTTGGCGGGAGGTCATCTGGCTCAGACGTTTCAGGACCTGGAAGAGGACTCTAGGGCACGTTACAGGTTTCCGGACAGATGGAGATGGGCCAAGTGGTCCGAGTGTTGTTTTCACGGTAGAGGGACGCGACAAGGCCTTCGAATCGAGCTTTTGTCTCTCGAACCCCCGACTTGGTTCGGATGTCGATGTTCTGTTTGATCCCAAGTCAGATGATGCGGTCATCCTCACCGGACGTCATCGCTGGTTCCTCACCGGTCTTTGCGGAGCGTTCTCTTTCGCGATGCTCGGAGTAGCTACTCTATCCCACTAACAGAAGCATCAACGACCGCACGCGACCTTGAACTCGGCGAGACTGAGTCCACGGACAGCTCCGGAATCCAGTTCTTCTCGCCTTTTCAAAACTTAGTCGTCGCTCACCCAATGATGGGTGCCATCCAGGCTCCCGAGAAGAAAAGCCGCCAATTCCGCCCGATCCGGTGCAGAAAGCTGAGAAGTGCCTTCCCATAATTGAGCGACTTCAGTCATGCATATTGGCTACCACAGATCGCGCGGAGCAGGCAGTCTCGTTTTCTTGCCAACGGCACGATTTATCCCAGTTCGGAGTCAACACTGACATCGAGCCATTCTTGTCCGTGCCCTTGAACTCTTCGTCCCAGCGGGACCATGGAACTTAGCCAGTGGGCGTCAGCCACCGGTTTGGATCTGTTAGTCAATTGAGCCCCGGTAGGGGCGCGACGATTGCGGGAATGGAGCGCATTCAACAAAGAGTCGCCCCGCCTCCGCCGGGGCTCATTTTACACTCCGGTGGTCCGGTGGCTGACGCGCACCGGCTAAGCTCCTCCTGCCCCTGCCGGGGCACCTGGGATTGCTCGGCATCGAGCTTGATACCGCAGATTCTTCTCTTTGCGCTCTCCCTCACTTCTTCCTCGATCCCTTCCACTCCCAAAGCTCATTCAGCAGCAGTCGCTCGATCTGGTTCATTGCGTGGGAGACGGCGCTGGCGCATTGGGCGGCGGCGACTCTAGGGCGGAGACGTTTCAACTCATCGACGAGCTGGTGGTAAAGATTGGCGCGGCGCTTGAACTCGAAGACCGAGATCATCGCCAACAACCACGCGGCAAAGCCGGGCATGACGGCGGCGGAAAAGGCCAGCCAGCCGGGCAGCGGGGCTTTGACAAAGGCCATGACGACCGCCACGCCGCCGAGGAGCATCGCGCTCCATGAGGCGACCCAGAACAGCTTGCCAAAGACGGCCATCCGGCTCGCCGCCAGATCGCCTTTTCCCTGAAGGTATTCGATCTGTCCGTCGATGCGTCCGCTGAGATAGGCATCGCGCGCGGCCTGCCAACCCTTGCGGCTTTTCACGAGATGCATGGCGGAGGTGCGGAGAAAGGCTTCCTCGCTGCCGAAGAGCTCCAAGGCCGGAGGGCGCAGCGGGCTGCCGGGATCGTGCGAGGCGATGAGGGAGCGAAGAAGCTCCGCGCGCACGCGATCGCGCACCCACTGCTCCTGCCAGCGCAGTCGGCCGCCGACCCAGGGCAGCCAGGCAGCGACGGCGACGAGGATGAACTTTATCAGGGCTGCGGCCTCCGCGGCGACGGAGGCGAAGGTGATGACGAGGGCCTGCACCAGTCCGGCGAGGTGGTTCAGCGACATCGAGCCGGCGGCGAAGCGCCGCGACTTCGGTGCGTTCTCGGTGGCACGGGCGTCGAGCTTTTCAAAGAGCTCCGCCACGCTGGCAGCGGCGGGCATTTCCTCGAAAGCGAGATCGGTCATCGCAGGCTCCGGCACCGGGCCATCCCACTTCGCCTGCAAGGTCGTGGCATCGATCACGCGCGAGGCGATGCCACGGTCGCGGGCCTCCTTCACGCTTTCCCCCGTGCCGCCAAGACCGCGCGCGGGCTGGCCATTCCAGAGGAAGAGCATGCGGTCTGAAATTTCCAGCACCTCGCGTGCGGTGACATGATAGGCCGCCGGGGCGTCCTCGCCGCCGGGCGAGACCTCCAGCCACCACGCGGCATCCATGCAGCGGCAGGCGTGCTGCCATTCCGCCGGATCCTCAAAGTCGGCGGCGAAGCGTTCCTTTGAAAACGGCAGCACCACCACGGTCCGCAGGCCCGCCTCCTGGCAGGCATCGAGAAACAAGAGGTCCGCACCCGCCGCCGCGCTGGCGATGCCGACGGGCTCACCCTTGACGGTGGTGATGATGAGGTCGAGCTCGCGACGGATCGCCGCCTTCGCCGCGACTGGATCGGACACGGCGCGATGCCCGGCGAAGCCGATGAACCAGAGTCGCTGCAATCTGGCGGGAGTCTCAGACATCGTCGAAGTGTTCGAGTTTCACCGCCTGTTCGGCGTAGCGATTTCCACAATCTGTTAGAAATTCCATCAGCTCCAGGTTGTCGAGCGTGAAGCCTTTCTCGGTGCAGAGCGCGGCGGCGGACAAATCCTCCTCGGAGAATAGCTTGTCGTAGCGGGCATAGAGGAACTTCGCGCTCGGATTTTCCCGGACCATGTCGCCGACCTCGCCATCGATGCGCGGGCCGTGTCGGCATTCCCCGGAGACGCGGCAGAGGAAATCCTGGTACTGCTGGAACGAGCTGATGAGCGAGGACGGGAGGTTTTTCGCCTGGGCGAGGACATCGACGAAGAGCTTGTCGCCGCGTCCGGTCTTCAGGCCGCCGGTGCCGACCGAGACGACGCTCATGCGATCGCGACCCATTTCCCAACCGAGCCGATACTCCGGCAAGGTGGCCATGACGTGCATCAGGTGCGCGGGGTTGTTGAACGGAGTGACGCCGCCGTCCTCGAAGGCGAAGGTCAGCGGCTCACCGTGCTCGCCCTTCACATGCAGGACCTCCGGCGGAAAAAACGTCGGCGCGGCGGTGCTGGCGCGGACGAGTTGCCAGAGCGGGATCTGGAGATTGCAGCCGGGCGCGTCGCGGTTGTTGTACTTGGCGAAAGGGTTGTTCGAAAGCGGCCAGGGCGAGCCGGTCGAGGCATTTCGCGTGACGGCGAGGACGAGCGTTTTCAATTTCTCCGTCCCTAACAGCGCCGGGCTGCCATCGTCCTCGACGAAGAACTTCTGGAGGAAGGCCGAGAGCCCCTCCGCGACGAAGCGATGGCTGGTGAAGCGCTGCGTCCAGCCGGACTTCTGGAACATCGCGACTGCGTTCTCGCGATAAAGTTCGACGATGCGGTCCACCGGCAGGCCCCATGAGAGGAAGGCCGCGATGATCGCGCCGGTGCTGGTGCCGCCGATGTAGTGGAAGTGGTCCGAGAGCACGAGGTCCGGCCGGGCATGTTTTTCGCGCAGCAGGGTTTCGATGCGCTTCGCCACCTGTAGGGCGAACAATCCACGGATGCCACCGCCATCGAACGAAAGGAGCCGGGCGCGGCCGGATGGTTGGTGGGTGCGGGGGTCGATCATTGTCTAACGGATTTCGTTTTCGACGAACAGGGAGGCGTCAATCCAAGGGCCGGTGAGCTGCTTGATCGAACCACTGCCATCGTCGTAGTCGAGGCGGAAACGGAAGCGGTGCGTGGACGTGAGTGGAGCCGCAAGCTGGATCTGGAGGCGGTCGCTTTCCCCGGCCTGGATGGATCGGGAAAGCGGGCACTCGAGTTCATACGGGCCGCCCTGATCGCGAAGAGCGAACTTGTAATCGGTGGTTGGAAGCTCGGTGAAGGTCGGGGGCACTACGGGCTTTCCGCCGAGCGGGATCTCGAAGCGGTGGAGCTTCTTCTGGGCTCCATCGCCGAGGATGAACTGCCCGAAGGCGGTGCTTTCTCCGGTGGCTGGAGCATTGGTCAGCGGAAAAAGCGCGCGACCTTTCGCGAGCTCGAGCGTGATCGGAGCCGGCAGTTTCGCATCGTCCAAGGCCATCTGAGGGCCCGCGATGGCGACCTGGAAGTTCACCGGCCCAGGATCACTGGCTGCCACGGACACCAGCGCGAGTTCGTTTGGCTTCGTAGTCTCCAGGACCAGCAGGGCCTCTGCCAGCGAAACGCTGCGCTCCACTTCGGCGACCGCGCTGGTGATGAGAATACTTTTCGCCGTGGAGTTCTGGAACTTCAATTCAAGTAGCAGCGGCTTGTCGTGGAAGAAGCCGTACGCACCCGGCGTGATCGGCCTAAGAGGTGCACCGTCTTTCCACGCGTCCAGATAGGCGCAGGCATCGGTGATTTTCAGTGAGCCATCGGGCCGTGTCTCGACGACGTGCCTGACTTCTGAAAGATCCGTGGCCACGGACGTTGCGGCATCGAGGACCGAAAGCGCCATCGTCACCTCGCCGGCATCTACTGGAGCCACCGTAGATGCGCCCTCGGGCGGTGGAGTCCCGAGTTTTGACACGCCGAGGCCGATCCCGGCGATGATGGCCGCCACGACAACCAGGTGCTTCGGCTTGAGGCGGCGGAGAAGGGAACCGGACGGCGCTGGTCGAGCATCGCGACCGGGCACGGCCTTCGAGGCCGAGACCGGCTTCTTCAGGTGCCTGTTTTTTCGCGATCGCTTCTGCTGTTTCATCCGAGACGGAATTAAACGAGATGCTCGCGACGGACAAGGGAAAGGGGGCACCCTTCGCGCTGCTAAATCGCGTATGAGGCCGCGCTTGATTCCTGATCCGGAAAGGATTGAGTCAGGCATGGTCAAATCCGGTCTCGCCGCGCTCTGCCTTTGCCTCATGTCTGCCTTCGTGTCAGCGCAGGAGGTGGCCGGACAATCGCCGGTCATCCCGGTGCCCCAACGCGGCATGGAAAAGCGGCACGCGGAGAAAGTCGCCGCCGCCAAGGCTGGGGATCACGACCTGCTGATGATCGGCGACTCGATCACCCACAACTTCGACAAGCCCGAATACCAGGCCGTCTGGAAACAGTTCTTCGCCCCAAGAAATGCCCTCAACCTCGGCTACAGCGGCGGGCGCACCGAGAACATCCTCTGGAACCTCCAAAACGGCGAACTCGAAGGCCAGCACCCGAAAGTCGTCACCCTGCTCATCGGCACCAACAACTCGGACGATGCGAACTACCCGGTCGTTCATGACCCCACGCAGATCCGGGACGGCACCGCCGCCATCGTGAAGCTGCTGCGCGAAAAGCTACCGGACACCAAGATCCTCCTGCTGAGGATTTTCCCGCGCACCAATACCTACAAGAAGGCTGACGGCAGCCCACGCGGGGATGTCGCACAGCGTTTCAGGATCAACCAACGGGCCGGCGAATACGTGTCCAAGCTGGCCGATAACAAGTCCGTGTTCTTCCTCGATGTGAACCACGTCTTCCTCAAGCTCGATGGCATGATCGACACCGCCATGATGCCGGATCAGCTCCACCCCTCGCCAGTAGGAGCCTTGGCCTGGGCTGAAGCGATGGAGCCACTGCTCTCAAAACTTTTCGGTGATGAGGCGAAGTGCAAACCCTCGGAAAACACCGCGATCGTCCCGGTCTCGAAGCTGGAAAAGGACTTCTACGATTGGTGGCAGCGACACGACGCACTGATGGCGACCCCCTATGATCCGGAGACCGTCCTCATCGGCGACTCCATCACCCATTTCTGGGGTGGCCCACCTGACACACCGAATTTCAAACCGCGCGGAGAAAAGTCGTTCAAGGAAACGTTCGAATCCATCGAGGTAAGAGACGACAAGTTTGTGAAGTCCACTCCCGTCGCCGTCCTCAACCTAGGCTTCGGCTGGGACCGTACTCAGAATGTCCTCTGGCGGCTGGATCACGGTGAGCTCGATGGGCGTGATCCCACCTGGGCCATCGTGAACATCGGCACCAACAACTTTGCCGGGACGAAGAATGCCCGCGACAACACCCCGGAAGAAATCGCCGAGGGCGTGCGGCAGGTCCTGCTGCGCGTCAGAGCGAAGACCCCGGAAACGAAAATCATCCTGATGGGCGTCTTCCCCCGTGGAGAAAAGCCCAGCGAACCGATCCGTGCGAAGATCACCGAGCTGAACAAGCTGCTTGCGAAATTCGGCGAAACCAAAGGCATCACCTTCCTCGACATCACCTCAAAGCTCACCAACCCGGACGGCACCATTTCCCGCGAAATCATGGGCGATTTCCTCCACCCCACGGAAGCCGGCTACAAGATTTGGGGCGACTCCGTGATGGAAGTGATTCGCGCGAAGTGATCGGGAGACCCGTTAGAAACCCCTTGTCAGCAGACAGGGCGAAATGCATGGTCATAGGCGTCCAACCCCCTAAAACCATGTTCAAAGAATTCCGCGACTTCATTCTCAAGGGCAACATGCTCGACCTCGCCATCGGTGTCATCATCGGTGCCGCATTTGGCAAAGTGGTGACCGAGTTCACCGGTGTTGTCCTGGCCATCATCGCCAAGGCCACCGGAAACACCGAGGTCAAGGGGATCGCGGTCGGAGGCATCGCCCTCGATCCACTTCTCAATTCCCTCATCAGCCTCGTCATCGTCGGCTTCGCGCTCTTCATCATCGTGAAGGCCTACAACACCGCCAAGCGCATGACTGAAAAGCCTGCGCCGAAGGAAGAAGTGGCCGCCACGGTGCCCGCCGATGTGCAGCTTCTTTCCGAGATCCGCGATTTGCTGAAGAGCAAGCCCTGATCCATTCCAGCCCTTTCCCAACGCGGCCCCGGCTTGGTTCCGGCGGCCGCGTTTTTTTTGTTCGATTGGCAGGATGGGATGGCCCGTGCGAGGATCACGCATGACCGTCGTGAAACGCTGCGCCACACTGGAGGACGCCTACATGATCAAGAACCTGTTGGAGTCTGGCGGCGTGGGGGCGGACATCCTCGACGAGGCCACCGCCTCCACTGCGCCGTATCTGCTGATTTCCTCAGGCATCCGCGTCACCGTCGCGGATGAGGATGCCGACGCCGCGCGGGAAATCCTCGGCTTGCCCGCCGAGCCGGAGCCTCCTGTTAGAACGTCCGGCGGCATTCCCTGGCTGGCGGTGCTGATCGCGGGGATCGCGCTGGTGACCCTGATTTCCTACGCCAGACAAGACCGCCGTCCTGCGGAGCCGCAGAAGGTCGATGAGGATCGGAACGGCGATGGCAAGTCGGACCTGCGGACGACCTACGATGATTCCAACCGGCCGCTGCTCACGTGGGTGGATGATAATTTCGACGGACGCTGGGACACCCGCATCGAGTATGAGAACGGGATCGAGTCAACGGCGACGAGCGATCTGGATCGCGATGGAACCAACGACTCAGTCATG
>JANOKL010000346.1:0-4181 GCA_031419215.1 Luteolibacter sp. | reverse complement strand
ATCCGCCGCCGCCAGCGCGTGACCGCTTTTCAGGGACTCGTCCAGCACCACCCGCTTCGAGGACCACAGCGCGTCACCTTCCGCTGCTGGATTCACCACCACGGAGTTGCCATGGAAGGGCTCGATGGTGGTGATGAAGCGGCGGCCATCAGGGAGTTTTCCGAGCCGCACCTCGCCCGCGCCCTTTTCCGTCATCCGCGTCGACTGCCATTGGCCCTTCTGGTCGCGCAGCAGGTGCACCCCTTCCTTGCAGGCCACCAGCATCGATTCACCTGCCACATCGGGCCACGAGACCGGGTCGAAATTGTGAGCCAGATGGAACTGATCGTTGATCAGGAAAGTCGCCCAGGCTTTCGAGGGATCGGTCTCCGGCTTGTAGCCGAGAAAGCGGATGCCTGCTCCCTCGTTCTTCACGTTTCCGCAGCCATGCAGCGGCAGCACCGCGAGGAAATGCTTTCCAGCCTCATCCTTCACCCACTGCATCCGGTGCACCGTCGGCTCGCGATGCTGGGCCTGCGCGGACCATTCCTTCGTCCGGTCCTCGGGCGCTGTTAGGGAAAAGACCGCGCCACTGTGGTTCGTGTCTCCCGGATTCCATTCCGCGCCGACCGCCACCTCGGCCTTTTGATCCTGATTGAGATCGCAGGCAGCGAGGCAGACGTGATCCTGCTTCGTCAGCGCGCCGGTCATCCGATGCTTTGTCCACTCCGGATTCCGATACCAAACCGACTCCTTCGCGTCGCAGAGAAGGATATCCGGCTTCCCATCGCCATCCACATCCGCAATCGCCAACCCGTAGCCGATCTCGAGTTTCGCATCCAAAGTCTGAGCCCGGAACGCCGCCGCAGGAGCCTCCGGAAAGGCCTGGAGCGAGGCCGTGGAGAGAAGAACAGCGAGCGGAATGAAATGACGCATCCACCGGATACGCAGGGCGGGTGCGTGGATTATCGGATGCATTTAGGTGCCAGGCCATTCAAACGCCGCTCAGCCCCATGCAGGAAGACGAGCGACTCAGCGGCGCTGCATCGGTTGCTGGATCTGCTGGCGTAGGCCGTCGGACAAACCGCTGGTTTCCAGCCAGGCGGCCGCGCCTTCAGGGTTCTGCCGGTGGAAAATCTGACCGACTTGGGTCAGGGATTTTTCGCGAAGTGCCGGATCACTGATTTGCTGGGTCCAGGCAATGGCCACCTGGGGGTTCTGCCAGGCGTAGCCGGTGGCGAAGCCGTTGATCGAGGAATCGCGCTGGGATGATTGCGGCATCGACTTCAGGTAGTCCTGGGCGGCGGCGGGATTGCCATCTTCCCAATTGTCGAACGAGCTGCGCAGGGCGGCGATCTGCCCGTTGCTGGCTGGGAGGTCTTGAAGCCAATCGACCGCTGCCACCGGATTGCTTTCCGCCCAGCGGCCACCGATCTCCTCGACCGCCTTGGAAGCATAGCCTTCTCCTGCAGCGCCCTGCACCCAGCGGGCGGCGGCTTCGGGGTCCTTGCGTGCATAGGCATTGGCCACCCGGCTCATGGCGGTCGCCTTCATGGGGCCGTCGGGCAGTGAATCCGACCAACGGGCCGCGGCTTCCGGGCTCTCGGCGCGAATCGTCTGGGAGGCGACGATTTCCATCAGCTTCGCGGATTGGTCGTTCTCTCCAAGCCCAAGCACGAAGGCGGTCGCCGCGCCGAGATCGCCATTGGCCAGACCGCTGACCAGACTGGCGATGATCTCGCTGCGCTGCCCTTGCAAACTCTCGGGCAGGTGATTGAGCATGTCGATGGCCTGTGCCGGATTCGCGGCCGCCCAGCCAGTCATGGTGTCGTTAAGGTCCGGCTCCGGGCTTGCGGCCGCATGGTCGAAAGCTGCTTTTCCGTCGAGGGCTCCCCAGGCGTAGTGGAAGTCACGCCACTGATCGGAATCGGCTCCGAGGGCGACCAATTGCTCGCGCATGGCTGTCGCATTCTCGGGGGTCATCGCTTCGAGCAGTTTCGCAAAGGCGAGGCGACGGGTGATTGGGTTCGGGTCGCGGAGGGCCTGATTGAAAAGGGCGTCCAGATTGCCATCGGCGGAGGCGATTGATCCGAACAGGCGGGAGATGGCGCTGCTCTCGCGCTGGCCTGCGGGGCGATCGCCGCGGCGGGAGGACCGGCCATCTGATCCGGCCTCTGAAGCGCGCGCGCTGAGCCGGGAGGAGCCTGATGCCGCGAGATCGGCGGCGGAAGGGGAGGAGGGCGCTGACTTTTTCGAGCCCAATACGAAAGCCATCAGCACGGCGATTGCCCAAAATCCGTGGATTAAGAGAGGCCTTTTCATCAAGATGCGAAGCTAGGAGTGATCTGATTTCGTGCAAGGCCCAAGGTGGTATCCGGTCAGCTGCACAGATGGCCTTTTTGGAACTGGAGGAAGTGGTGGTGGCAGGTTCCCAAGCCGCACACTCAGGCCTCACCGCAACAGGACGCTCCAGCTACGCTTGAAGATCGCGGTCGGAACGATTCTTCGATTGTTCGGCGGATCCGCAGCCGTATGGGGCAGATCCATGAGATCACCCACTGTCCTCCTTCTCTTCGCCTTGGTGCTGGTGCAACCCATGATCGCCGCGCCGCTGAAGGTCTTCATCCTGGCCGGGCAATCGAACATGGAGGGGCAGTCGGTGACGGATCTTACGGGAAAGGATTACAACGACGGCAAGGGCACGCTGGCCTCCTTGATGTCGGATCCGGTGAAGGGCGCGACGTTCAAGCATCTCAAGGGCCCGGATGGGAAGTGGGCGGTGCGTGAGGACGTGTGGGTACGATATCAGCGTGAGAAGCAGCCTTTGCTCGCCGGGCCGCTGACCTGCGGCTTTTCGGTCTATGGGGATTCACATCACTTCGGGCCCGAGCTTCAGTTCGGCCATGTGGTAGGAAATGCGATCAACAACCAAGTGCTGCTGTTCAAGACGGCCTGGGGCGGAAAAAGCCTGGGCATCGACTTCCGACCTCCGAGCTCCGGCGGGACCGTCGGTCCGTATTACACGATGATGATCGCGCAGATCCGTGAAGCCCTGGCGAACCTGAAGACCGATTTTCCCGCCTATGACGGCAAGGGTTACGAGTTGGCGGGATTCGTCTGGTGGCACGGGTGGAACGACTTCTGTGACGCCAAGCTGGTGCCCGAGTATGAGGCCAATCTGGTCAACCTCATCCACGACGTGCGCAAGGATCTGAAGTCGCCGAAGCTGCCCGTGGTCGTTGGCGAGTTCACTGGCCCGTGGAGTATGGATGGCGAGCCTCTTCCTCCAGCCGCTGTCGCGATCCGAAAGGCCCAGGAGTCCGTAGCGGCCAAGCCGGAGTTCAAGGGCAACGTGCTCTTTGCTGAAACCCGCGACTTCGTTCGCAAGCCCGAGGACTCGCCCAATACCGGCCACGGCCATCACGAGTTCGGAAATGCCGAGACCTACTTCCTGGTCGGCGACGCACTCGGAAAGGGCATCCTGAAACTCCAATCGAACTGAAGCACCCTATGAAATTTGGAACGCTCCTTTCTCTAACAGCCCTCGCGGCTTCATGCACCCTGCTCCAGGCGAAGGAGCCCCCGAAAACTCCGCCCGACCTCACCAAGGACCTCAGCGCGGTGGATCGAAAGGCCACCTACAACCTCGGCTCCACCGGTCTGCGCGGCTGGATCTACACCCGGCCGGCCGATCACCTCGACAGCCTCCAAGGCCGCACCACGCTGGCAAGCCGGCAGATCCTCGTCACCCACGTCGGAGCGAAGTCACCGGGGGAGGGGGTTGTGCAGGTGGATGATGTGATCATCGGGGTGGAGGGAAAACCCTTCAGCGACGACGCCCGCAAGAGCATCGCCTACGCGATCCAGAATGCGGAGAAGGAGTCCAGCAAGGGTCTGCTCAAGCTCTCGGTCATCCGTGCCGGCCAGCCACAAGACGTGGAACTCCAGCTTCCCGTCATCGGCACTTACAGCGCGACCGCGCCATGGAACTGTCCGAAGTCGAAACGTATCTTCGAGGATGCCTGCAAGGCGCTCGAAAACGAGCCCCTCAAGGAGGACTGGGCCGGACCCGTCAATGGCCTCGCCCTCCTCGCGACAGGAAACCCGGATTACCTTCCGAAAGTTCGGGAGTTCGCCCGTAAGCTCGCGCCCACCACCCTGGATCTCAGCCAGAAGACCAACGGAGACACTTGGAGCCTAGG
>JANOKL010000345.1:0-7046 GCA_031419215.1 Luteolibacter sp. | reverse complement strand
GGTGTGTGGCACAACGACGCTCAGCCGACCTGCTTAAGATTGGCGAAGGTCTGTTTCTGCACTTCTTATTGCAAGGACCTGTGCAGGAAGGATGGAGCTTGGTAAACAGTGTAATACAAATGCTCAAACAGATGCCAACTGCGCAAATGAGTCATACAGACCTGCGCTTATTGTGTTCAGTGTCAGCAATTCAACCTCTTTACGCCTATTATTTAGGACGCAACATTTTTCGGCGGCAAGCACAATTGCTACGAGCACAAATTTACCCTACCTGACTGCCGCCAAAGTAGGATTCGCCAAGGCTTGTCTTCAAACGGGTCAGATGAAACCGCGGCCACGGTTCTTCAGGGTGCATTTTCACGAGGAGGAAACGCTTGTCGTCGCGAAAGGCGATGTTGTAGCGCGGCCGATAGTCCTTGATGAGCTTGCCTTCGAGGAGCAGGGCCTCGGCTTCGGAGCGGACCTCGTGGGTCTCGAAATCGTGGATCGAATCGATCAGCGCGCGGGTCTTCAGGTCGGCCCGCATTTTCCGCGAGGCAAGGAAGTACGAGGAAAGCCGTTTTTTCAGGTCGCGGGCCTTCCCGACGTAGATGATCGAGCCGAGGCGGTCCTTCATCAGGTACACGCCGGGCTGATGGGAAACATCGCGAAGCTTGGCCTTCAGATCGGGCGCGGACACGCAGCGAATAGAGTCGAGGACGGCGGAAATCGAAATGGGAAATTCAGCGGTGCGGCTTTTTGAGAGCAGCCCGCCTCGCCCGAGAAGCTGATCACTTCCCTTCCACCTCTGGCAGAAGATTCTCATTCCGCTGCGCGCGGGTGATTCCCAGTCGCTCCAGCTCTTCATCATCCGGCTCCCAGCTTTTGTTTCGTGGCATCTTCCGGAGTGCCTTCAGACGTGCTGCGGGCGAAGACATCATGGCCATGACGTCACCCGCCAGGTTTTGCGAATAGTAGGTTTCGCTGTGCGCGATCAGATCTTCAAGAAACCCGTCTCGCTCCTCCGCCTCGGGCATGGCCTCCGCAATGGTCTTGATGGTGTCGAGAGCCTCAAAATTAAAACCACTGAACATTCCCATCATTTCAGTCCTTTGATCGCTTGATGCTGAGTCGAGCTTCGCTGCCATCCAGGCAGCGGCCTCCTTTGCTCCCTGCGTCTCCTCCGCCGCCCGATACAGCCCGTTCCAATCGTTGAAAGGAAGGTCTGGGCTTTTCAACATCCAGGCCTCGGCCGCTCGTAAGTCCCTTATGCCCCACTCCTCGATGAAATTGCCCGGAAACCGATCTGGATTATCACCTTCATGTTTCTCCAGCAGCTTCAGCGTTGCATCCGCCACCTGTCTGAAATCAAAATCGGGCGCGAACTCCACCGATATTCCTCGAGGGCGGCCTTCGAATGTGTCCTCGCCACCATAATAGCTGAACCGGCCGATCAACTTGATAAACTCTTCCGCCCCCTTTCCGGCAGCCGCTTTCGTCAAAAACTCGGGGAAATCCGACTCGTACACCGGACTGGTAGCCCTCTTCTCTTCATACAACGTCAGCGCCTTTTCAGGATCTCGAATCGCGAGATTCTCAAGCAGATTTTTCACCGCGAAAGGCTGCATCGCTCCGGGCTTGCAAGACTGCGCCCATTGCCAGGCACTGTCGAAATCCTCGCTTCCCCATTTCGTCAAAAGTTTCGTGACCATCTCTTTCAAGTCCGATCTCAAACCGTCCGGTCCCGCCTGAGCCAACAACGACTCGATGGCAGCCCCAGCATCACCTGAGTCCAATTCTTCCAGCGCTGCATTCTGATCATCGTTACTCAACTGTAAGACCGATTCCCCGAAGCTTCGCCACTTCGCATCACCGACCGATGGGGTCTGACGGGGCTCCCGCTGCTTCGTTACTGACGCAGGAGGAGTGATGGAGGCCGCTGGCCAAAAAGATCCACCGTCACGGCCAATCCAGCAGCCAATTGCCAAACCGGTCGCGAAAAGAAGAATTCCCGAGTATTTTTTCATCTTGGCTCAAACGGATGCTGATCCGGCTGGGTCTGTCATAACACGGCCTTTGCTTCCCGAAAACTGGACATTTCGCCCCTCACCTCCCGCAGTTCACTAGGCAAACGGCCTGCGAGAAAGCCTCAAATCATTGAAATATCAAGGGATTGGAGAGGGTATGACGGACCTCGGACCGGGGCTTGCGTCGCAGGTTCTGATCGCTAATATTCGCTGAAGTTCCATGAAGTGTCGCCTTTTGACCGCAGCGCTGGCCCTGATGCCCGCGCTCTCCGCCTTCGCACAGCAGACAGCCACCGCCGCTGCCCAGCCGAAGCAACTCAATTTCCTCGAGCTCGTCGCGGGTGGCGGAAAGGTGATGTATGTCCTTTTCCTGATCTCGATCATCATGGTCGCGGTCGCCTTCATTCTCTTCATCACCCTGCGTTCCCGCGCAGTGGTGACGGACAAGTTCATGTCGGACTCGGAGGCCATGGTCCGCGCGGGAGATCTGAAGGGGCTCTCCTCCTACTGCCGCCGCCAGTCGCAGCGGATGGCCACCATCGTCCAGCACACGGTGGATTTCATCCTTCAGAACCCGGCCGCTGGCATCGAGGACATCCGGGAAATCGCGCAGGCCGAGGGCTCGCGTCAAGCCTCGCAGCTCACCGCACGCGTCACCTACATGGCGGACATCGGGGCCATCGCTCCACTGGTGGGACTGCTCGGCACGGTGATCGGGATGACCAAGTCGTTCTTCGATCTTTCCGCAGGGAAGGAAGGCGTGCAGCAGCTTGAGCTGACCTCCGGCATTTCGATGGCACTCGTCACCACCGGTGCCGGCCTCACGGTCGCGGTGCCGGCCCTGATGCTCTATGCGTTTTTCCGTGGAAAGTCCCAGCGTCTGGTCAGCGAACTCGAAGGCGCGGCGACCCATTTCGTGGTGAGCCTGCAAATGTTGGCTGCCCAGTCCCGCGCCGGAGTGCCGCGCCCTCCGCAGCGGCCGGCGGCTGAGGCCCAGCCCATGCCTCCACTGGCGATGAACCAGCGTGACCTCCACGGGATCTGACGCTCATGAAGCTTTCCACCCAACAACCACTCGGGCCCGCGCCGCTGCAGCTCGCCGCCATGATCGATATCATGCTGGTGCTGCTGATGTTCTTCATCCTCAGCTACAAGTTCGCAGAGGAGGAACGGGACATGAAAATCTCCGTCCCCACCGTCCAGGACGGTGCCCAGCACAACCAGCAGCGCGGAGAAATCCTCATCAACGTCCGCGCGGATGGAACGATCGTCGTTGAAGGCAAAGAAGTCTCCCGGGAGCAGCTTTTTGACCGGCTTTCCGCCATTTCCAAGATTTACAAAAACCAGCCGGTGCGACTGCGGGGCGACACCGAATGCCGGTATCAGACGATCGTTGAAATCATCGACGTCTGCCAGAAAGCGGGCATCTGGAATATCTCCTTCGCGACCCAGCGTCCCAAGCCACAACCCTGATCAGCAGCCCCCCGCTTTCCATGAAACGTACGCTCGCATTGCTGCTCCTCACCATCTCACCGGTGATCACCCAGGCCCAGATCCCCCAGGCTCTGCCGGTGGATCCCGCCCTCCAGGCGGATCCCGGAAACGACATGTTTCAGCGGGCAAAAAACATCTACGAACAGGGGAAGGCGAGCAACGACCCGGCGCAGCGCCAGCAATTGCTCACGGCAGCATCGGGCGTGTTCAACCAGTATCTGACCCAGTTTCCCAATCATCCGAACGCGGAGCCCGGCTGGCTCTATCTGGGCCAGAGCCTCTATCAGACAGGGCGGATCGATGAGGCCAAGCGCTGCTTCCACACCCTGCTGAACCGCTACGGAAAAGGCACCTGGGCCGGAGCCGCCGCTTACACGCTGGCCTACGACTACCTCGGAAAACGCGACTACGCCCTCGCCGCTCCGCTTTTCCAGCGCTACGCGGACAACGCTGCACGCCCGGAAGACCAGGTGCGGGGCAATTTCTACGCCGCCACCTGCTTCAGCCAGCTCGGACAGGACCGACAAGCAGGGGAATTGTTCAAGAAGGTCATCGAAGACCCGGCGGGAGCTCTTTACTCCGCGCAGTCAAAGGTCGCTCTCGGCAGCATCCTCCAGAAGAGCGGCAAGCTTGAAGATGCACTCGTACTTTTCGAAGCCGTTGCGCAATCACAAGCCTCCCCCGCCCTGCGCGGAGAAGCCGCACTCAAGGCCGCCCTCACCGCCACCAAGCTCGGCCAGAACGACCTCGCCGAAAAGTATCTCCGCCTCATCGCCATCACTCCGGGCATGGAGGCCTTCCGCTCCGATGCCGTGGTCGCGCTCATGGCCAACTCATTTTCGAAAAAAGACTACCGCGGCGTCATGGATGCCTACAAGAAAAGCGGCGTCGACGTGGCCGATCTCGCCGAACTCCCGCCCGGCGTGCAGTCCCCGGCCCGCGATGACCGCCAGGCCGAGCGCCTCATGCTTGCCGGTCGTTCCTGCTTCCAGCTCAAGCAACCGTCCGAGGCCCTGCGGCTGTTCCGCCAGATCGAGCGCATCCTGCCCCCCCAGGACGACCTCGCTTATCAGGCCGCCTATTACCGGCTGCTCTGCTTCTTCGAGATCGATGGAGCCCACCTCCCCGATCAGGTCGACGCCTTTCTCCAGATCTACAAGAAAAGCCGCGCCACCGATTCCCGCATCCACACCGCCCTCCTGATGAAGGCGGAGAGCCTTTTCGGTCGAAAGGAATACGCCCTCGCGGCTCCCGCCTATGCTGAGATTGATGCCTCCCTGATCAGCGAGTCCACTCGCTCCGGAATGCTTTTCAATCGCGGCTGGTGCCTCGCGGAAGCCGGCGATCCGCAGGGCGCGATCCGTTCCTTCTCGAAATTCATCACAGATTACCCGAAGGACCCGCAGTTCACCAAGGCCATCGCCAAACGAGCCAAGGCCTACCGCGACGCCGGCGAGCTCACGAAGGCAGTCGAGGACTATGACCGCCTCATCGCCCGCGAGGATTCCCCCGAGCTCACCACCTTCGGCTGGCTGGAGTCCGCCCGCATGAGGCGCGACGAGGGCAACCTCCCGGACATGATCACCCGCTACCGGGGACTCCTTTCCAAGGGGAAGGACCTCTCCGTCAAGATCGAGGCTGAGGCGAACTACTTCATCGGCTGGGGCCAAGCCAAGACCAACTCCACCGCCGATTCTGTCGAGTTTCTCGAAAAGGCCCGCAAGCTCCACCCGGAAACCTACAAGAAGCACGCCGGGCTCCTCCTCGCACTCGGCTATTTCACCTCAAAGAACCTCGAAAAGCTCACCGAGGAAATCGATCTCGCCATCAAGGAAGGATACGCCGTTGACCTGCCCGACCAGTCCCTGCAATGGGCTGGTCGCGAGGCCTACTTCGCCGGGAAATATGCCGCTGCCTCCCGTTTCCTCGAACGCGTGGCGAACCCGGACGAACCCCGCGAAACGCCGAAGGAAGTCTGGCGTTACCTCACCAAGGCCCTGGTCGAGACGGGCAAGTTCGAGGAAGCGCTCAAGACGGTCGAGAACCTCATCCCGATGGAGGACAATCAGACCCAGAAGGCCGATGCCCTGCTCGACAAGGGTCGTGCCCTGCTCGGGCTGAAGCGAGACAGCGAAGCGCGAAAAGCCGTCGACGCCGCTCTCGAACTCCGCCCCGAAGGCCGCATCGGCGGCGGCGTGCGGATGCTTTCCGGTGAGCTGAAGCTACGTGCCGGTGATGCCGAGGGAGCAGGCGCGGATTTCCTCTATGTCGTCAGCTTCATTGATGACCGGGATCTGAAACCCAGCGCCCTCTGGAAACTCAGCCAGGCCCTCACCAAGAAGGGCGACACTGTCGAAGCCGCCAAGTATCAGGAGCAGCTTGCACGGGAGTTTCCCGCTTGGAAGCCTGCGGCTGAGTGAGCCCAGCTTGGCCTTCCTGAAATTCCTGACTTGTCAACATTTCGGGAATCCGAGACAGTTAGCGATCACTTGCCCCCCCAATGAGCAGTCGATCCCATGATTCCTTGCACTCACACGCCAAAATCCGTGGCGGTGAGCCGCGCGCGAGGTCGCTGCCATTTCGAGGCCCCTTCATCCTCGCCGGGTTTCTGAGCGCCATCCACTACCTCTCGATCATCGCCTGGCTGACCTGCCTCGCCATGTTCGCCTTCCAGCGGAGCGAGGCGGCCTCGAAAATGGTCCTCTACAGCATGTGTCTCGTCGTCGCCACCTGGTTCGTGGCCTTCATCAAGCGCCGCAGCGCCCGATGTCCGCTCTGCAAGGGCACCCCGCTGCTCAACAGCGGAGCCCTGCCCCACGGCAAGGCCTTCCGCATCCCGCCGCTCAACCACGGCACCACCGCCACGCTGAGCCTGATCTGCACCCAGGAATACCGCTGCATGTACTGCGGGAATCTCTTTGACCTGCTGAAGCCCCTCCAGTCCGAGAAGCGGGCGAGCAGAAACTGATCAAGGCTTCACAAGTGCCACGAGTTTGCAACTTGTGGACTGGGTGGACGTCGATGGCTCAAACGATCCACGCTCACGCAAACGAGCTCGAAATCGAGCACATTGGATGAATGGTCCGCCTCATCGTGGGGGCCATCTCCACCCACTCTCAAGTTTCAAACTTGAGCCGCTACGCGAGCTCCATGACGCAGGATGCCCGTATTGACCGCAGATCCTCATGCAGAATGCCTGTTCTTGGGAGAAATCCAGTGTGATTTGCAAGCAATTCATTATCAGTTAGTTGTTTTGAGGTTTCTTGGTATTTTCGAGGCTGTCTCCATCCCTCTGATGATTCTGTCGCGGTGGAGCCAAACACGAAAAACAACTACCATGAAACCACGACTCCATCGCTTCTTCAAAGCGGCCATCCCCTCGCTCATTGTCCTGCCAGCCATGGCGCAGTTGGCCGCGGCGGCGACCTTTTTCCCCAACGCGGCGGGAGATGTCTTCATCACCATCGCGCAAAGTGGCCCTAACAACGTGCAGACTGGATTCGGTAGTCCACCGCCACCCGGGAACCATCAGGTCCTGGTCGATGC
>JANOKL010000344.1:0-23831 GCA_031419215.1 Luteolibacter sp. | reverse complement strand
AGCCTGCGGGCCTGGCTGTAGAGGGGTGCGCGCCTTCTGGGACAGGCTCTACTTACCAACAATGTCATTTGCTCCACGTAATCGTCCATTTTACCCCGGCGCTGGTGTCGCTGGTGAGGGTCAGGCGGGTCAGATCGTTTTGCTTGGCGAGTTGAGCGGTGCCTTGGGAGGCGGTGGCTGCCTTGGCGGTGAAACCGTTCGGGGCGAGGGTGATGATGAAAGGCTCGCCGGCGATGACCTTGGCGGTGCCGGAGTAGGTATTCGTTTCTGCATTCCACGCAACATCGTTCAGATCTTGATAGCCTTGCAGGATGTGACGGTTGGTGGAAAGGAATTGCGGGTGGTCAAGTTTGCGATGGAGCGAGTAGGTGAGGGCTTGCTGGGGCTTGAGGTCTTGTTTGATGGACTGATCGCCGCGAAGCTCGCCGATGAACGCATCGTTCCAAAAATCGTAGAGATAATGGGAGGCATCGGCGGCATGGCCGAGGGAGCCGGTATCTGCCTGATTCCCTGAGATCGGAGCGGTGACCTTTTGGGGCTGATCGAAGTTGTTGCAGAGGATGAGTTGCGACCAATCGGGATTGATCTGATAGACATAGACCGAGGGGTCACTGCGACCCTCCACCAGCATGTCCACGGGGCGGAAAGAGCGGGTGCCGCCAAGGATCGGGTAGAGGCGGGTGAGGTCGTGTTGTTCCTCGGCAGTCATGCGACCGAAGGAAGTGCCGAGCTCGAGTCGCCCGGAAATCAGACCGATCTGGCTGAGCATGGTGCGGCGAGCATCGACATCCATTTTTTTGAACGACTTGCCATCAGGGTAGTAGCTGAAAACACTGCGGGCTTTGTACCAACGCAGGCCGATGCGGGAGGCCATTTCCGGCTCAAAGTGCGAGGAGTCCAACCACACGCGTTGGAGATCGACGATGCCCGCGGTGACATCGAGCATCGGCGCGAGGCTTTCGCCGAGGTTGCGCTCGTGGATGAAGGCCTTTTCACCGAGGCCCGCGCGGGCGAGCTCGAACACTTTCCGATAGGCAGCGGTGGTGGTGTAGGTTTTGTCCTCGAAGCCGCCGTTCGAGATCCATGCGGTCTCCGGGTAGTCGAACTTGATGCCGCCTAAACCCTGATCGCCGAGTCGTTTCCACATCGCCAGTGTGTGGGCTTGGAAGCCAGGGTCGGTGAAGTCACAGCGGACAATTGGTTGATAATGGGGGTGTTCGGCATGCAGGCGCGTGATGTCGTTGTTGAGCATCCACTCCGGGTGAGCGAGGGCGAAGTCGTTCGACGGCATATTGCTCTGGATGTAGGTAAACGGAATGCCGCCGAGCTCGCGGATTTTACCACAGAATTTTCCGAAGGTATCATAAGGCGCAATGAGCGAATTGTATTGCGACCATTTCTCATCACTCCACCAGCCTTGCGGGGTGTCGCCGGCATTTTGATCGCAGTAGTAATCGGGCTCGAGGCGGATCGCGACGGGGGTGTAGGCGAGGATGCCGGACTTGGCGGCGAGTTCCATTTGGCCGACGAGGTCTCTGGAATTATTGATCGGTTTGCCTTCGCCGTAGGAACCTTGGGAAACCATCCAGCCGCAGAGGGTGGGAAAATCGTAAGGTTTCGGGTGGGCTTGATTGGCGGTGCGCAGCGCCATGCCGTAAGCCTCGAGCGAGGAGAAGGGATCGGTGGTGGAAATGTCGACAAACACCGTGTCGGTGGCGTGGTAGGTGGTGCCGGGTTCGACGCGTTTGCCTTGTGGATCTTCGATGGTGATGGAGAAATCGCCCCTGCGTTCGTTGAGGATGATTTGACGAAAAAATTCCAGATAATGGAGTCCGCCGACAACCAGCGAGTGACGTTGGTCGTTGATTTTTCCGGTAATGAGCAGGTTGTTGTAGGCATTGATCGCGAGGGTAGTTTCGATGCGATTCTTTTCCGCCCCAGCGCCACCGCGCAGGAGTTGTGGGTGCTCGATTTTTTTCCCGGGAAAAAGTTTGGCTTTTTCGAGAATGCCGACGCGACAAATGCGGGCCGGGATCTCGCGATGATTGGTGACCGAGAAGCCAAGCACCGCGTAGGGAAGGTTGTCGTAGAGTGTGACGTGCAGTGACTTGATCGGAAGGTATTTTCCGCCGGGTTTCTCGACGATGGTGAGGCGTTTGCCCTTTCCGAATGCATCGGTAACGTCGGCGCTTTCCCAGGTGCGGGTGGGCGGTTCTTTCTGCTTCCAGCCGACTTCATCAACCGTGAAGCGAGCATTCGAAAAGGTGGTGATTCCTGAGCGAATGTCGGTGCCCGAGTAGGTGCCGGCATTCATGTCGTAGGCCAGTCGGACCGATTCGCTTGCGATCGTGACGAGTTTGTCGGTCGCAGTGATCTCTACTGCGTGAGCAGTGGCAATAAGGCTGAATGCAGCGAGGAGAAGGTGGCGTTTCATCGGTGGAGTCATTTTTATTGGGTCATCGTTAGAGAGGTCATCATCGGGATCATTTCGTGCCGGCTTTCACAGGTTTGATTTGCTTCAGATCAGCGGGGATTTTCCGCGCGCTGGCCATTCGTTTTGGCAGACGGGCGACTAGCTCTGCGAGTGTGGTTTTTTGCGTTGGATCTTTGGCGAGGGTTTGCAGTGGCGAGAGTCAGACCGCGCAGCGTGGCAATTTCGTGAACGGGGTTCCGAATTTCAAGACCTTGCCAGCAGGCTGGCAGCAGGCTGCGCGCAATCCAAGGAGGATGATCCTGCGGCGTGACGAAGGACTTCGGTCGGGTGCTTGGGACGGATTGGTGGTTTCTCGAAATTCGTGAATCGGATCCGCATCTGAAGGCGGTGTGGCACTGCGTTTCCCACCGCAGTCCAAGGTGTCAGTTGGTGGGCGGGGATGGGACTTGGAGCGGGACGCTCCAGAGACGGACTGGAGCAGGATGCTCCAGCTACGGGGAGGTGCCCCTCAGCTTCGCCTCGACCCCGACTCTCGCGATTTTTCGTTCCCTCCGCCCGTCTGGACGCTACACCCTCCGGCACGGGCTTGTCCGACTGGCCCGCCCAACCCTGCTACGCCCATGTGGAAAGGCCGCTTTGCCCAAGATACCTCCTCGCTCGTCCAGCAATTCGGTGAGTCGATCTCCTACGACTGGCGCTTGTTCCCGCACGACATCGCCGGATCGATCGCCCATGCCCGCGCGCAGAAAAATGCCGGGCTGCTGACGGAGGAGGAATTCAACGCCATCGAAACCGGCCTGCTCGGGATCAAGGCCGACATCGAGGCCGAGCTGACGAAGCGCATCGGTCCCGCTGGCGCGAAACTCCACACCGCCCGTTCGCGCAACGACCAGGTCGCGACCGACACCCGCCTCTACTCGCGCCATGAGGCAGGCGAGCTGATCAGCGCCCTTTCCCTGCTCCAAGCCGCACTCGTCGGTCAGGCGGAAACACACGCCGCCACCGTGGTGCCGGGCTACACCCACCTCCAGCGCGGCCAACCGGTCACCGTGGGCCATCACTTGCTCGCCTACGTCGAGATGCTGGAGCGCGACAAGTCCCGCCTGGCCGACGCCGCCAAGCGCCTCAATGTTTCCCCGCTCGGCTCCGGGGCCTTGGCCGGTTCGACCATCAACCTCGACCGCCGCGCCATCGCCGCTGAGCTGGGCTTTGACGGCGTGACGATGAACTCGATGGACGCCATCGCCGATCGCGACTACATCGCCGAGGTCCTCTTCGCCATTTCGCTCTGCGGCATCCACCTTTCGCGCCTCAGCGAGGATCTGATCCTGTGGTGCTCGGCGGAGTTCGGCTTCGTGACGCTTTCCGATGCCCACACCACCGGCTCGTCGCTGATGCCGCAGAAGAAGAACCCGGACGTTTGCGAACTGACGCGCGGCAAGACCGGTCGCCTCGTCGGCAATCTGATGAACCTCCTCGTCGCGGTGAAAGGTCTGCCGCTGACCTACAATCGCGATCTCCAGGAGGACAAGCCGCCGCTGTTCGATTCGATCGACACCTTGAAGATGATCCTCGCGGTGAACACCGAAATGATCGCCGCGATGGAAATTCGCACCGAGCGCTGCAAGGCCGCTGCCAGCGATCCGATGCTTCTCGCCACCGACCTGGCCGACTGGCTGGTGAAACAGGGCGTGCCGTTCCGTCATGCGCACGAGCTCGTCGGCAAGGCCGTCGCGGAGTCGGTGAAAACGGGAGTGCCGCTCGACCATCTCGACCTCACCGCGATCGATCCGGCCTACACGGCGGATGCGACTTCAGTTTTCAACTTGGAGCGCGCCCTCGCCGCTCGGACCAACCCCGGCGCGCCGTCGGTGGAGAACGTCAAGGCTCAGGTGGAGCGTTGGAAGTAGCCGGTTCGGGCGGGGCCTTCATCCGCTCGTTCGCGCGGCGGATCAGTTCGATGTCGCTCAGTTTTTCCAAGTCAGGGTCGCCGAGTTCGAAGACAAGCAGCTCGCGGACGCTGTCATGCAGCTCACCGGTGGAGTTTTGATAAAGCGCGAGTGTGCCCTGGAGCTTGAGCGCGTCTGGTCGGTTATAAAGATCATCAAGGATTTTTTCTCCGCGAGTATCGGTCCAGAGATCCTTCTTTTCAATCAAGGGAATGACTGTCGACTTGAAGGTTTCATCATCCGTCAAATTCAGCGCGTGGGTGAGAGCCTCATCGCGCACGAGCTCCGAACGCGCCGGGTCCGCCGCCAGTTTCCAGAGATTTCCTGCTGCTACCTCGGGCGTGATGGATTCGTCCGCGATCCACTCGTTGATCTGCTCGAGGTCCTTCTTTTCCGCAGCGGTGCGGCTGCGATTCGCGGGGCTTTCCTGATCCGGCAGTCTCGTTGAAGAAACATTACGACTGCGGGTTTTGGCAGTCACTTCCGGCAATTTCGAACCGGGTGACGGAGTTTCCCGTCCCACGTTCTGCCAGATGAGGATTCCGGATGCTGACAGCAACAGGACTCCGACAAGTGGAAGAACGAAGGAAGGGTGGGTCATGGACTACTTTTTCCGGGCTACCATCAGCCCAAGCAAGCCACAAAGCAAGGTGCCCCACATCAGGCCGCCGGAAGTGGTGCGTTTCAGATCGAGATCGAGCTGCATCGCGTGGCCGCCATCGACCTGAACGCTGCGGCCGAAGGTCAACACGGTGCCGCGTTCGGGAATGGTGACATCGAGAGCGACCGGAGCCGGATCAGCCGCGAGCTGCTGGGTGACGATGCGGTTGGCGATGGCCTTGAGCGCGGTGTTTTCATCAGTGGTGTTGCCTTCCATGAGCCGATCAAACTGGGTCGGATCGTAGTTGGTGTTGCCTTGGAGCAGCGGGTTCTCATTGGCCGCCCGTTCGAGCTGGCCGTTGAAGACCTGCGAGGCATCGCCACGGTTGTCGAGATAGAGCTTCTGGCGACGGGTGTTGAGACCGAGCACCGCTTGCTGGGTTTTCAACTGCCGCTGCTGCACCCGCGCATCCTCGTTCGAGGCGGCATCGAGCGCGTTGGACCTCGCCGCCTTGCTGAGGGCCTGGCTGGCCTTGTCCTGCTCACCACTGGCGAGCCACTTGTTCGCCTGATCGAGCAGGGCAACCGCGTCCTTGGCGTCGGACTGCTTTTTCCGACGGACAAACGATTTGTAATCCTCCAGTCGGAAACTTCCCGCCGAAGTCTCCTCCTTGAGATCGAGATCGCCTTCATGTCCGGCGAGCTGCCAGCCTTCCGGAACCAGCACGCGCCAGGTCAGGTTTTCCAGCGGCACATCCAGCGCCGGACCTTCGAGCTTCAGGCCCTTTCCGGAGCCGGCCGAGTAAACAAAGCGAACCGAGGCCGGACGATCACCCTCGGGTGCCGGGAAAACATGGAACAACCAAGCATCACCCTCACGGACCAACGAGACGCCTTGGTCATTCACCAGCACGTTGAAGAGCGAGGAATCTTTCGGCAGGCGAAGGCGAAGCATGCCTTTCTCGACCACCTGCACCTTGAGATCCACAGCGGTCAGCGCATCGCCATCGGGTGAAAGCAAGGTCGTCAACGCCCCGGAAGCCACGCGGAGCTTGAGTGAGTTGGCGAGGTTGTGGCGTTTCACATCGAGCGAAAGCGGAGCCTCGGCCTCGGCGACCTTGAAGACGAGTCCCGAAGCTACTGAGCCGGAAAGCTGCGGGATCGAGGCCTGGACGACCGCCCAGTCGGTGCGCTGCCAGCCGCGGGCCGGAGAGGGGGCGTCGATCTCCAGACGACCGCCGGCATGCACGACCACGAAATACGAGGTCTGCCGTACTTGCTCGATGACGAGCGGCTCGATGAGTTCCTTGCCTCCGCCTTTCGACTGGCTTTGGAATTCGATATCGACCGTGGTGTCGTCTGCGATGCCGCGCTGGAAACGGATTTCCCAAAGCCCCGGCGAACCGGCCACCGGGACAAGGTCGCCCACGCTCGAACCGCTCGCACGCACGGTGCCCGCCGCCGCTTCATCGAGTCCGGGGATGCGGATCCGCAGGGATTTCACCGCCGCATTCTCGATCCGGTAGCGGAGGGAAACGCGGTGGGAGATTTGGCCTTCACGCAGTGTGACATCGTGCAGCACCTTGGCGGTCACCCAGGCATCCAAGCGTTCGATCGCGAGGGCGAGCTTCCAATCAGACTGAAGCAGGCGGAAGGTCAGTGCCCCCTCGCGATTAGCGTCGTCTCGGGCCTGCGGCATATCCCCGAGTTCGCGAGGATCGAGTTGGGAAACATTCGCACGCGTCACGGCGCGAATCTGGAGGCCTCGATCAGGCACCACGATCATCGTTCCCGTTTCGCGCGAGGCTTCGCGCAGGGTGATGCGTGGCAGGCTCCAGGAGGCTTGCGCGTTTGGAGGTGGTCCGGCCAGGGAAAGAGCGAACTCCTGTCGACCAATCGTGCGGCCGTTGAGATGCAGCGTCACGAGTCGCTTGCCGCCTTCCTTGACCTCGGTCCAGTGGCTGAGCGCAGCTCCGGTGGCTGCTTCGATTTCGAGTCCATCGGGCACCTCCAGCACCACACGGAACACGCCGGCCCGGGTGATCGTCACGGCCAGATCCGTCGCAAGGATCATGCGATCCTCACCGAGCGAAAGCACCTGCCGCGACTCGGCCCGCATCTCGGGAGCCACCGGCGCGACCCGCACCGCCACCGAGGCCTCATCGGCACCGTAGCGGAACACGCGCTGCACCAAGGCGAGTGCCCGGCCTTTCGCATCCGCAGGCAGCAGGCGTCCATCGAAGTCCTCCAGATTCACCACCGACAAGCCCTTCGGCGTCACCGCTTCCGGCTGCGCCTCATCGCCGAAGGCCAGCGCGAGAAGTCCGACTTCACCCGCCGAGCCATTCACTCGCAGCGGAGAAAAGGTCAGATCCACCGGCAAGGCATCACTGCCGCGCTGGGTCTCGACTGTTAGAGCAAAGGCCGTCTGCTGCGCAGGCTCGATGGCCACACGCAGTTCACGGGTGCGGGGATCGAAACGCCAGCCACCGACCGGACCATCGGAAACCTCACCCACGGTGAAGGCCTCCGGCACCTTCAACAACAGCTCGCTGACGCGTCCCTGTGTCGGACGAATCGTGATCCGATGGCGGCCATTCACCACACCCGGCCCGGGCAGGAAGAGGTTCGAGACTTCGGAGAAATAACGCACCGCTTCTGCCGCGACGTCGCGTTGGCGGGGGCGCACCTGAATGGTCGTCGCTGCCGCAGGCGAAAGCATCAGGATCGCGCCGCTTTCATCCTCGGGAAGACCTGTTAGATTTTCCGTGGAGGCCGCAGACGCCGAGAAAAACTCCCAGCCTTTCTCTTTCCAATGCACGCTCACCTTCTGCACCGCTGCAGCTCCAGTCGGCAGCGCCCAGCCATCCTGAGGACGCGGAAGTGGCATTTCAAAGGTCGCTCGACCGGTCGCGCGGCCTGCAATTTCCACCACCAGGAAATACGCATCCTTGCCTTCGAGCGGAGCCTTCACGGCGCGCAAGCCGGTGCCAGTGAAAGCTGTTAGAACCGCTGGTGGCTTCAGCAGGAGAAAGCGATCTCCCACCTCGCCACGCACCGCCAGATCGATCTCACCTTGAAGACGGCCATCGGCGATTTTCCACTGCTGGACGATCGACTCCGCGGCATGAGAATCCGTGGCGGCCTCGACCTGCACGGGCGCCCCCAGCCACATGCCAAGCGCAAGCAAAGCCGCGACCGGGGCGGACTTCGGCGCCCTGAGACGGCGTGCCAGCGGCACCACCAGAAAGATCAGTCCGGCTAGAGCAAGCAGCACGAAGAAGAGTGGCGCACTGCCACGTTGCGCCAGCAGTCCGGCACCCAGCAGCACCACTCCGAGCGCTCGCAGAGGCAGGCTTTTCCGGACGAAGCTGGCCACAAACGCCACCAGTCCGAAGGCCATCGAGAACACGCCGAGCCAGACCACATTCGCACGCCATGGAGCCACGTTGCCGAGTTCGATCGTGACCTGCTGGCCGGGAGCCACCACAGGAGCCGCGTATTCCAGAGCAGGCTGTGCGAAGGGCACCGCGCTCCAAACGCGGGTGAAGGTCAGGTAGCAGGCGCCGATCATGAGAAGGGCGGCAACGAAGGCCCCGATGCGGAAGTAGCGATTCATGCTGCCGCCAAAGATCACCGCCAGCACGCCGAGCAGCGCGATCACCATCACCGGCTTCGCGACGCGGGTGGAAATCCGGTCAAAGCCGCTGGCACGCAGCACCGGCTTCACCAGCTCAGCCGAGCCACCGTTCGGGACGAGGCGTCGGCCATCATCGCCGGTCACTGTCCATTCACCGATCACCACCGGCGAGGAAAGCACCGGCGCCGCCAGAATCGGCGACGAGGCACTCTTCGCCTGCGATCCGTAACGCAGGGAAACCTCCACCGGCTCGTTCGGGTCGGTCTTCGTCGGCAGCGGCACCAGCGTGTCAACGCCATCGAGTCGGGCGTTCACTGGCGTGCCATCGACCCGCGTTTCCCAAAGCACGGTGTCGGCGGGAAGCTTCAGGCGCAGGGCCGAACGACCACGCGTTTTCACAAACAGACGGGCATCGGTCACGATCTGGCCATCACGCGAGATCTGGCTGCCGAGCTTGAGGAAATCCACCACCTGATCGGCGGTCTCACCGGACTCGAACCACTTCACATTCAGGTCGATCGTGAAATCCCGGGCCGTGTACTGCCATGCGGCCAGCGTTGGTGCAGTGGTCAGCAAGCGGTATTCAGCCGGAAGCTCGTTCGCTTCCAGCTTCAAGAGCGGTCCTTCACTACGGGAAATATCGTAGTTCACCTGAAGCGGACTGACGACCTGCACGAAGCCGCGCTCAGACTGGACATTCAGAGGCCTCACCGCGCCGGGTGAAATCACGCCACCGCGTGCGCTCATCGGCAGCTCGAAGCTTAAAAGCACCGTGCCCGCGCCCAGCAGCGCTCGCGAAAGCGGAACAATCACCACGTTGCCCTCGCGCCGCCAGTCGCGCCCGACATTCTGGCCGGTGACGTCGATGTTGCCGATGCCTTCCGGCACCGAAATCTTCCACTCGGTGGCAGGCGCTCCGACCACGAAGTAGTTCACCAGCACGCTGCCGTAGGCCGCACCAGCCTTGAGGGAATAGAGATGGAACACGTCCGCCTGCACCGACTGGCCAAGCGCCTCGATCTTCATCGAAGCCGACCAGGCAGCCTCTCGCAGACGGAAAGTCTGTTGAAGTCCGGCAGTCTGAGTTGGGAATACCGTTAAGGGCACCTCCACCAGCGAAGTCGTCTTAGCCGGAGTCACGCGAAAGCCACGAGCCGACACGACGCCAACAAATCCGCGACGCGATTTCACCCCGGGAAAGCCGAGCGAGGGAAGATCCCACGTGCCCGCCTGCGCGGCCTGGTTTTTCTCCAAACGAAGACTGATCAACTGTCGGCCATCGACCGGCTGCGAGAACAGGATCTTCACCACCCGCGTGCCCTTCACGGCCGTGCTGGCGACCGTGTAGTCGGCCACTGAAGCGCCCGTCACCGAGGCCACGGCGTAGTCTTCGGGAACGGTCATTTCCCACTCGCGAAGAGGAGCCTCGCGGATGTCGAGTTCGAGGTCGGCGAGGATGCGGCGATCCGTCTCGGCGATTTCATAAAGCGTCACCTCGTTCACGCTGACTTCCGGCAGCACCTGATCGGCGTTGATTTCAAATGAGCGATCCGCAGCGGGAAACCGATAGACGAAGGCCTGACGGAGGTTCTCACCGCCTTCGACGGGAAACTGTCCGGGCGCGAGCTGCATCATGCCCACCACGCTGGTGACTTCGAGCCTAACAGAACCCTGGTTCGCGATGCGGACCCAGCCGCTGTGACGCAGCGCTCCATCGGGCGTGAAACGCATCGGCACCGCCTTCACCGGGAAACTGCCTAGCGCCGATTGGCCCTCAATGCGCAGATCCCCTTCGCCCTCGATCGGCTGGTTCAGCGTCACTTCCAGTTTCCGCGACGCGCCATCACCGGTCACGGCCCAGGCGAGCACCTGCTGGCCCTGCACGGAAAGGATCTCGCCGGGACCATCGAGCTTCACCACGATCGCGCCGAGCTTGCCTTGGAGGATTCGGAAACGAAGCAGCGATGATTGGCGCAGCAGACCACTGCCGACACGGACTTCGGAAACTTCGGTACTGGAAAAGAAGAGCGCGCCCTCGGCCTCCTCACGTGAAGTCTTCCACGCGAAGTTCACCTTGCCATTCGCCGGCAGGAATCCACGCCAGGCCTCGCCATCGCGCTGCGGCATCACCGCCAGGCTGCGGTCGAATTCCACCTTCGCGCCGAGCCCATCGATCTTCAAGGGCACCACCACACCCGGCGGCAGGGTGAAGTCGATCAGGCGCGCATCGCCCTTCTGCTTCACCGCCGCTTGAAAGGAAATCTTCACCGGAAACGAGCCCGCCCGATCCGCCACCAGTTCATGCACATAACCCTCGCCCTCCTGACGCAGGCGCACATGCCAGCCATCGCCGGACGCCTCGCCTGACAGCGCGGCCGAGCCTCGGAGCAACTCACAGACCGCACCGGCTTTCGTCGAGCGGGCCTCGCCTGTTAGAAGAAAGGCCACGCTCTCGCCATTCGCGGTCGCGGTGCCGTTCAATGTCGCATTGGTCAGTTCCAGCTCGCGCGGAGCCACGCCACCGCGCGCGACGGCGGCGATCAAAAGCGGCAGGCCGGTGCCTTGGAATTTGCGGTTGTTTCCGCCTTCCACTGGCAGCAGGCCATCGGCTTGCAGGACACGCAGGTCGACATCGTCGGCCGCATTCAGAGTCGTCACGAGCGTGAAGCCCGTCGCCTTTCCCGCACCCGGCAGTAACAACTCGACCTTCGCGCGGGTCTTGCGCAGATCCGCCTTCGCGGTGACCTGCCATTTCCAGTCTGTCGGTCCGAGGATCGGATGCAGATCGAGGAAACGCTTGCCGTCCGGTTCGGTGCGCACCGCCCAGTCCTTCAGTCCTTCACCTGTCACGGAAACGATCTCACCACTGCCATGCAGCGAGAGGCTCAGGGTCTCCGCCTTTCCCTGAAGAAGATGCAGCGTGAGATCCATCGTCGTGTCCGCAGATTCCAGGCCGAGCGTGGTGGCGACCGTGGCTTCCGCCGAAAAGAACAGCGGCGCGGGCGTCTGGATCTTCTCCACCGGCACCAAGGCCATGCCGCGGCCGAGCATCAGATTGGCGTCAGGTTCCTGGGCGAGGGCAACGGCGAGCAGGCCGCTCATGAACAGGCAGAATGTCTTCATAAATGCAGGGGTAAAATCAGGTTCTAACCGACGCGTGGAAGTCGGTGTGTAAAGGCTTCGTCAATTCGGGCTGAACCGGAGAGGAACCACGAAAATCACGAAAGTACACGAAAGGCTTCATTCAGTGTTTCGTGTGTTTCGTGACCTTTCGTGGTTCTCTTTGAATGCAGGGTTGGAGTTTATTTCAGCTTCCCGATCATCTCGATCAGGTCGCCGACCTTCTTGCTGGTCGAGTAGTGGGCTCTGACCTTGGCGACTTGTGGTGTGAGGGATTGAAAGTCGATGGCCTCGGCCAGCGGACCACCGCGCAGCTTTTCGGCGGTGAGGGCGGCGAGCGAGGCAAGCTGCATCGAGGGAGTTGCCAGGTCGAAGGCCGGGGTCTTCTCGTTGTAGGGGATCGTCCAGCTCTGCTCGACCATCTGGCCGGTCGAGGTATCCTTGAAGCGCACGCTGGCCTCGCCGATCTCACCCGTACCCTGCGGCAGGGTTTCGACCTGATAGAGCGCGACGCCGGCTTCCTCGGCCGCGAGCTCGGCGGCGTCGACCTTGTCATTGCGAAAATCCTCGGTCTTCAGGCGATGCTTTTCGAAACCGATGAGCTTGTAGCGACCGACCCGGGCCGGATTGAAATGGACCTGCACCTTCACGTTCTCCGCTGCTGGGCGGAAGGCACCGGCGAGTTGCTTGGCGAAGTTCGCATCGGCATCGGAGGGCTGGTCGATGAGGTAATAGCGGCCATTGCCATCACGGGTCAGCGTTTCGAGCATGCGATCGTTCACTCCACCCGCGCCGAGGCCGGCGGCATCGAAGGAGATGCCCTGCTGGCGGAGCGCGCGGATGCGTTCGGCGAGATCTTCGGGCTTGGCGTTGCCAAGGTTCGCCGCGCCATCGGTGAGCAGGACGATGCGGTTCTGCGCGGCGGGATTCTTCTGACGCAGCGCGAGATCGCCGCCGAGCTTGAGGGCTTCCTCCAGGTTCGTGCCGCCTTCGCTCGGGGTGTTGCGGACGATGTCGATGAGCTCCTTCGCACGCTCGCCGGGCAAGCGGTCGGCCATCAGGCGCGGAGTCCGGGAAAATCCGGCCACCGTGATCGTGTCGCCCGCTTTCAGGAGGGAGGCGAGCTGGACGATGGCCTGGTTGAGGCCCTCGTGACGGTCCTCGCGCTCCATCGAACCGGAGTGATCGAGAAGGACTGTTAGATTCAAGGGCTGACTCGCGGCCCGACCGGCGGCACCGGTGCGCATGGCGACACGGACGAGATTGCGCTGTGGCAGGATCGGGTGCGCCGCCTGTTCGATCGTGCAAGCAACGGGTTCGCCCGGAGCGGGAGTGGGATCGCCGTAGTCGAAGGCATTGTAGAATTCCTCAGGCCGCACCAACTCGGGATCCGGCCGCTCGCCACGATCCAAGGCCGCCTTGGCAACCTTGAACGAGGCATCGCTGACATGCAGGGAAAAGGTCGAGAACGCCTCGCCGCTGGCAGAGATTTCGTCGGTGGGGACTGGCGGAGCGGTGGGGGCGGGTTTGGGAGCAACCGGTGGTGTAAGCTTATTTGATTGAGGAGTCGGAATGATCCCCTTGGTCCGCACAATCGTCGTTACCAGCTTCCGCCGCTCCTCGACCTTGTCTTCCTGATCGCGAACCGCCTTGCGAAGCGCTTGAAGTCCTCGCTCGGCATCCTTTCCCTCGATTTCAGTCCGATAATTTTTGTAGGCTTTGGTGACTTCGGCGGCAATGTCTCTGGCATCTTCGGAATTGTCGTTCTTGACCTTGATGTCCATCAAATCGGTCCCTGGGCGATTGGTGATTTCGATGCTCTTCTGGAGTTCCTCGACCACTTTCTCCTTCGGGATCTCCCATTTGTTTGAAAGCTCCAACTGCTCGGCCACCTTCATCAGGACATTTCTCGATTTCACGATCTCAAACTCAGTCGCAAAGAATTGCTGGGTCATGAGCGCCGCGCCGCTGGCCTCCGTGTTCTCTCGACCCAGAACCGTGATTCCCGGTGTCCTCGGTTTTACCTGAACCACAGCAGTCGATTGATAGCGACGATCCAGAGAGAGCCAACCTGGCTTGTTGACGGCGATCACGGGATCTTCGTGAACGACGATGGAATTTGAAGGAATCCGCTCCTGGATCGTTTCACCAATCAGCTTCACCTTCATGGTGTTGAGCATTTCCTGAGCGGTATCGAGCTCCCGCTTGGCATCGACGTAGTCCTGGGCATCCACCGCCTTGTCAATCGCCTCACCTTTCTTTTCGGAGGATAGAACCCTCACCTTCTCCAGCCGTTCGCTTGCCATGTCATGCTGGGCCATCAGATTCTCGCGCAAATCGGTGACCCCTTCCTCCAATTGCTTTTTTGTGGCTTCGACCTGGGCCTTCTGTGCCTTCACGGATGGGTGTTCTTCGGCAAACCCCTTGGTTTTCATGGCATCCAGAGCGCGCCTTTGTTCAAGGTAGCTCGGGTAGAGAGTCTTGATGCTGCTGTCCGGCAAGTCGATCCCGGAGGCGTAGGTGAGGAGCTGATCGCTCGTGTAGTTGTTCAAACTCTTAAGCTGGGACTCCAACTGGATCTTGTCCTGCTGGATCTTGTCTTCCATCTCACGAGCCGAGCCTGCTCCACGATCGTCTTCAGCACTCTCTGATTGTCTGTTAAACTGCGCGGTTGCAGCAGTTCTCTTCGCTCCTTCATCCGTCTGTTCCCAGCCCTTGCTGGCCTTCTCTAGCAATTGAAGGGCTTGTTCATTCCGCTCGGGTTCAGCGGTCATCGACTTCGAAGCATCCGCCTTTTGATCGGCGATTAAACCATCTGGAGCCAGACGACGGGATTCGGGTTCGGCACGGTTCAAAGAATCTCCGGACACCTTGGCGCTGGCAGAAGCAGGCTTGGCCGGGGCCGCTACGACGGGTGGCGCGACAGGTGCCGGGCTGGCCGCTGGCATGTCGCGCTTGAGCGACTGGAACTCGGCCAGGTCATCGGTGGGCTGGGCGGGATCGGAGGCTGGCGGACCAGCGGGTGACAGGCGGCTGCTGCGATTGGGATTGTTCAGAACCGAATCGATGTTGTTGCGATTGATTGCCGCGTCGCCGCTTCGATTTCCACCGGACAAAACGGAGCTGACATCCAGTCCGTAGCCGGTTGGGGATTTGTCGCCCTTGGCGTCGGAAGGATCGATCTCAAGGACTGCGCCAGTTTTCCTGGTATCGAATGTTCCTTCGACCCCGAGAACGCCTGCGCTCGCCTGGGTTCTGCCGTTGTAAGTGTTGCCGCCACTGAGTTCGAGGCTGCCGGCTCCATTCTTCGCGAGCCCGGGCAGCACTGCCTCGTCTGCTGCCGGCATGGCTCCGCCTTCCCCTCCTCCAAATGCGCTGTTGGGTGAAGCAGGGACCTCGCGACGAACCACTCGCTCCCTCGTAGCGCGCTCGCCCTCGATTTCGACGCGCCTGCCATCGAGGTCATCGTTTGCCCCGAATCCGCCGCCGGATCCAGCGCCTAAACCGCTGCCTCCTTTGTCGCGCTCGAACGAGCTGAGGAAAGACATGTCACCAAAGTTGTCACCGGGATCGGGGATGGCAAAGTTGGACACTGCGCCTTCGGCGAAGACTCTCTTGCCGTTAGCCTCTCCTGGCTTCGGATCATAGACCGGCATACTCGCGGCGAGCTTTGCCTTTTCCGCAGGCGCATCCGCCGAGGCGAAAGGATCCGCATCGCCATCGACTGCCCCGCCATTTGCTGTGAACCGATCGGCCGTCCTTTCGAGAACCTTGCCACTAAACGTCACGCTGTTTGGGAGTTCCGGGGGCGCGTATTCGGTGGGGTATTTGAACTCGCGGATGACCTCCATCTGCGGCTGCGCAGCGGCGGCGAGGGACTCGGTGTCGGCGACGGCCTGGGCGGCTTTGGTCTTGTAGGAAAAGCCTCCATCCGAAGCTTGCAGGTTCTGCTTCTGGCCTGCTTGCAGGTCTTTCTCAACGAGGCTCCTGGATGATTCAACCTGCCTGGCAATTGGAGATGCAGGGGGAACCACGAACCTGGAACCGCCGATGATTTCGACGCCATCCCCAGAAGTGATACTTCCACGACTGCCACTCGCCATGAAGTCCACGGATTTCTCGTTCACCGCGAGAATCGACGAGGATTTCGTTCCATCGAATCCGAAGCGATACAGCATTCCGAACATCACGCAGGCGGCGGCTGTTAGAATCGTCTTCGCAAACCAGCGAGAGGGAGCGGCTGGACCCTCGGAGCGCCGACGTTGATGCAACCTGCCGGGCTTGAGGAGGGAACGGCTGGGCGGTGTCGGGCGGAGAATGGGAATGTCCTGCTCCGGCGTGCTTTCACCGAAAAGCTCTTCGATCTTCGCCCGTTTGTCGGGCGGGAGTTTCCAGGCCTCATCGGCCTCGGCGGATTCGGCCTCGCTTAGGAGGCCGTGGAGGGCGCGCATGCGGCGGCGGAAGACGAGCAGCTCAGGGCGCTCGTCGCAAAGGCGTTCCAGTTCCCCGGCCTCGAAGGCGGTGGCCTCGCCGAGGACCCACGCGACGATCCGCGCCTCAAGCGAGGCATCGCCGACGGGCTGTAGCGGTGGATGGTCATTCATAAGAAAAGTGGAAAGTGGAAAGTTGAAAGTGGAAATCCCGAAGGTCTCAGCCTTCGGCGGATTCGACGCCCATGCGTCTGAGGGAATCGGCGAGGCCCTTGAGAAGGTGGTGGAGCTTGTAGCCGATGTTTCCGGCGGTGAGGCCGGTGTGTTCGGCGATCTGGTCGTACTTGAGGCCGTCGTGGTATTTCATTTCCAGGAGGCGTCGGTCTTCATCGCGGAGTTCTGAAATGAGGAGTCGGAGGGTGCCGGAGGCTTCGAGCCGGCCGAGGTCCTGCTCGGGGGTGGGGCTGGCGCTTTCCCACTCACGGGAGTCGTCGAGCGGGGATTCGTGGCGTCGTTTCCGGAGGTGGTTGAGGGCGAGATTGCGCAGGCAGCGGTAGAGCCAGGGGCGGGGTTGCTGGACATCGGCCCAGTGCTGGTGGAGTCGGAGGAAGCTTTCCTGGACGAGGTCCTCGGCGGTTTCCCGGATCCCGGTGAGGCCGTGGGCGAAGCGGAGGAGCGGACTCTCCTCGGCCTCGAAGACCTGTCGGAATGTGGGTTTTTCCTCCATGGTGGATCGGATCGGCACGACGGCAGACCTGGGCAGGTCAGTCGGGGCTGGGTGGATGGATCTCCGGGGTTCCATGGACGGAAGAGGGCACGCTCATGCTTCGTTACAGGCTAAGACCCGCCGGGGAGAGGTTTCTTGGAAAAAAGGGCGAAGTTTTTTCCGGGCGGCGATTTTCTCCTCGGTCCATCGGTGGGGCCGCGTCCGAGATCTTCCCTTGCGGGCAGGGCGTGGCCAACCTTGAATGACCGCGTCTCCAGCCATGTTCGTCCTCAAGAAACTCTTCCAACTCCGGGATCACGCCAATTCCGACTCGGAGAAGCCGTTTCTGGAGCATCTGGAGGACCTGCGGGTCACGATCACGAAGATCGTGGTGACGCTGGTGATCTCGATGACGGTCTGTTTCAGCTTCCAAAACAAGCTGATGGCGGTCCTGAAGCGCCCGGTGGAACGGGTCTGGTACATTCACCAGCAGTCGCTGCTGCCTGACAAAGCCAAGGTCACACGACCGATGACGGTGGAGCTCTGGGAGAGCGCCAAGAAGCTGGAGCGAGCCGCCGCGCCGCTTTCCGAAGCGGAACGGGCGCTGCTCTTCCAGGCGGTCGGCGATGAAGCCGTCGTCCACTACGCGAAATCGGCTGCCCTCCTCCGCAGCGTGCTGACTCTGGAAGAGAAGAAGCGCGAGGGCTACATCGCGAGCCTTCCGGTGGGTGAGGAGATGCAGCGTGAACTGCGCGCGCTGCTGGAAACGAAGGCGAATCCCGAACTCAGCGCCATGAGCGATGCCCAGCGCATGTCGGCGCTGAAACCGACCGAGACCTTCATGCTTTCGATGAGCCTGTCGTTCTTCGCGGGCATCGTGGTGGCTTTTCCGCTGCTGCTGTATTTCATCCTTCAATTCATCCTGCCGGGGCTGCACGGGCATGAGAAAAGCGTACTCTGGCCCGCGCTGGCGATCGGCTTCGGTCTGTTCATCGGCGGCGTGCTCTTCGCCTACTACCTGGTCCTGCCGAAGGCGCTGGTGTTCTTCTTCGAGTGGGGAAATGACATGGGCATTTCGAACGATTGGCGGATCGGGGAATACATCGGGTTCGCCACGCAGTTCACCCTGCTCTTCGGTGCATCCTTCGAGCTGCCGGTGGTGGTGATGGTCCTCGTGAAGCTCGGACTGCTGGGTTACGAGACGATGAAGCGGACCCGGACGTATGCGATCGTCGCCATCTTCGTGATTGCCGCCGTTCTCACGCCAACGCCGGATATTTTCACCCAGCTCCTGATGGCCTGCCCGATGATCCTGCTTTACGAAGGCTGCATCTGGCTGGCTTGGTGGGATGGGAAAAAACGCGCCAAGCAGGAGGAGGCCGAAGCCAAGGAAGAGGCCCTCAGGGCCAAGGAGCGTCTGACCAGACTGCTTGAAGAGCATCCGGATCTCGATCCCTACAGCACCGAAGGCGACGAGCATGATGGCATGCATGATGAGTATCACGACCATCACGACCATCACGACCATCACGATTTCCACGATCATCATGACCACGACGGACTCCATGATCCGGAAGTCGCGGGCGATCATCCGGAGCCTCCGGTCGAATATGATCCTGAGCTGAAGCCGAAGGACGAGGACGCGCCGAAGGATGGAGACGCACCGAAAGAGTAATCCCCCGAACAGGCGGACGGTTCCGCTTGGCTCCGCTCGGGGAAATCTGATTTCCTCGGGCATGTTCCTCGGGATCGATTCCTCCACGCAGTCACTCACCGGCCTCCTCATTGATCCGGCCACCGGCCAGATCGTTCAGCAGACCTCGGTCAATTTCGGCTCCGAACTCCCGCAGTTCGGCTCGCCCAGCGGCTTTATTCCCGGTGGAAAAGACGGAGAGGTCCACGGCGATCCGCGGATGTGGCTGGAGGCGCTCGACCTGATGCTGAGCCGACTTTCCGCCGTGGCGGATCTTTCCAAGGTGGTGGCCATCGCCGGCTCCGGCCAGCAGCACGGCTCTGTTTACCTGGATGCCAGCTTTACCGATCGCCTCGCCTCGCTCGATTCTGCGGGCACGCTTTCCGCCCAGCTCTCCCCTGCCTTCTCCCGCGCGACCTCGCCGATCTGGATGGACACCTCCACCGGAGCGGAGTGCGCGGAGATCACCACCGCGGCCGGGGGCGATGAGGTGATCCGGAAAATTTCCGGCTCGGCCGCGATCGAGCGTTTCACCGGCCCTCAGATCCGACGCTTCTTCAAGACCGATCCTGAAGGCTACGCCCGCACCGCACGGGTGCACCTGATCAGCTCGTTCCTGGCCTCGGTGCTCGCCGGGAAGGACGCAGCCATCGACCCCGGTGACGGCTCCGGCATGAACCTGATGGACCTCGCCAGCTCCGATTGGTCGGACCTGCTGCTCGACGCCACTGCGCCAGGACTCTGTGCGAAGCTGCCCAACGTCGCCCCGACGCAATCGATCACCGGGACCATCGCTCCCTATTTCTCGAAATACGGCTTTTCCAGTAGCTGCAAGGTCGCGCGCTTTACCGGCGACAACCCGGCCTCACTGGTCGGGATGGGAGCCACCGCTCCGGGAAACATCGTCATCTCGCTCGGCACCTCCGACACCTTCTTCGCGGCGATGGAAGGCCCGAAGACTGATCCGGCCGGCTTCGGCCACGTGTTCGGAAATCCGGCGGGCGGTTTCATGTCTCTAATCTGTTTCCGCAATGGTTCGCTCGCTCGCGAGGCGCTGCGTGACGAACTCGGCGTCGATTGGTCCGCCTTCGATGTCGCGGGCCTGGCCCTCACTGCTCCCGGCAACGGAGGCAACCGCATGCTGCCCTTCTTCGGTCCGGAAATCACGCCGCGTGGCGACTTCGATGGCCCGGTGCGCAAGGGCGACGCGGAGTTCGAATCTGGAGCCAATCCACCCGTCCAGATCCGTGCCCTGCTCGAAGGCCAATTCCTGAACATGCGCCTCCACTCGCAATGGATCGGCGTGAAGGCGGACCGCATCCGTCTAACAGGCGGTGCTTCGCAGAACAACGGCATCGCCCGTCTGGTGGCGGACATTTTCCAGGCTCCGGTCGAGCGTCTCGCCATCGGCAACTCCGCCGCGCTCGGGGCCGCCCTGATCGCGGCTGCTGCAGCCGGTGAGGATCTCGCAAAACTCCAGGCCGTCTTCTGCACTACAGCGGAGGATTCACGGATCGAACCTAACAGCTCCACCGCCACCGTTTACGACGATGCGATCGTTTCCTACGCCGAGCTCCTCAAGTCGAATCCCCATCTGATTTCGTAACGGCATTCCTGACGACTCCCCCCATGCTTGTCCCACCCCCGGCGGCAAGCTGTGGGGGTTATGCAAAACGACCTCACTGAAATCGCCTTCATCCTCGACCGTTCGGGCTCCATGGGCTCGATGGTCGAGGCCGCCATCAGCGGCTTCAACCGCCTCCTCAAGGACCAGCAGGCCGCTCCCGGCGAAGCGCGCTTCTCGCTGGTCCTCTTCGACGATCAATACGAGGTCCCTTGCGCCTCGCTGCCGATCTCCAAGGTCCGTCCGCTCGACACCCGGACCTTTGTCCCGCGCGGCTCCACCGCCCTGCTCGATGCCATCGGTCGCACGATCGAGGAGCTCGGAAAACGTCTCGCCGCGACCCCGGAGGCCCGCCGACCGGGGACCGTGATCATCGCCATTCTGACCGACGGCTACGAGAACGCCTCGGTGGGCGAGACCTGGGAATCCATCTCCAAAAAGATCAGCCACCAGCAGGAAAAGTATGCCTGGCAGTTCCTCTTCCTCGCCGCGAATGTTGATGCCATCGCAACGGCGGGACGGATGAACATCCACTCGAAGGATGCCGCTTGTTTCGTCGCCGAACCGGAATCCCTCGCCGCCACCAAGGACGCGATTTCTCGGAAAATGCGTGCCTCGCGCGCCGTCCGTGCCGGCAACGCCAGCCTCGCCGAAACCCTCTGCGCGGACGCCGACCTCGGCGACATCGTCCGAGAGGAGGAGCGCAAGCGCGGCCGCTGAACCCCCTTTCCCTGCGTTGCGGACGCGCGCGGTCGGACGGGTGTCCGTCCGGTGCTCATGACCCCGTAGCGCAGGGATTCCCTTTCACACCGCCCACAGCATCTTCACCGCCTGCCAGGCGGCGGCGACGTTATGGACGCGGAATATTTGCGCGCCGCGCGACATTGAGGCGGCGATGCAGGCCACCGTTCCAGCATCGCGCTCAGTCGGATCTGTTAGACCGAGCACCTCGCCGATCACCGTTTTTCTCGACACCGGAACCAGCAGCGGTCGGTCAAAGTGCTGGAGCCGATCGAGGAAGCGATAAACAGTTAGATTGTCGTCACGCTGCTTCGCGAAGTCGATGCCGGGATCGAGAACAACCCGTTCCCTTGAAAGTCCCGCCGCATCGCAGAGCGCCAGTTTCTCCTCGAAGAAGGCCTCCATCGAACCCATCACGTCTGCCCATTGTTGATGGACGTGGGGAATCTTCGGCTCACCGACGCTGTGCATGACCAGCAGCGAGCAACCCGCCGCCGCGCAGAGCCTGGCATTGCGGTCATCGGGCAGGCCGCCCATGTCATTGATGAACTCGACCTGCGGATCGTCGATCAATTGCGCCACCACCTCAGGACGCCAGGTGTTGAGGGAAAGCACCGGCGGCCAGATTTGATCGGCGTCTTTCGGGGTGGTGCCATCGATCACCTCACTCCAGCGGTCCAGAAACGCACGGAAGCGACGCACCTCCTCCTCCACGCTCACCGCCGCGCGATTGGTGCGGGCGCTTTCCGCTCCGACGTCGATGAGGTCCGCCCCGGCCTCCGCGTGGGAACGGGCGATGGCGATGGCGTCGTCGATCACCAGCGTGCCGTCGCCGGAAAACGAGTCATCGTTCACATTCACGATCCCCGCGATCAGTGGTCGGCGCGGAAAGGAGATCGAGCGGTCGCGGAGTTGCCAGTTCACGGCCCGATGGTGGAAGGCCCGCTGGAATCGACAAGCTTTCCATTTGCCGTCACTCTGAAGCTTGGTAGGTTCGCGTTAGATGAACTCCGATCTCAACCGCCGCCATTTCGTGAAACTGGGCACCCTGGCCGTGGCCGCCGCCGCGATCGCTCCCGGCCGAGCCGCCGCCGCGACCCCTGCCGAGCTGCCGAAGCTGCCTTACGGCTTCGATGCCTTGGAGCCGCACATCGACAAGATGACCATGGAGATTCATCACGGCAAACATCACGCCGCCTACATCGCGAAGCTCAACGAGGCCCTCGCCAAGGCTCCGGAACTCGCCGCCAAGCCACTCGATGAAGTGCTCGGCAGCCTGCCATCGGTCGCCGACGAAGCCCTGCGTACCGCCCTCCGCAACCAGGGCGGCGGCCATTGGAACCACTCGATGTTCTGGGAAAGCCTTGCGCCCGCCGCCAAGTCCGGAAAGCCCTCCGACAAGCTCGCCGCCGCCATCACCAGTGCCTTCGGGGGCATGGACGAGTTCAAGAAGGCTTTCGGCGAAGCCGCCACCAAGCGCTTCGGCTCCGGCTGGGCCTGGCTGATCGTGAAGGACGGAAAGCTGAAGATCACCAGCACCGCCAACCAGGACAGCCCGGCGATGAAAGGCATCGTCCCCGACACCGATTACGGCACCCCAATCCTCGGCCTCGATGTCTGGGAGCACGCCTACTACCTCCACTATCAAAACCGCCGCCCGGACTACATCGGAGCGTTCTGGAACGTGGTGAACTGGGAAAAGGTTTCGGAGCGGTTCGGGAAGGTTTCGTGAGGTGGTCTTCAACTCATCGTCCTGGCAGGACATCGGCAGTCACTTGCCCAAGCCATCCGTTCCCTCCTTCATTTGACCCGGATGTTCCGGAATGGTAGGGAATGCAGCATCAACATGGTTTTCAATGATCCAGCCAGCGACGATCACCATTTCCAGCGGGAGGATCGCAGCCTCCGTTGGCAGCGGATCGCCGGTCAGATCGCAGCGAATCCAGGGGATCTGCACATCGCTCTGGAGAACATCGAGCGTTGGCTGAAGCTTGGCCGGGTCCATCCTGCGCCCCTCCTCGAATGGCGCGAACGCATCCAGGCCGCCCAGACTTCGGAAGATGCATTCAAGGAGCTCCTTACCTTTCTCGGCGCTCCGAATCACGACACCGAAACGCTCAAGTCCTGCTCACCCTTCGTTGGGCTTACCGTTCCAACCCCTGCGGAATGAATCTCGAAGCCGTTCAGCATTTGATTCGATCCGCCCAGGCCCTTGCCGAGGGGCGCTCGATCCTGGTTCTGGGCTCCGCTTCTCTTCTCGCCTCATTTCCCGAGCTAGGTCGGGCAGGCGGCCCCCTCGCCTCCACTTACGACGCCGATATCAGCCCCGAGCCCTTCGACGAACTCACGGCGATCATGCTCAATGAGGCCTTGGGAGAAGATCGGGCCTACTACCGCCTGCATGGGTATCATGCGGACATTCTCCGTGATTCGATCCTGGAGACGCTTCCTTCCGGCTGGAGAATGCGTCTCGTTCCCGTGCCGGAAACCCAGAATGCACACGCGCTGGATCCCCACGATCTGGCCGCCATCAAACTCTTGGTGGGACGCCCAAAGGATCATGAATTGATTCGTCATCTGCACGCGGCGTCCCTGCTCCAGCCCAAGGTTGTCCGAGAGCGATTGGATCTCCTGGAGATCCCTGTTGAACGAATGCCCAAGCTTCTTGCCTCGTTCCATTCGATCTTTGGCGACTGACTCCTTTGACGGGCGCCAAAAAATCAAATATTCAAGACGAGAAGAGCACTGCCCCTTGGACTGCACGCCCGTAGCAGCTTTCCTGCCGCCAGCCTGTTGGTAGGGATCTTCTCGTCTCGCAATACACTGTCATCCATGGATCAATCGCAACACCTCGAAATCGGCTTCTTTCGTACGAAGAGGTTCTGGTTCCGCAG
>JANOKL010000343.1:0-4303 GCA_031419215.1 Luteolibacter sp. | reverse complement strand
CCCATCGCACTTGTAGCAATAATGACACGATTTTTTGTTGTGACCAACCATTGGTCGAGTATGCTTTTCTTTTCTGGTGCGTGTGCGTGGTAGAATGGCAACTGCAAGCCGACATCGCCGGCGACGAGCTTGTCACGGGCGTTCATCTTCGGGGTGAAGACGCCGACTTCCTTGATTTCGTAGGTCTTGTTGGTGGCGAAGAGTTTCACCCGCTGGCCACGTTTCACGGTGCCGGAGAAAATGCGGACGTAGGAAACGACGCCGCGGTAGGTGTCGTAGATCGAGTCGAAAACGGTGGCGCGGAGAAGCTTGTCGGGATTCTCGGTGGGGGCCGGGACACGGGCGACGATGGCTTCCAGGATGTCCTCGATGCCGATACCGGCCTTGGCGGAGGCGGGGATGGCGTCTTCGGCCGGGATGGCGAGGATTTCCTCAAGCTGCCGCTTGCAGCGCGGCACGTCGGCGGCGGGGAGGTCGATCTTGTTGAGGACCGGGATGATGACGAGGTTCTGCTGAAGGGCGAGGTGGAGGTTCGCCACGGTCTGGGCCTCCACGCCCTGGGCGGCGTCGATCATCAGGATCGCGCCTTCACAGGCGGCCAGCGAGCGAGCGACCTCATAGGAGAAGTCGACGTGGCCGGGGGTGTCGAGGAGGTTGAGCTTGTAGGTGATGCCGTCCTTGGCCGTGTACTCCATCGCGACCGGGTGGGACTTGATGGTGATGCCTTTTTCCCGCTCCAGGTCCATCGAGTCGAGCATCTGGGCACTGCTCTCGCGCTGGGTGATCGTCTGGGTGGCCTCCATCAGTCGGTCGGACAGCGTGGTCTTGCCGTGATCGATGTGGGCGATGATCGAAAAATTGCGTGTCAGCGAGGTGGACATTGGGAAAACGGGCCGGAGCGGGCGGAAGAGAACCACGAACTGCAAGAAAGACACGCAAAAACCGTCATCGGGGCGATTGAGGGGTTGGCGGGGGGGGAGGGAATCTGCTAACAGCCTATGACTTTGACGCAGCGCTTTCAAATCGAGGACATTCTCGCGCAGGACCACCACGGGGTGGTTTTTGCAGCGGTGGATGGCGAAACAGGCCGCCACGTGGCGCTGCGGCGGTTTTTCCCGTTCGGATCGGACGGTGGTGGCCTGCAACCTGAGGAGCGCGCGGCCTACGACATCGGGGTGAAGCGTCTCGCCGAAGTCGTCCACCCGGCCTTGCGGGCGGTGGTGACCGGCGGCTGTGATCCGGTCGATGGCATGCCTTACCTTGTCACCGAGTGGGTCGAGGGCTCCACACTTTCCAAGCTTTTGCAGCAGGGACTCCTGACGGTGGAATCCGCGATCGTGTTGATGGACCAGGCGCTGGAGGTCTCCGAGCTGCTCTCCCAGGTGCTCGCGGAAGACGAGGTCTGGGTTGAAACGGCTCCGTCCGCGATCGTCGTCGGGGGTGGGGAGTCGGATCGCGGGATCACGTTCTGGATCTCTCCGTTCCGTTGGCTCAGCACCGAGGAAACGCGTCCCGGCCTGATGCCGCTTGTCGAGCTGCTCGACGAGGCGATGGGCTGGAAGTCAGGCTCCGTGAGCGACGACGCTGGCGGCGGTCTGGGCTCCTGGCGGAACTGGCTCGCGGCCAATGCTCGGAAGGTCACCCTCGCGGAGGCGCGTGCAGCGCTGGCCACCGCCACCAAGGGCGGGCAGGTCGCATCGTCCGCTCCCGTCATCGCGAGGAAAGTTCCTCCCGCCAAGTCGGCGGTGGCCCATCGTCCGATCATCACCGCCAAGCCTCAAACCTCGTGGGTCGGGAAAGCTGTGATCGCCGTGCTGGTGCTGACCGCGCTGGGGCTTGGTGGGTTGCTCTACTATCAGAAGCAGCAGCAGAAAACCAAAACCGCAGCAGTGGCGGTGGAGCCGGAGAGTCCCGATAAGCCCAAGAAGCCGGCCTCGTCGGAAAAACCCGCGCCTCTACCGAAAGCCTCGACTCCGGAGAAACCCGCCCCAGCTTCCGCACCCGAAAAGCCGACTCCACCAACCCCGCCAACCCCGCCGGCGGATGAGGCCTCGCGCCTGGCGGCCGCAAATGCCCGCGCGGAGGAACTTTCCAGCCAGAAGGCAAAGGCGCTGGAGGCCCAGGCCCAGCAGACAAAGGCCGCTGAAGCCAAGAACGGTGTCTTTGAGCCCAAGGATCTGGAACTCGTCGCCCTGCAAAAAGGCCAGCCGGTGAAGATCGAAGGCGTGCTGATGGGCATCGGCGAGTCGAACTCGAAGAAGACCGGCTATCTGCGCTTCACCACCGATCTCAACCCGAATTTCGTGGAGGGGAAATTCGACAAGCCAACAACTGACCCCGGCTTGCAGGACGAGGCGCTCAAAGCCCTCGTTGGGAAACGCATCCGCCTTTCCGGCACGGTGGAAGTCACCCAGCTCAACCGGGTTCGACGCGTGCAAATCGATTTCCCGAACCGTGCGGCGATCGAGATCCTGCCTTGATCAGGTCTTGAAATCCCGCGTCTGGAAGGCCAGCCATCCGATGATGAACAGGGTGGCATTCAACCCGCCTAGGATGACGTAGGACTCGGCGATCTTCGGCCAGTCGATGTGCTTTTCCAACAGGAACAACCACGAGCTCATCCGGTAGGTAACGAAGTACTCCTCGTAGGGTTTGAAGAACGGAAAATTCTGCAAAATCATGTCCACGAAGAGGATCGCCAGCGTGACGATCGTGGCCGCCGCAGGCTTGATCTTGAGGCATGAAAACATGAAAGCCATCGAGGACAGCGTGATCATGCTGATGCCGATGCCGATGGCGCCCATGCCAAGGCGTGTGATGCCATCCGACCAGTTCGGAAAGGCGGAGAAGATCTTCATCTTTGGTTCGAAGACAAACAGGCCGCCCGGGAAGCCGACCGCCGCGCCGGCCATCAGATAGCCGGTGATGCCGACGAACATCACGAAGGTGAAGGTGTAGAGGGCGACGGCAGTGTATTTCACCAGCAGCAAACGCAGCCGGGTAATGGGGCGGGCGAAGACGAGGCGCAGGTTTCCATCCTCGTTTTCCTTCGCCACGATGTCACCGCCGACAAGCGCGAAGAAGATCGAGCCGAGAGTGAACATGCTCAGCAGGATCATCATGAAGCTGATCGAAAGGGAGCTGTAGAAGGTGCCGAAATCCAGGCCGTTCTGCTCCAGCATCGTGCGTGAGGCCCGCTGCGATCCATCGAGTTTGTAAACAAACAGGATGAGAGCCTCCAACGCCAGAAACGCCACATATCCCATGTAGGTCCGTGGTCGGGCGAAGAGCTTGCGGAGTTCGCCGCGGAGTTGTTCGTAGAAAATCATCGGTCGAGGGCGTGGGGATCGGGGGTCCCGTTGCGGCGGAGTTCCAGGTAGAAGTCTTCCAGCGATTTCCTCACCGGTGTGAGGGCGCGGACCGCAATGCCGGCGGCGACGAGCGCGGCGACGAGCGCGGCGGGATCAGCATCGGGTGGCAGGGAGATTTTTCCCCGCTCCAGCACCTCGCCACCGTGCGCGGCGACGACGGACGAGGCGCGATCCCAGGGATCGAGCTCGACATTGAAAACCGGCACGTCGCTGGAAAGCTCGCGGACGCTGCCCTCGTGGATCCGCCGGCCCTCGCGGAGGATGGCGACGCGGTCGCACATGATCTCGACCTCACCCAACAGATGCGAATTGAACAGCACGGTCATGCCGCGCTCACGGCGCAGGCCGAGGATGAATTCACGGAACCAGTGGATGCCTTCCGGATCGAGTCCATCGGTCGGCTCGTCAAGCAGCAGCACCTCGGGCTCCGGCAGCAGGGCCTGGGCGAGAGCGAGCCGCTGGCGCATGCCGTGGCTGTAGGTGCGGACCTTCGAGCCGATGCGCTTCGTGAGTCCCACACGCTCCACCACCTCGCGGGCGGCGGCGGCGTTGAAACCCTCCGAGTAGCTGGTCAGGATGCGGAGGTTCTCCCAGCCGCTGAGATATTCGTAAAAGGCCGGGGACTCGAAGATAGCGCCGACCTTCCGCAGCGCCTGCGCGCGTTCACGGCCGACGTCGAAGCCGCCGATTTTCACGCCGCCCTTCTGGGGTTCGACCATGCCGAGAATGATGCCGAGCGTGGTGCTTTTTCCGGCACCATTGTGGCCGAGGAGACCATAGATCTCGCCCTTCTTGACGCTGAAGGAAACATCCTCGAGCGCCGGTTTTCCCGCGAATTGTTTCCACAGCCCGGAGACTTCTAACATCGGCGGAGCATCCATGATCAAGGCGAGGTGACGAAGCGCAGGTCGCTGGAGGCGCTGAGATCGGCG
>JANOKL010000342.1:0-12472 GCA_031419215.1 Luteolibacter sp. | reverse complement strand
TGAAACGGCCAGCGGCGGCGCCACTCTCGAACATCATGTCTCCGGGCTTCGCCATCGCACCGGCCTTAAGCCTGTTGGTGGCCTTGAGACTGTCAGCGTATTTGAAGGCAAAAGCTCCGGCGCCATCATCAAATCCAGGCTCAAGCAGCCAGAAGATCGACTCATCGGAGACATACATCAGCTTGCCGATGAGGCTCGGGTGGAGCTTGCCGTCGTTCGGATCGGTCTTGGACTGGAATTCTTCCAGGTTGCTGAAACCGTCGCCATCCGGGTCACGCTGAGGTGAATCCCCGAATCCAGGATCGAGGCGGTTCTCAATCCACCAGGAATTAGGAATGGGAGGATGGACGGGCGCGCCGGTGATCAGGTCGACCGCCTTGCTCGGTTCCGACTTCTTCACGAAGAGAGCGATGCCGGTGAACAGATCGACGGAACGATCGGTCTCGGTCTTGGCCTGGGTCCAGACGCGCTTGGTGGTGAGGGAACTCTCCGCGCGGGGAATGGCCTCGGCCCCGACCACCGCAGTGCCACCTTCGCGGCTGCCGGGAGGAGAGATGTTGAAGTCTTCTTCGACTTGGCCGACCTTGGACCAACCAAGGAAGGCAAGGCCGGCGGCGACGACGACCGCACCGCCGACAGCGGCTTTTTCGTAATTTTGGGAAATCCAGGACATCGAGATCGGGAAAATCGGGTTTGATCAGGGTTTTGGAAGCTCTTTCACCGGAAGGAACTGGCAGACATCGAGGCGGATGAAGACCGAAACCTCTTCCAAGCCGAGAACCTGCTGGAGGATGCGACCGGTATCGACCGTGGCGGGCGCAGCCGGAGCAGCCGGAGCAGCGGGCGCGGCTGGAGCAGGAGTCGCACCATCGACAGCTGGAGCGGCCGGAGCAGCAGGAGCAGCAGGAGCCGGATCGCCTGGGATGACAAAGCCGCCGCCACCGAAGGGATCGTTGGGAGCGCCGCCAGCAGGCTTAGGGGCCTCGAACTTGGCGTCCGCCGGGCTTGGGCCGGTTTCGCGGGCATTGTTGATCCGGATGGATCGGATGCTGTAGTAATAGGTCTCCGAAGCGGCCAGCGAGTTCAGGAAGTTCCGGACCGAACTCTCGGTGCCGGTGAAGGTGATTTCCATCGGCAGCGCACGGAGAACCCGACCGTCCGCGGCGAAGGTGCCGCCGGTTTCCTCGACGAGCTCCTTGCGATAGACGTTCTTCAGCTCGGTCGGCGCGGCCTTGGCCAGGGCTAGGAAGAGCTCCGTCGCAGCTCCGAGTTGGTAGTCGAGGACGCCGGTGGCGCCTTCCTTGGCGAGTGCTCCACCCTTGTAGCCTTCAAAGCCGAGGAAGAAGGCCTCTGGAATGGTGGTCTTGGAAGCCTTCAGAGCCTCGCGGACCTGGGCGTCGGCAGCCTTGAGGTTGCCGGTGAAATCCTGGCCGCTGAGCTTCTTGAGTTCGGCCGGGCGATAAGCCGAGAAGGACTCCTGAAGCTTGAGCAGGGACTCGCGATAGTCGACGAGGGCCTTGCGCTTGCCGCGGCTATTGGCGGCATTCGGGTAGGGCGTCATCTTTCCGGCATCCGTCACCGTGCCACCGTTCTCCAGGTAGGAGTCGAGGTGGGTCTGATACGTGGTGGACGCGTGCGAACCGACGAAAACGAGTGCGCCAGTCACCACGGCGGTGATGCCGCCGAGGGTGGCGACGAAGGGATTATCCTTGATCCAACTCATGGGAAATACGGGAGAAATGGGTTACTTGATGAAGACCTCGCGGGCGAGAGGCAGGATGATTTCGAAAGGCAGGGCGAACTCGCCGGCATCGGCAACCGGCTTCACCTCGATGAGGATCTGCTCGTCCGGGATGTCGATCTCGGTCTTGCCATCCGGTCCCATCATCTTGAACTTGAAGTGGGTCGAGTTCCCGTCCTTCAGCTTCTTGACGAGGGCGGAGACGATGTTCTGGCTCTGGGCGTTTTCGCGCCAGAGGCCACGGATGCGCACGGCATTGGCAGCGGGCTCGGCGGCCACCGGCGCAACGGTGGGCCTTTTGCCTCTGGCGGACGCCGGTGCGGCGGGCTCCGGAGTCTTGATGTCGAGCACAGAGGAAGTTCCGTAAGCGGAGCCTGAGAAATCCGCCTTCACGACCTCGATGCCGTTGATGCGCTTTTTACCGGCATCGGCGGGAGCGGGAGGGGCGGGATTGTATCCGCTGAGCGGGACGAACTCGGTCACCCAGACGACATCGCTGGCGAAGGCTCCACGAATTTCGGAAAGGGCATCCAGCCAGAAGGTGCGATCCGCTTCGGCACCGACGAACGAGTCGGCGATCTTGCGAAGCTCGGCTTCCTTCTTGAGGAGTCCGCTGATTTCAGACTGGATCGGAGCGAGCGATTCCTTGGCATCACTCATCGTCTTGTCCTCATCAGCGGCCTTTCCTGCGGCAACCGACTGGAAGCCAGCATAGGCGGCGGCTCCAGCGATGATGATGGCAGCGGCGGCGATCAGCATCGGCTTGCGGCGCTCGGCAGCGCGGGATTGCTCGACGGTGGCCGGCACGAGATCGATGTTGATCTTGGCCTTGCCGACGCCACGGAGACCGAGGCCGATAAGTTCCCCCATCAGGTGGGCCTCGCTCTGGAGAAGCTCAAGATTGACGCCTTTCCCAACGGCGACGACGCCGAGCGGATTGAAGATTTCCACTGGCAGGTGGAGCTTCTCCTCGAAGAACTCCGCCGTATAGGGCAGGCTGGCTCCACCACCTGCGATGAACACGCGCTTCGGAGCGTTTCCGCCGTGCTGGCTGCGGTAATAGTTGGTGGTGCGGGCGATTTCCGCAGGGAGACGGGTCAGGGCGTTGCGGATCGTCATCGCCAGGGCGGCGACGGATTCGTCGAGCTGCTCGGTGTGGCCGCCGCCGAGGGCGACGAGGCCGCTACCGACCTTGTGCTGCTCGGCCTCTGCGAAGGAAACGCCATACTCCTTGGAAATGGCGGCGGTGATCGAGGCTCCACCGATGGCGATGCTACGGGTGAAGAAGCGGCTGCCCTCGATGTAGAGGAGGTTGCTGGTCTTCGCTCCGATGTCGATCACCAGGATCGGCTCGCTGAGATTGCCATAGGCGGCGCGGAAGGAGTTGTAGAGGGCCATCGGGGCCACGTCGACTTCGGCGGTGGTGAGACCGCTGTCGTTGACGCTGCGGTTGATCTCGTCGAGGGCGTCGCCCTTGATCGCGACGATGACCACTTCCTTCTCGCCCTCGCTTTCGAGGAGCTCGTAGTCCCAGACGACCTCATTGATCGGAAAGGGTACGTGCTGCTGGGCCTCGAAGGTGACGAGCTGCTCGATGTTGTCGTCCTGAAGAGGCGGCAGCTTGACGAAGCGGGTGAACACCGACTGGCCGGAGATCGCGTAGCGGACCCGGACCTTGCCGAGCTTCATGCGCTGGACGAGCTGACCGATCGCGATGCGCGCCTGGGAGAGGCGGATGGCCTCGCTTCCGGGATCGGCGACGATGGTTTCCGAGTCGTAGGATTTGAGGATCAGGCCGCCGTTTTTCGAGGGTTCGAAAACGGCCATGCTGATGCGCTGGGAGCCGATATTGAGGGCGACGGTGGTCTGGTTGTCAGCCATGATGAAGAGGCGAGGAAAGAGTGGGGCTTTGAAAAATCAGCCGGGAGAATGAATGAACGGGGGGCGAGGATCAGCGCTTGTCCTCAGAGATTTCCGCGTAGCGATCCCACCAGAGCATCTTGAACGGAGTCTCGTTCTTATTGAGAAGCGGGAACCTGGAGCTCATGTCGGAAAGACTCGGAGCATTCCACCAGCCCTCCTTCATCTTGGAGGTGCCTTCGCCGACCTTGACACCATTGACGAGGACTTCGAGTCCGACGACTTCCAAAGCATCCTTCCCTGCGCGATCCTTACCGGTCAGGCGCTTGAAGAGGTTTGGGGAAATGTAGACGGACGAGTAGAAAGCTTCATCCACCGGCACGTTGATGTGGGTGATGTCCTTGGAAAGTTTGACCGGGCCCTTGGCTCCTTCGACGCCCTTGACGGCGACATACCACTTCACGGTCACCTGATCGATGAAGCCGATCTTCTTCTGCTCGGGGCTGGCGGCGGGGATGGTGATCTCTGCCTCCGCTTCGAGCCAATCCTTCGGCTTGAAGGTTTTGTCCTTGCCGACACTGACCTGCGGTGAAGGCAGGGCATCGAAATCGATTTTACCGATGGTCGCCTTCTGCTGCTGGGCCTTCAGGGAGGCGGAGGCTAGGAGGGCGGCGAGGGCCAGGCCGATGGAAAAGGTTTTACCGAAGGGAGTGCTCATACATTTCAGGTTTCCCCAACAACTAGGGAATCCCCTTTCAGGTTGACCAGATAAAACCTCCTCACGTCTCAAAAAAACCTGGGTCGTATTTACATCGTTCGAGTGCGTAAAATCCCTAGGCGATTGACGAAAATGGCGATCCGTGCATCGCTACGGCATGGTTTCGAGGCTGTTGCGATTCGAGTCCGGACGGCCAGCAGTCGTCGGGAGCATCGGGAATGCCGCCGTGCTGCAGGACGTGTCGATGGAAGACGCCCATGCCGCCTGCGACATTGTGGAGATCCGGCTGGATGGATTGGCTGCGGAAAACGCGCTGGATCGCCGGAATTGGCAGCACCTTGCCAGCCTGCCGCTGCTTTTCACCGCAAGGCGACAAGAAGAGGGCGGGATGCTGCCGAGCACGGCGGAGGAGCGCGCGGCGTGGCTGGAAGTGGCTCTGGACGACGCCGCTGCCATCGACGTGGAAGTGGCCAGCCTCTCGAAAATGGCCGGAATCGTCGCGAAGATCGCGGCGAAAAGGATTCCGCTGGTGGCGTCGTTCCATGACTTTTCCGGCACGCCTGAGCCTGCCGTCTGGGAGGATCGCCTCGCGGTGGCCCGCTCGCACGGGGCCTCGGTGTTCAAGGCAGCGGCAAGGCTGCATGGACTTTCGGATCTGCAGACGCTGGCCAAGTTCCAAGCCGTCGACCACGGATTGCCGGTGGCGATGATGGGCATGGGCGCGCTGGCTCCGGTCTCGCGACTGCTGTGCGCCCAGCATGGCTCGGTGCTGAACTATGGCTACCTCGGGGATGTGCCGACCGCTCCCGGACAGTGGAGCGCGGCGAAGCTGAAGGGCGCAATCGCCTCGCTGGAAATGATCCGCGGTTAATTTCCCACGGCGGGCTCGTAGAGTTCGACCGAGGAAAGCGTGCCGAGCGGGTAGTAAAAGCCGCCGCTGATCACCACGCGGCCATTCGCCAGCAGGGTGGCGGTGTGCTGCTGGCGCGGAGTCGCCAGCGATCCCGTGGCGCTCCAGCGGCCCGTCGCGGGGTCGTAAAGTTCGGCGCTGGAAAGGTAGTTTTCTCCATAGCCACCTACGGCAAGAACCAGCCCATTCTGCAGCAGCGTGGCGGTGTGGAAATAGCGGGCGGTGACCAGCGCTCCGCTGCTGCTCCAGGTGCCGCTTTGTGGATCGTAGAGTTCGGATCCGGCGAGCACTCCGGTGTAGATCCTGCCGCCGGTGAGAAGGACTTTCCCATTCGGAAGCAGGGTCGCGGTGTGGTCGATGCAGGCATTGGCCGCCGCTCCTGTCAGGCTCCAGGTGCCAGTCACGGGATCGTAGAGTTCGGAGCTGTTGAGAAGAGTCGCCCCATCGTAACCGCGTGCGACGAGCACGCGGCCATCCGACAACAAAGTGGTGCTGTGACGGACACGCCCCGAAGTGAGTGAACCCGTGGCGGTCCACCTTCCAGTGGCCGGATCGTAGAGCTCGGCACTGTTGAGGAAGCCGTTCCAGTTGTAGCCGCCCGCGACGAGCACCTTGCCGTTGGAAAGCAGGGTGGCGCTGTGATTTTCGCGAAGCATCCCGGGCGAACCCGTGGTGCTCCAGAGCCCGGTGGCCGGGTCGTAGAGTTCAGCCGTGGCAACGAGCTGGGAGGTGACAAAGTTAAATCCGCCTGCCAGGAGCACCTTGCCATTCGGCAGGAGCGTGGCGCTGTGGTTCTGGCGGGAAATGGCCAACGAACCCGTCGGGCTCATGGTCCCAATGGCGGGATCAAAAAGCTCCGTGGCGATGAGTGGATGCTCGATGTCGCGATCGTTGAAACCGCCTGCGATCAGGACCTTTCCGTTCGGAAGAGGCGTCGCGGTGTGGCGCTGGCGAGCGAAGGCGAGTGGGGCAATCGACCTGAAGGTTTCCGCCGTGGCGGACTGTCGGATGACCGTGAGCGTGTAGGTCCTGGAGGTGCTTCCATCCGGTGAAGTGGCCTTCAGCGCGATGAGGTTCTCACCCTCGGCGAGGGAAACGCTGCGCGAAGTTCCGGAGGAAATGGCCACGTCGTTCAAGGTGATCGCAGTCCCCGTCCGCGCGGCTGCGGAGGTGATGGTGATGCTTTCGACTGCGTGCGGGACAATGGCCCGGTAGGTGGTGACCGAACTTGAGAATGCAGGCCTAAGGTTGCCTGAACTGAGACTGATGGAGGAGAGTTCGGCGATATTGCTGAGCGTGGAAAATTCCAAGACCGGTGAGTAGCTGGTGCCGAAGCGGTTGGTGGCGTAACCGGCGAACGAGTAGTCGACACCGGGCTCAAGCCCGCTGACGTTCACTGCGAAGGCGCCGAGTCCACCCGACGAGACCAGGTTCGTCACCCCCGCGCCGCCGAGTTGTGGGCTGCTGTTGATTGACGTCCGGGCGAAAACAATGCCGCGCTCAAGGATCGGCTCTCCCCCATCGCCCGACACCGTGCTTCCAAGTGTAACCGCAGTGCCAGTGATCGCCGAAGAGATCGGGGACACAACGAGCGGCAAGGCCTGGGATACGATGAACGCCGTACCTGAGATACCGTTCGTCGTCACCGTCGCCAGTGCGAAACCCGGAAAGGCAACGCTGCCCTGCGAGGTGAAGCGCCCGTCTGACAGGCTTCCGGACGGATCGGGGAGAAGATAAACCGATTGCTCGTTGTCGAGCCGTTGCAGCCTCACCAGTGGATTGTTCGAGGGTGAATCCTGGCCGCCGTTTCCGCCTGAGGTTCCGGAGCGCCCGCGGAAGTCCGCGCCCACCACGACGAGCCTTCCGGACGAATCCAGAAAGGCGGTGGAGATGACTGGTGGCCTGCCTCCCGTGCTCGTCGACGAACTTTCGTAAAGCGCTGACGAGCCAAGTGCGGACGCTCCGTCCAAGCCTCCGCCGATGAGGACTTTTCCATTCGTGAGCAGCGTCGAGGATTGCCCGGATCTCGCGCCAAGTGGCGGGGTCGTCGCCCATTTTCCGGTGGACGGATCGTAGAGTTCTGCGGCACCTGCTGCATTGCTGCCGCCGCACACCAGCACCTTGCCATTTCGCAGCAGCGTGGCGCTTTGAGAACGACGCGCCGCCGCCAGTGCACCGGTGCGACTCCAGGTTCCGGTCGCAGGATTGAAAAGCTCCGCATCCGACAGAGGCCCCCGGTTGAAGCCACCGGCGACAAGAACCCTGCCGTTCGGCAGCAAGGTCGCGCTCTGGTCCTGACGCGCCCTGAGCATCGCGCGGCCCGCTTTCCACGAACCGGTCGCCGGATCGTAGAGTTCCACTTTCGAAAGCACTCCCGCAGTCCCCAAGCCGCCGGCCACCAGAATTTTCCCATCCGGCAGCAGGGTCGCGGTGTGATAGGCGCGAGCGGAAACGAGGGCCGCTGCAGCTGTCCACTTTCCCGAGATCGGATCAAAAAGTTCCACCGTCGCGATCGGCACGCCAGCCGCAGTGAGGCCGCCGACCACCAGCACCTTGCCATTCGGCATGAGCGTCGCAGTGTGGGAATCCCGCGCAACAGACAATGGAGCCGTCGGCGTGCAGAGGCCTGAGGCGGGGTCGTAGATCTCGACACTTTTCTGTGAGCTGCCATTCGCCGCACGCCCCCCCACGATCAGCACTTTGCCGTTCGGCAGAAGAGTGACTGTGTGAAAGTGCCTCGCCGCACCCAGAGGACCGGTCGGGCTCCAGGTTCCACTCGAGGGATCAAACATCTCCAGCGTCGCCAACGGTGACCCGGCACTGTCGCGCCCAGCCACCACCAGCGCCTTGCCGTTTGGAAGCAAAGTCATCCGCGAATCGCGTCTTGCCGTGCTCATGGCGGCGGCGGAACTCCACGTCCCGACTGCACGATCCACGCGTTCTGACGTGGCATGCATCGTCGCTCCGGAACTCCCGCCGATGATCAGCAACTGTCCGTCCGCGAGCAGCGTCGCGTTGTGGCTTCGTCGCGCCGACAGCAAGGTTCCTGCGGCGCTCCATGTCCCGCTCGATGGATCATAGAGTTCCGAATTCAACTGCGCCGCCGTGCCATTCACTCCGCCGTTCACCAGCAGCATTCCATCCGGTAAAAGGTTCGCCGTGTGATCGCTGCGCGGCCGCGACAAGGAGGCCGCCGCGCTCCATTTTTCAGTCGACGGATCATACACCTCGACAGACGCCAAAGCACCGGATGCCAGTCCGGCCACGGCCAGCACCTTGCCATTCGGAAGCAGGGTCGCCGTGTGTCCGGAGCGGGCGATTCCGAGCGAACCGGTCACGCGCCAGGCAGAAGTTGACGGGTCAAAAAGCTCGGTCGTCGCCAGCGCATTTCCCACTGCGATTCCACCGGAAACCAAAACGCTGCCGTCCGGCAAAAGGGTCGCTGTGTGCTTGCTGCGTTGCACGCTCAAGGCTCCCGCTGCGGACCAGATCCCGGTCGCCGGGTCGTAGAGTTCAGCACTTGCCATCGCATTGCTCGCGCTGCCCAGGCCGCCAGCCACCACCACCTTGCCATTCGCCAAAAGCGTGGCCGTGTGATCGCTGCGGGCGGTCGAGAGAGCTCCAGCGGTCGACCACCTGCCGGTCGATGGATCATAAAGCTCGGCAGTCGCCAGCGCGGAGGAAGTGCTGCGCCCGCCGACGACCAGAACCTTGCCGGATGGCAGCAAGGTCGCCGTGAAGGATTTCCGTGCCGTCGCCAGTGCGCCTGTCAAGGTCCAGACTCCGGTTGCAGGATCGTAGAGCTCCGCGGTGGAAAGCACCGTGGCTCCTCTAGCCCCGCCCGCGATCAGCACCTTGCCATTTCCCAGCAAGGTCGCGCAGGAAAGTTGTCGGCCTGTCTTCAGCGAACCCGTTGCGGGGAAAGCACTCGCGATCGTTGAGGCCGCAGCCATCAACCAAAGCACCCATGCAAATCGCATGAGCCGGAAGGCTTGGGTATGATGGATGAAGCTGGGCATCGTTTCCCAAACGCGGGGCCATTTACCTAATCCATCTTCGGAGAAACGCCACACATTCCACGTGACGGAAAGCCCAGTGGCCAGCATCCACCTTCGCCATATTGATCTTCCCGATTTCCTCTTTGGGCAGAGAAAGGGAGTCTATCCACGCATTTGAATTCCCTCCGCTCTAAAACGATTCACGAGACACCCGAGGGTGTAACCAAAAACGAGATGCCCGATCCAACTGAGCAGCAGGCTGGTGGAAGTGATCACAAACATCATGTCCTCACCTTGCGGGGAAATTTTGAGGGTGACGATGAGGCAGGCCCACACCAAACAGCCAAAGCCAAGGGCGATTAGTTTCGTCGCGCGGAGCGTGATGCTTGGTGGTTTGAGAAGTGCAAAGGCGGAGACAAATGCCATGCCCATCCCGCCACCGTTGCCCAAGTATCGCCACAGGTATCCGAGGATCGCGTGATGATTGCCATCCCCAACCAGCATGCCGCCGATCTTGGGGATGAAATCGTCCATCCATCCGGCCATAATGAAGGGAATCCGCACGCAGTCGTAACAGGTGACGGCGATGATTCCCATGAGGTAGCCACGCAGCATCAATCTGCCATGGCGGGGCCGGTAGCAGCTCAATGCTGTGGCGATGCCGAGCGCTGGAATGACCAGGAGAAGTGAAGCAAAGGGAAGGGTGAAAATCCCCATCAGCGACAAGGCAAGAGCCGTGATGGGAGCGAATCCGATCCCGAACATCATGATTGCAGCCATGCCATCTTGAAGCCGTGGCACACTGATTTTCCAGAGCATGCCGGGAGGCATCCGGGCATCGAGAGTGAGAGGCGCGGTGAACCTTTTCATGCACGGGTTTTGGGAGGTGAATCCCCAGGCGGTCCTTCAGTTGACCTTGTACTCGGCGCGGATGATGGTGATGATGTCCTTCTCGTAGGACGAGGTGTCGTTGTTGCCCTCGGTCGAGGTTTCGGTGGAGTTGGCCGGGTTGATATTGATGATTCCCATCGACGAATCCACGAGCGCGCCGATGCCGGTATTGCCAGCCGAGCGCAGGATGTTCTCCGCCCGGTTGCGGGCATCCTTGGCGGCCTCTGCCAGCATCTCCAGCTTGAGTTCGCCGAGGCGGGTGTAGTAGTAGTTGGGTGAATTGGAGGAAACGAACACACCCTGCTCCAGCAGCGAGGTGATCTCGCGCGAGGCCTTCTCGATCTGCGGAACATTTGAAGAACTCACCGACACCACCTGAATGGCGCGGAAGCCGACCGACTTTCGCGTTTCCGACCGCAGGGGCACGGTGGAGCCGGGAAGCACCTTGTCCTCACGTATGGTCTCGAACTCCTCGCTGATGCTCGCGGACTGGGTCTTGATGTCGTCCGCCTTGATGCCCTGGGCCTTCAGGAACTCAACCACTTTGTCCGTTCCACCCTTGAGGGAAACATAGGCGGCCGTGCGGTCGCTGCCCTTGCCTTCGACGGTCGCCGACCACTGGATGAGATCGGAGAGGATTCTCTTCTTGGCGGAGCCGGTGATGCGGATGTTGTTCTTGTCCGGTTGTTTCCGCACATCCCGCCAGGTGGTGGCCGCGATGTAGGTGGAGCCCGCAAGGCCCAGCGCGAGGGCAAAGGCGGCGAGGGGCGGAAGGCTGATGCTGCGGACGGGGCGTTGCGAAGAGTTGTCGGTGCTCATGGTCGGGTGGGTGGCGACGGATGGACTTGGCTCCCCGTCATCCAACGAATGCGGAATTCCTCCACCAAAAGGATCAGGAATTTTTTCGATCCTCGAAATTCCCCAAACCAGGCCACTGCCGCGACCGTCTCCGCTGGCCTATTTTTTTTCCGCCACAGGAAACAACTCGTGGCGAAGTCCGATCTGGTCGGCGGCGGCCGCGAGCTGCCTGAGACGGTATTGGAAAACGTCATCCGTGGGTTTTGCACCTGCGGGCAAGGTCACTCTCAGCGAGCGCAGCGGGGCTTTCTCGACGGAATCATCGTCGGGCGGTGTGGCGAAGGCCTTGAGCAGCGTGGGGAACGGGATCAGTTTTCCGTTCAGGTAAAACTGCCCACGTTCGTTCGCGGTCAGGTCGGTGATGCTATCCTCAAAAAGCCCGACGCGTACTAGTTCGACGGCCGCATCGGTATCCTTGGATTCGATCAACAGTTTCTCCAGTTGCTCGTTCGCACGCTGAAGCCTTTCGATTTCCTGGGCGTACCGTTCCTGGTTCGTCACTTCGCTTTTGACCTTGTCGAGCAGGGCCTGGTTCTCGTTTCGGAGCGCCTCGAATTCGGTGGGAAGCCTCGCCTCGCTTGTGCCCATCCGGCTGATTTCACCGAGCATCCTCTGGTTCGATTCCAGCAGACCGGCCAGACGCTCCTTGTAATCGACGAGCGCCAGTTTCTGACGGTCCAGCTCCTCGTTTTTCCCGATCAACTGCTCCTTGGCGTCGAGCGCCCGCTTCATGCCGATCGTCGTTCCGACCGCCCCGAGCACCAGTGCCAGCAAAAGCGCCGCACCTGCGAAAACCGGCCCGCGATGACGGCGGGTGAAGCGCCGCATGAGATAGGTCATGCTCGGTGGTCGGGCCTCGACCGGCTTGTGTTGGAGAAAACGGACCAGGTCCTCCGCCATCGCCCCGGCGGATTCATAGCGGCGCCCGGGATCCTTTTCTAGGGCCTTCAGCACGATCCAGTCGAGGTCGCCACGCAGGGAGCGGGGCGAGACTCCAGAAGATGACTCGGCGAGCCTGGTGCTCGGCCGCGGCGGTGTTTGCTCGCGGATCAGGCGCTGCACCTCACCATAGGCCGCGGTGCGAAGGAGATCGCCGTCCAGCGGTGTGGTGCCTGTTAGAAGCTCATACAGGATTACCCCCAGCGAATAGATGTCGCTGCGAGTGTCGACGTCCAGCGCGTTGAGCTCGGCCTGTTCCGGGCTCATATACTGGGGCGTCCCGATCATCCGGCCGAGCTGGGTGAAGACCGTCTGCTCCGTGAGTTCCATCCCGATCGCCTTCGCGATGCCGAAGTCGATCACCTTCACCGCCGACCCGCCATCCTGCGGTGAGACCAGGATGTTGGAGGGTTTCAGATCGCGGTGGATGATGCCTTTCTGGTGCGCGTGCTGCACGGCCGCACACACCTCGATGAAAAGCTCCAGCCGTTCTTGGGTATCGAGAATCTCCTCGTCGCAGTATTTCGTGATTGGCAGTCCCTCGACCAATTCCATCA
>JANOKL010000341.1:0-15619 GCA_031419215.1 Luteolibacter sp. | reverse complement strand
AAGAAGCCGTGGTGGAAAATTTGGGGCTGAGTCAAGATCCCTGAGTTTCAACAACCTAGTCCATCGCCGCTCACTCCCCCGTCAATTTCCATCGAAGGGCGTCGGTCGTATGCTCGGGTGGCGCGACTTGATGGGCTCCTTCGAACGAGAAGACCGCGATCTTGCAGCCGTGGGCCATGAGAATTTTGGATTCCTCCTCCACCAAACTGTTGGGAGCCTCATCGTTATTACCGTTCACGATGGCCACACGCATCGGCGGATAGTCACGGTCGCGCCCCTCTTTTGGTCCCAACCATCCTCCGTTTGAAAAAATTCCATGCCAAGGGCGTTTGAAGATCGCTGAATAAATGAAGGCGCGGAGCGCTGCCCCGGACGAGCCGCCCATCATCATCCGCTTGGGGTCGTGCTCGACGTGCTTTTCGATCAAGGGGAGTACTTCGGCGAAGCGATCCCTCATCTCGTTCGCCTCCTGACCTCCGCTGTCGTTTCGGAATTGCCCACAGGCCACGAGCACCACCTTGAGGGTCGCGGCGGCTTCGGCGTAGTGGAGCAGGTTCCGCTGCGCCCTGCCGGTCGGAGAAAAGAGAATCAACATCGGCCGCTCGGCGGGCTTCTCCACATTCGGGGGGTGGTAGATGAAAAGATCGGTTGGGTACTTCCCCTCGGTCACATGATGTTCGGTCGTTCCTCCGAGCTTCTCCAGCTTCCGCTTCAGCTCCTCCTCAATGAAGACCCACTCACGCAGCCAGGCCTGATCGGTCAGGGAAAGCTGTTTGTCGTTCATCTCGAAGTCCTTTCCGTCCTCACCCTTGAAGATGATTTTCCCGGTTTCCGGATCGAAGCTGACGACCTCCGCCGAGAACCCCTTCCCATCCGCCGTCCAGCGACGGACATCGGTGTTCGCCGTTGCCGGTCCGATCACGCAGAAGAGCAAGGCAACTATCCAAAGAAGGGATTTCGCATTCGCCATCCAGACACACTGAACGAACCCCTTTCCTCTGCAAGCTGGATAAGAGGAACCCAGCGTGGCCGCCCCCATGACCCAGCCTCATGCTCCGGATGACCTAATCTCAGCGGGATCAGGCCGACATTGGGAAACCCTGCATGCCAAGTGCTTTTACGGGAATGAAGCCACCCCCATGAGCACCCTCCCTTCTCAGGCCGCCGCCGATTTCACCGATGAGCAGAAGGCCTATCTCAGCGGATTCATTTCCGGCATTCTAAACAACCGGCAGTTTCCCTTCGTCGGGCAGACCGGCGATGGTCGCTTCACCTCGAACGTCGCAGAATCCTCGGTGGAAATGGTTTACGGCACGCCGGTCGAGGACCTCTGCCGCGAGGAACTGGTGAAACACGAAAAGCACGGGCTGGATTCCTACGACACCATCCTCACCAACGCCAAGGACGAGGTGTTCCCGAAGGACGGCGACATCTTCCGCTACAAGTTCCACGGACTCTTCTACGTGACGCCCGCCGAGGAGTCCCTGATGATGCGCTGCCGGATCGCCGGGGGTGCGCTCGATTCCCGCCAGCTCCGTGGCCTGGCACAGCTCACAGACGACCTTGGCAATGGCTTCCTCGATCTAACAACCAGAGCCAATGTCCAGGTCCGCGGCATCCTTCCCGTCGGAGCACCTGAAGTCCTGATGCGTCTGACCGAACTTGGCCTGACCTCGCAGGGAGCCGGAGCCGACAACGTCCGCAACATCACCGCCACGCCGACCAGCGGCTTTGATCCGGACGAACTGATCGACGTGCTGCCCTTCGCCCGCGCGCTTCACCACTACATCCTCCGCAACCGCGACCTCTACGGCCTGCCGCGCAAGTTCAACATCGCCTACGATTCCGGCGGCGCGGTCTCCGTCTGCGCAGACACCAACGACATCGGCTTCCAGGCGGTCCGCGTCGGCGCGAACGACCAGGGCATCGAGCCCGGCATCTACTTCCGCATGCAGCTCTGCGGCATCACCGGCCACAAGCAATTCGCCAGCGACAGCGGCGTGCTGCTCACTCCCGAGGAAACCCTCCCGGTGGCCGCCGCCCTGATGCGCGTGTTCATTGAAAACGGCGACCGCACCAACCGCACGAAAGCCCGGCTTAAGTATCTCGTCGATGCCTGGGGCGTGGAAAAACTCCTCACGGAAACCGAGAAGAAGCTCACCACCCCGCTGCGCCGCGTGCCGCTGGAACTTTGCGAAGTGCCCGCGCCGAAGGAAAAGCACGGCCACCTTGGCATCCATCTGCAAAGAGATGGCAAGTTCTACGTCGGCCTGCTGCTGCCGGTCGGACGCCTGACCGTGGATCAAACTTTCGCGCTGGCCCGCATCGCAGAACGCTTCGGCAACGGCGACATCCGCATGACGGTCTGGCAGAACCTCATCATTCCAAACGTCGCCGCCGAAGACCTCGAAGCCGCAAAGGCCGCGATCCTCGACTGCGGACTCGCGTTTTCCGCCACCTCGGTCTCCGGTGGCCTGGTTGCCTGCACCGGCAGTCGTGGCTGCAAGTATGCCTCCGCTGATACCAAGGGCCACGCGATCGAACTCGGCCGCTATCTTGAACAAACCGTCTCGCTCGATCAGCCGGTGAACATCCACCTGACCGGTTGCCCGCATTCCTGCGCGCAGCATTACATCGGCGACATCGGCATGGTCGCCGTGAAGGTGAAGAACGCCGACGGCGAATCGGTGGAAGGCTACCACATCGTCCTCGGCGGCGGCACGGACGACACCCGGGGCATCGCCCGCGAGGTTTGGAAAAGCGTGGCCTTTCCCGAGATCCCCTCGCTGATCGAAGGTCTGCTGAAGGCCTACCTCGCTTCCCGCAAGGACGGTGAAAGCTTCAACCTGTTCGCCAACCGCCACAGCGTCGAGGAACTCAAGGGACTGCTCGGCATGACCCTCGCGGCATGAAATTGGCCGCCGAGAAACGGGCGATCGCCAAGACTCCGGTCTTGAGGACGCTGATCGACGACCTGCTCGCGGAACAACAGTCGCTGCTCACACCGGTCGCCCGCTTCGCCGAAGAGCATGATCGCGAGCCTGACCTCGCCGGACATTATCGGAACCTGATTCCGCTCACTGCTCCCGGCCCGGGCGAGCAATATGCCTTTGAGGTTTCGCTGAATCGCTGCACCTCCTGCAAGGCCTGCGTCGCGGCCTGTCACTCGCTCAACGGACTAGATGACGATGAGGCCTGGCGCGATGTCGGACTTCTAACAGGTGGACCCGAGGAACCCGGCTGGCAGCAGACCGTCACCACCGCCTGCCATCACTGCGCCGATCCTGGCTGTCTGACCGGATGCCCGGTTGGAGCCTATGAGAAAGACGCCTCGACGGGCATCGTGAAGCACCTCGATGACCAGTGCATCGGCTGCTCGTATTGCATCCTGAAGTGCTCGTTCGACGTTCCGAAGTTTTCCAAGAAGCGCGGTATCGTCCGCAAGTGCGACATGTGCCAGGGCCGGCTTGCCGTCGGTGAAGCGCCCGCCTGCGTGCAAGCCTGCCCGACCGGCGCCATCCGTATCGTGAAGCGCAACGTCGCGGAGGTCATGGCGGAAGGCAGGGCTGGGAAAGGCTTTCTCAATGGTGCGCCATCGCCGCGTGCGACGCTGCCTTCCACCCGCTATGTGGGTCGCCCGGTTCCCTCCACCGCCAAGCCTGCGGACCAGGAAGCACTCGTTCCCCAGCACGCGCACTGGCCGCTGGCCATCATGCTTTCGCTGACACAGGCGGGGCTGGGTCTCGTCATCGCCGCCGCATTCTCCGCCAGCCAAATGGTGGCCATCGTCGGGGTGCTGGTCTTTCTAACAGGCATGGCGGCCTCGATCCTCCACCTCGGCCGGCCTCTCGGTGCTTGGCGGTTCTTCCTCGGACTGCGGACGAGCTGGCTGTCGCGTGAGATCCTCGCCTTCTCGATGATCGCACCGCTGGTGATGATCGTGCCCGCGCTGCCCTACATCGGGAAATGGATTCCGGCGTTCGTGCTTTCCGGATTGCCTGTCGCGCTGTCGGTCATGGCGGTGATCGCGGTGTTCACTTCGGTGATGATCTATGTCGATACGCACCGGACGACCTGGCGTCTCGCGATCACCGCGCCGCGCTTTTTCGGAACGCTGACGGTCTTCACCGCGATGGGCTTCTCGCTATCGGGTGATTCGCTGGTCGTCCGTATCGTCGCCAGCCTGGTGATCCTTCTCCGCATCCTACCGGAAGCGCGTTTCCTGAGAAAAGGTGAACCCAGCGATGACGAAGTCGCATGGACCGCCGACCGTCATGTGGCTCTGCTGCAACGCGGTCCGCTGAAGACGATCATGGGCCTGCGCTTCTTGCTGGCACTCATCGCCGCGCTGCTGCTGCCGGGACTTCCATGGCTGGCCTTCGCGCTTCTGTTGATCGCGGAATTGTGCGAACGCTGCCTGTTTTTCAAGTCCGTCCACGCGCCAAAAATGCCAGGGCACTTCAGCGCGTCGAGGCACTGAAAAAAGTGCTCAGACCCGAAAGGTGCGGCGTTCAAGCCGATTTGGAGACTGTTGGTTGCCGCGGCAGGGGTAGGACGAGATTAGTAACGGTGTGCGTCAGCCACCGGACTTAAGAAGGAGTTGAAGTGACCCCCGACAGGGGCGGGCCGATTCTTTGCGGAGTGGACTCATTCCCTCCATTCGCACCGCCCCTCTTGGGGCTCAATTTGCGGATGGATCCAAACCGGTGGCTGACGCACACCGGCTAATCTCCATGGTCCCGCTGGGACGAAGAATTAGCAAATCTACTTAACGCCGATCCATTCTGCTCACACCTTCATCAGTTCCGCTTCCTTCGAGGCGAGGTGGCCGTCGATCTCCTTGACGTATTTCGTCGTGAGTTCCTGCACCTCGGCTTCGAAATCCTTCTGGCCGTCTTCGGTGATGACATTGTCGGCCTTCATCTTTTTCGCGGCGTCCATGCCATCCTTGCGGACGGCGCGGATGCGGACCTTGGCTTCCTCGCCGAGCTGCTTGGTGAGCTTCACCATGTCGCGACGGCGCTCTTCGGAAAGTTCCGGAATCGGCACGCGCAGCGAGCTGCCGGCTGCGGCGGGGTTGAGGCCGAGCTTCGACTCGCGGATCGCGCGCTCGATGTCCTGGGTGGTCGAGGGATCGAAGACACGGACTTCCAGCATGCGGGCTTCCGGGGTGGTGATCATCGCCAGCGCCTTGAGCTTCATCACGCTGTTGTAGGCGCGACAATGCACGTCGATGTTCTCGATCAGGCCGGGCGTGGCCTTGCCAGTGCGGACACCGGTGAACTCGTGGAGCAGGTGCGCCACGGCTTTCTGCATGTCGTCTTCGATTTCAAAGATCGCTTCGTCAGGGCTCATGGGAGGAGGTCGGGTTGGAACGGGGAAATAGGTTCAGCCGCCGTTGACGACGGTGCCGATCGGCTCGCCGCTGAGGGCGCGGGTCACGTTGCCGAGAGGTCCGAGATCGAAGACGATAATCGGAATGTGGTTGTCCATGCAGAGGCTGAAGGCGGTGGCATCCATCACCTTCAGCTGCTTCGAAAGACACTCCTGGAAGGTCACGGTTTCGTAGCGCTTGGCGTCGGGATTCTTCTTCGGGTCGGAGTCGTAGACTCCATCGACCATGGTGGCCTTGAAGATCACGTCCGCACCCATTTCGCTGGCGCGCAGCGCGGCGGTGGTGTCGGTGGAGAAGAACGGGCTGCCGGTGCCGGCGGCGAAGATGACCACGAAGCCGTCCTCCAGATGGCGCTCGGCCTTCTTGCGGAGGAAGGTTTCGGCGACGTTCTTCATTTCAATCGCCGACTGCACGATGCAGGGCACGCCCTGATGTTCGAGCGCGCTTTGCACCGCAAGGGCGTTCATCACGGTGGCCAGCATGCCCACGTAGTCAGCCGTCGCGCGGTCCATGCCACGGGCGGAGGCAGCGGCGCCACGCCAGAAATTTCCGCCGCCGACGACGACGCCGAGCTGGAGGCCGTCCTTCACGGCATCGCGGATCTCGGTGGCGATGCGCTCGACGATTTCCGGGGAAATGTTATCGGTCGAGCCCGGCTCCCGCAGTGCCTCCCCGCTCAGTTTCAGGATGGCGCGCTTGTAAGGAGGTTTGGCTGAGGCGGTGTGTGGCATGGGTGTGGGGCTCTGAGCGATCAAAGCCACCCGCCCCGCCTCTTGAAAAGGCAAATCAACCACCGCCGCCGGGAAGGAGGATCTTCGCCGAAAGATCGCGCAGCGAGGACTTGGCCTCGTCCACCCCGTGGATCTCGATCATCACCATGAGCCCGCCGGTCTGGGGCTTCTGGTACTCCTCAAGGGTCTTTCGAACCGCCACGATGGCCAGCTTGAGAACTTGTCGGCTGGTGAGATCGACATTGGCGGGGATGCTGAGCTTTGAAACGTCGAACCGCACTTTAAGGCCCCCGTCTGAAAGCTCCGATGTCACCCCGATGTTGCAGAGCACCAGCAGGTTCGTTTCGACGATCTTGTAGTTCGGATTGTTGGTCGGGATCTTGTGAGGGCTGCAGATGGACTCGACCAGCGTTTCCGGAAACGCGCCGGTCAGGGCCATCGGGCGCGACATCACGGTCGCCTGGAGGGCTTCCCCGGTGTCGGTGATGACCTCGTCCACATCCGTGCCGTGCATGCTCAGCGGCTCGTAAATCGGCACCATGCTGATGGTTGTGGCCGAGGCCAGCGCACCGAACGCCAGCCCCGCGAGAATCAGGAAACCCGTTTTCATGAGCCCTTCGTAAGCCGGGAAGGACTGAGACTCAAGACGCAAGACTTGAAGATCCAAGAGTCGGAAGCCCTGCGACTCTTGCTCCAGTCACTTCTTTGGCGGTGGGGTCTTGTCGGCGGCGGCCTTTTCCGCTTCCTCGGGTGTCAGGGTCGTGAGGGAAACGATCGGGCGTTCGGGGGACTTGGACCCGCCGCGGGTGACGTAGTCGTGATTCCACTTCAGGCGCACGGAGTCGCCGGGCTTCAGGGCGGTGATGGCCTTCAGGATCGGCTCGGCCACCTTCGCGTTCTTTAGATTGTCCTCGATCAGAAGCATGAACTTGTCCTGCTTCGGGTCGCCATACTCACCGGGCTTTTCGTAACCGAGGTATTTGGTGATCTTGAACGTGGCGAGCTTGCCTGAAGAACCACAGCGGTCGGGACAGAGCCCGGTGGCCCCCCTGCAGCGATGGTCGGAAAGGCCTTCAAACGTGGCGACGGTGTCGTGGGAAGACAGCAACTGGCGTTCTTCCTTCGGAGCAGCCGGGGGCGCGAGCTTCTTCTCGACCGCAGCCCGCCATTCCTCAGATTTCACGTCAGGGCCGTGACCGGCGGCATCGCTGATCTTCAAACGCTTGCCGAGCGCGCTCGCCCATTCATCGGAGCCGATGTCCGGGCCATGGCCGTCCTTGTCGGTGACCGGTTTCTGGCCTTCCACCCAGGCAGCCCAATCGCCCCAGGCTTTGGGTGCAGTGCTCTTGTCGTCTGCCCCGAAAAGGAAGGGAGAGGACAGAAGCAATGACGACAGAATCAGGGAGCGGAATCCAAACAGGGTTTTCATCGGAGTGAGTAGGTAATCGACTGGCTCAGCGGAAACAAGCCGCGGGTTCATGGGGTGAGACACCGGAGTGCGGACTTTCTTGGAAATTTCCGCTCATTTCCGGACACGAAAAACCCCGGCCACTTGCGCGGACGGGGTCTTTGGAAAGTTCAGATCCGGGAAAGCCTCAGGCTTCCTCTTCTTCCTTGGTGTCGCCAGCGTCCACCGAGACGGTGATCGTGGTGGTGACCTGCGGGTGGACGCGGACGGTGACTTCGGTCTTGCCGGACTTCTTGATCGGCTTCTCCAGCTCGATGGCGTGGCGGTCGATCACGATGCCGGCGGCTTCGAGTTCCTTGTGGATGTCCATGTTGGTGACCGAACCGAAGGCCTTGCCGCCCTGACCGGTGGACAGGACGAACTTCGGCTTGATCTTGGAAATCTTGTTGGCGAGTTCCTGGGCGGCGGCGAGCTCTTCAGCTTCGCGGGCGGCGCGGTTGGACTTTAGGGAAGCGACGTGGCGAAGGTTGGCCTTGGTTGCCTCGAACGCCTTGCCCTGTGGGACGAGGAAGTTGCGGGCGTAACCGGCACGAACTTTGACAACATCGGCTTCAGCACCGAGACCTTCGATTTTTTCGCGGAGAATGACTTGAGCGTTTGCCATGGGAGTTCGTGGAACGTTTGTGGGGGCCGGGAGATAGTCATCGTGGCAGACCGAGTCAAGGAGAATGAACCACATCCTGCTTCCGGCGTGGATTTTTCCGGGAATTCCGGGATCCTCGGCCTTTTCGGGGGAGTCGGGTCTTCTGGAAGTGTCCCTGGGTCCTATCCGACCTATAGGACTCGTAGGACTTATTCCCCCCTCCCTAGAACACCCATGCCCGCCCTTTCCCGTCGAGCCATCCTTTTCCTGCTGCTGGCCATCTCCGCGTCTGCCGCCAAGGTCCACGATCCGTCCTCGGTCGTCCGCTGCGGCAAGGAATCGTGGTATTTCAGCACCGGTCAGGGCATCCAGTCCGCCCGCTCGACCGACCTCCTGACCTGGACCGATGGCCCACCAGTCTTCAAGACCTTCCCGGCGTGGCACGCCGAGCTGGTTCCCGGAAACAAGGGCCACCTGTGGGCACCCGACGTGATTTCCCGGGATGGGCGCTACTGGCTCTACTACTCCGTCTCCAGCTTCGGAAAGAACGTGTCGGCGATCGGCCTGGTGTCCTCCCCCACCCTCGATCCGGTCGCCAAGGACTTCGCGTGGAAGGACGAGGGGGTGGTGATCCGCTCGCAGCGCTCTGACCCATTCAACGCCATCGACCCCGCCGTGGTCGCCACGCCCGACGGCCATCTGTGGATGACCTTCGGCTCGTTCTGGAGCGGCATCCAACTCGTCGAACTCGATGCGAAGAGCGGCCTGCTGAAACAGGACGCCAGGCCGAAACAGATCGCGTGGAACGAGGAAAGGCAGCAGATCGAGGCCCCGGCGATCGAGAAGAACGGTGATTATTACTACCTCTTCGTGAACTGGGGCCTCTGCTGCCGTGGGGCCAACAGCACCTACGAGATCCGAGTCGGGCGCAGCAAGGAGATCACCGGGCCCTACCTCGACCGAAGCGGCCGTGACATGACAACCGGCGGCGGCTCGCTCTTCGTGAAACGCGAGGGGGACTTCATCGGACCGGGACACTTCGCGACGATCGAGGGCTTTCCGCACAGCCGCTTCTCGTTCCATTTCTACGATGGCAAGGCCTTCGGACAATCGAAGCTCGGCATCCGCGAACTGACCTGGACCGAGAACTGCTGGCCCGAAGCTGGAAAGTGGATCCTGCCCGCCCAGCCGAAATGAGTTCGATCCTCGCGCAACGGATCGTATGAATGGCCCATGCGCTTCCTCCCGCTGTTGCTTTCCCTGTTGCTCGGTTCCCTGCACGCCCAGACCGGCGCTGCAGATCGGGAGTATGCGGTGAAGACCCTGGATCGGATCGCGCGACCCGTCATCCAGTCGCTGGCGGAGGGAAAGTTGAAGGAAAAGCTCCCTCTCGGCCCCGGTGAAGACTCCCGGAAGGCCTACACTCACCTTGAAGCTTTCGGTCGCACGATTTCCGGCATCGCGCCGTGGCTGGCGCTGGGTCCCGATGCCACACCCGAGGGAAAACTCCGCGCGAAGTACATCGAGCTTTCCCGCAAGGCCCTCGTCAACGCCACCGACCCGAAGTCGCCGGACTTCATGAACTTCACCACCGGCGGCCAGCCGCTCGTCGATGCCGCCTTTCTTTCTATCGGGCTGCTTCGCGCGCCGGATCAGCTCTGGACGCCTCTCACAGCCGAGCAGAAGGCCGACGTCATTGCCGCCCTGAAGTCCTCCCGCGCGATCAAGCCCGGCGAGAACAACTGGCTGCTTTTCACCGCCCTCGTTGAGTCCGCGATCTGGCAGTTCACCGGTGAATGCGAAATGGCCGGCATCGAGAAGGCCGTCAACAAGCACGAGGACTGGTATGTCGGCGATGGCACCTACGGCGACGGCCCCAACTACCATTGGGATTACTACAACAGCTTTGTCATCCAGCCCGCGCTCATCGAGGTGCTCAAGGTCTGCAAAGCCAAGGGCGCGCCGCTCGGAGAAAAGCTCCCCGTCATCCTGACCCGTGCCCAACGCTACGCCGAGGTCCAGGAACGGCTCATTTCCCCAGAGGGAACCTTTCCCGTGGTCGGACGCTCCAGCGCCTACCGCTTCGGAGCCTTCCAGACGCTCTCCGTCATCGCCCTCCGCCACGAGCTGCCGAAAAGTGTCGAGCCCGCTGCTGTCCGTGGTGGGATCAATGCCGTCATCCGCCGCATGATCGAGGCTCCGGGGACCTTTGATGCGCAGGGCTGGTTGCGAGTGGGAGTCGCTGGCTACCAACCCGCCGTGAAGGAAAACTACATCTCCACCGGCAGCCTCTACCTCTGCCTCAACGGGCTCCTCCACCTCGGCCTCCCCGCGAACGATCCACTCTGGAGCGACTCGCCGAAACCCTGGACCCAGAAGCGCCTGTGGGCCGGGGAGAATGTGCCGTCGGATCACGCGTTGAAATGAAAAGCCGACCATCCAATGAAAAAAACGAACCTTACTCTCTTCTCGCTGCTCGTTGTCAGCGTGATCGTAAACGCCTTCTTCTGGCTTGAGAATACAGCCCTCACCAAGCTCCTCAGCCAGTCATCGAAACGCTCTGATGCACTTGAAGGACAGTTTTATATTGAATCCGAGTTTAGCGCCGTCGACGCGTCGACAAGCGAACCCGTTCCCGCCTTGGAATGGTTGGGAGACTCCGGCGCAGGCGAACGATCAGTTTCGACAGCCCTGAATCAAAAAGGGCACTTGGTACTCTTCGGTCATGCATCCAGTCCAATCGAGATCAGAATTGGAGCCCAAGGTTACGAGGACCAAGTTTTTCAACTCACGAAACAGAGCCCGAAACTGATCTCAATGAAAATGAAGAGAACGGGATCGGAACACTGATGAATCAAGTCGAGCACTGATTTCTTTGGAATTCGTCAATGCCTTCAAAAAACCGTCCGTTCTGGAGCAAAGGAAGCCAAGTCAGGTGGAGCGCGCGAACATAACCGTGAAACAAAGAAATTTCAGGCGGCGCTGCATTGCTGATTTGCCGCAGAATTCCGCCCTGCCGGAATTTCCCCCGCAGCGGGCTTGCCGCGCTGCCGTCTGGCCGTTAGGCAACAGGCATGCTTGATGAAATCCGAGATCTGCTGGTGCTCCAGGATCGTGACCGCCGCCTTTCCCTGATTGCGAAGGAACTCGAAAAACTCCCGCAGGAGGAGACCCGCGCGAAGGGCAAGCTGTCCGGTGACCAGGCCGCCGTGCAGAAGGCGCACGATGCGCTTCAGGCGAACGAACTGGCGCTGAAAAAGATCGAGCTGGATGCGGAAACCCGTCGAACGACGATCAAGCGGCTGAAGCTCCAGCAGTTCGAGACCCGCAAGAACGAGGAATACCAGGCACTCGGCCATGAGGTGATCCGCTACGAAAAGGAGGTCGACGATTACGAAACCCGGGAACTGGAGTGCATGGAAATTTCCGATGGCCTGCGCCGCACGCTCGTCAACGCGGAAGGCTCGCTCAAGAAGACGAAGCAACTGGTGGAGGAGGATCTCGCATCGATCGCCGAGCGGAAGAAGAACCTGCTGGCCGAACAGGCCGAGGTCCGGGCCGTGCGCGCGAAGCTGGCGGAGGCCACCTCGCCGAACGTGCTTCCACTTTACGAGCGGCTTCTGAAATCCAAGGAAGGCGTGGCGATTTCCCCGCTGCACGAAGGCCGCTGCGGAGGCTGCCACATGAAGTTGATATCCGCGACCGTGATCAAGGTCATGTCCGAAAAGGAAATCGCCCAGTGCGAGGACTGCGGACGGATCCTGTATCCGGACTGAAGTTCAGTAGAATTCCTTGCGGCGCTCCTCGAGCACGATCAGCCAGTTCATCATCGTGATCGGCGGCAGTTCGGCCGGGTGCTTGATGGGCTTGAGGTTCACGGTGATGCGGTCCGGCGCCACGGCCCCGCCGCTCACCGCTGTCGAATCGAGCGGACGCGTGGGAGCGGTGTCGGTTTCCGCCGCGAGGGAACCGATCTGACCGCTGAGCTGGACGGCGAAGGGGTCGGAGTTCACGCCGTAACGTTTTTCCGGAGCGAACAACGAGCTAGGTGGGTAATAAGAGGTGCCGGAGGGCGGTGTGTAGCCGGAAGGGGGCGTGGCGGCCACGGTGTTGAAATCATCCCCGATGAAGAGGCGGAGGTTGGTGACCAGCGAAAAGCCACGGGTGAAGGAAGTCAGGTCATCGCACTCCTGGAGGATCACACCGTAGTCGAGGTCCGTGCAGGGGATCGAAGGCTTCCGGAGCACGACGTTGCTGGGGTAGTCGACGTTGACGACCAGGGAATGATTGACCGAAAGGGTATCGGCTCCGAGCAGGGTCATGAAGGCGGCAAAGCGCTTCGGATAGACCGCGACGCAGTATTTTCCTGACGCCAGTGTCTTGATCTCGAAGGGGTAGCTGGTCTTGTAATAACCGGCCTTCAGGGTGCCGACCAATGGGTCTCCAAAGCGGGCGTTGTTGAAAGCAACCGTGCCACTGACTCCAGTTTGATAGGCCCAGCCACCGGGAGCTCCATAGGCCACATCGACCGGAGAACTGAAGGTGTAGCTTTCATTCTCGGTCGCACAACGGATGTAGCCCTGCGCCAAACCAGAGGCAGGCCCGGTGGTGAGTGGAATCGTAAGGGTTTGGCGAGTGCCGCTCTTGTAGTAGTAAAACTTGAATTCGGTCGGAGAGGGATTGGTCGAGCTGACAGCTCCGGTGATGTCCAGCCGCATGGCTGCCTGGAGGGCTCCGACGCTGTAGTTGTTCCAGGTCGTGGTGGATACGGTGCTGGTTTCCGATGAATGGGAGAAGCGATCAAAGTAGTCCGGCCCGCGGTTGATGGAGATGAAGGCGGCGCGACCGCTTTCCGAGGGCATGGACACCGGAAAAAACTGACCGGTGGTGACCTCATACTGCTCGCGGACACCGGCAGCGGTGTGGCCGTTGGCGAAGGTCTGCCCACCAATGATGGCGCCGCCGGAAAGGGTGGAGCCGCGTCGTGAGGCGAGGTTACTCAAGGCGGTGCTTCCTTCGACTGAGGCCTTTCCCGCGTAGACGCCGCCTTCGATGGTGACATTCTGCCACGCGGATCCGGAGGAATATTGACCGAATGAGAGGAAGGATGACGCGGAAATGGCGAGCTGTGAGGGGATCTCGTAGATGGAGAAGACAAAGTCGCGCTTGAAACGGGAGGCACCGGTGATGGCGGTGTCGTTGGCAGCCAGATCGAGATTGAAGGCCCACCAGTTCCGTTTCGCCACGAAGGCATCGCCGGGTTTGAGGTAACCGAAGTTGATGGAGGGATAGGTGAGGAGGTTGAAATTCGAGTAGGTCGCGACCGGAAGCCCGACCTGGCCTGAGGCGAGGCTGCCGTAAACCTTGGCGTCGGAGATGATCGGATAGATCCTGTCATTGGTATTGGTCGTGCTGTTCACCGAGCTGAGCGCCGGGGGAAAGCCGGTGCCGAGTGAGCGATTCAGGCCGGTGGAGGCGAAGACGGTCGTCTCGTTTCCGATCCCTTTGAACATCCTGCTGACGGTGGCCAGACCGGAGTCACCGGCATTCGCCACCACCGGACTGGTGAGGTTCAGGGAGGTCCTCACGTTGGTAGCGATGGAGGTCCGAGCGTTGGCTTGGTTCAGGGCGTCGCTGAAAATATTTTCCCAGCGAAGGGGTTGGCTAACACTGGAGGAGGCACTTGAGCCACTCTGCATGGCCCGCATGGCACGATTGGGGGCGATCGCGATGATGGAGCGGAGCACGGCATCCTCCTTGGAGAGGTAGTCGTTGCGGAGTTGGACGTCCGCCTGGATGGCCTGGGTCCGGGAGGCGCTCTTGTAGGCATAGGCCATCAGGAGGGTCAGGATCATCCCGATCGAGAGCACCATCGCGTAGGACACATAGCCGCGATTTCCCTGTGAAAGTGGAGTCGTTTTCATCGCTGCATGTTTCCGGAATAGGTGATCTCCTCGCCAGCCGGACCGGTGAGCCGGACGCGGAGCACGCCTGATTCGATGGCGAAGCGCAGATTGGTGGGCTTCCGGGTGACGACCCATTGCGGAGTGCCAAGCGTGCCGCTGACGGGAACAACGTAGTAGTAGAGTGCCGAACCGGTCCCGAGGTTTTGAAAGGCCAGGATGGTTGCTCTCTGGGTACCGTCCGGTTGCTGGAAATTGAGGAGGATGACCGGTGCGTTGGTCATCACCATGTTGGTGCCGGCCATGGCATCGGTGACGTTGTTGTGCAGCCGGTAACGGCTGGCCTGGCTGACCAGCTTTGAGATATAGCCATTGATGATCGGGGCCTCCTCGGCGAGGAAGCTCTGGGCTCCATAGATCTTCAGGAAGGCGAACTGCTGGTTCACCAAGGTCAGGGTCATGGTTCCCACCGCCAGGCCGATGAAGGTGGCGAGGGTGAGTTCGATCAGGGTGAACCCGGGGAGACGGCGCGATTGGGGAGATTTCATTGCGAGCGGATCACGGTTCGGGATTTCACGTAGTTCCGGCCACCGATCTGGTAGTTGAGGATGCTCTGGACCTTCCAGATCTTCATTGCGGCCGGGTTGCTGGTGATGGTGCCGGTGCCGCCGTCGATCGGGTAGTTGTCCGTATCCGCGATACGGGTGCGGGTGACGGTGGCGTTGACGCTTTTTCCGCCGGGGACCTTGCCGATTTCAACCGTCGTGCTCGTAGTGGTCGGGAACATCGGCCACGGCGAGGAGGTGGCGGTGAGGGTCTCGAAGGGGATGCGCTGGGCGTAGGCGATCTCGTAGGTAAGATAGGCGTCGGACAGCGTCTGCTGCAGCGTCCACTGGCGGGGATAGAGCACGTTGAGGGAAAGTTTCAGCAGCAGAAGTCCGAGAACCGTCAGCACCGAGAGCGCCATCATGGCCTCGACGAGCACGCTTCCCCGCTTGCTTGAAGGCCGGGAAAGACGGAAGCTGCGGGGGTGTTCACGAACGCCCGCTCGATCCTCACTGCGGTGACCGCCTGCCTGCTGGCCACGGCCCTGCAGGTCGTCGCCCAGGGAATCCTCGAACCGCCTTATGGGCTCAAGTGGGGTGATTCTCCGGAGAAGTTGATTGCTTGGGCATCCCGACATTCGCTGGACGTTACCATTTCGATTCCCGGAGATCAACCCGCGTTGCGGGTGGTCCGGGTGCAGCCAAAAAAGGGCTTCCTTCCCGGGACCAAAGAGTCTGCGGTCGAGGGACGCTTCCTCTCCGGGAAGCTCTTTGAAATGACGATCCACTACCTCGATCCGGACGCCACCGCCGGGATGATGGAGGAACGTTTCATCAATCTCCGGAGAAAGCTTTCGACCGACCACGGTGCCCTGACGGCGAACCAGCAGCAGCGGTCCACCGAGGATCAGTTCAGCACCTGGACGCAGTCGTTTCATCGGGAGCCGGTGAAGGGGTTGTTTCTCATGCTGGCGTTCACCCAGGTGGAGGATCT
>JANOKL010000340.1:0-7149 GCA_031419215.1 Luteolibacter sp. | reverse complement strand
CCGCCATCAGCTCGGGCGCGTCGGCAGGATACTTGGACCAGTCGTTCGACATGATCGCCACCGTGCCAACCCCACGATCCTTGATTTCCCCGGCGAATTTCCCCAAGGCCTCCGCGAGATGAATCACGAAGGGGCAATGATTCGAGGCAAACACCACCAGCAGACCATCCGGCCCTACGAGGTCGGACGGAGTCAGTTCACGACCATCTGGCGTGGACAGCGAGAAGTCCGGCGCGAGGTCGCCGGGCTGCAGGACAAATGTTGAGAGTACTTCAGCCATGGTGGGAAGATACTCCACATCCGCGTGAGGTGAAAGCGGGAATCAATGACGCTTCCGCCAGAAATTGACTTTGCGATGCGTTCTGGAAGCCATTCATTCAGGCCGACCGATGCTTCCCGAACTGACATCCGATGACCGCGAACGATACTCGCGCCACGTCCTCATTCCCGGCGTGGGTGAGGAAGGGCAGCGGAAATTGAAAGGCGCGTCCGTGCTGATGATCGGCACCGGTGGCCTCGGCTCGCCCGCCGCACTCTACCTCGCCGCCGCCGGTGTTGGGAGGATCGGACTGGTCGACCCCGATGTGGTCGACCGCTCGAACCTCCAGCGCCAGATCATCCATGGCGAATCCTGGGTCGGAAAATCCAAGCTCGACAGTGCCGCCGCGCGATTGCGTGAACTCGCGCCGGGCGTCCAGCTTGATCTCCATCGCGTCCGCTTCACCCCGGAAAACGCCATCGAACTCGCCACTCCCTACGACCTCATCGTCGATGGCTCCGACAACTTCCCCACCCGCTTCCTTTCGAACGACACCGCGTTTTTCCTGAAGAAGCCGAACGTCTTCGGATCGATCTTCCGCTTCGACGGACAGATCACCGTCTTCGCTTCGCATCTCGGCGGCCCCTGCTATCGCTGCCTGCTCCCTTCACTGCCTCCAGCGGGATCAGTGCCTTCCTGCAACGAGGCCGGCGTCCTCGGCGTGCTGCCCGGCATCATTGGCTCGCTCCAGGCGATGGAGGCCATCAAGCTCCTGCTTAGCCTCGGTGAAATCCCGCTCGGAAAACTCACCTGCTACGATGCCCTTCGTAGTTCGTTCCGCGTCCTCACCCTGCGGCGTGATCCCGCGTGCCGTCTCTGCGGCGACTCCCCCTCCATCCTCTCCATCTCCAATCCCGAAACCCTCGCCTCTCCCACCTGCGACATGAGCACCGAACTCCCCACCATCACCGTTTCCGATCTGAAAGCCCGCCTCGATGCCGGATTCAACGGCCTGCTGATCGATGTCCGCGAGCCGGATGAATACGCCGCCGCCCACATCGAAGGCAGCCGTCTGATCCCACTGGCCACGCTTCCCGCTGCTTTTCCCGACCTGCCGAAGGACCAGGAAATCCTTGTCCACTGCAAGGCCGGTGGCCGATCGGCCAGAGCCGTCCAGGCGATGCTCGACGCCGGCTTCACCGACGTGACCAACGTCGCCGGCGGGATGGATGCGTGGTTGAAACTCTGAATGAAAAAACGGCCGCCTTTCACTAGGCGGCCGTTTGGGGAATCAGGAGGATTCGCAGAAGTCAGACTCAGGGAGTCGGGACTTCGGAGATCGTCTTCAGCACGCGGCTGGCGATCTGGTAAGGATCACCCTGCGAGTTCGGACGACGATCTTCGAGGTAGCCCTTGTAGTCGTTCTTGACGAAGCTGTGGGGCATACGGATCGAAGCACCGCGGTCGGCGAGACCATAGGAGAACTTGTCGATCGCCTGGGTCTCGTGGAGACCGGTGAGGCGGAGATGGTTGTCCGGGCCGTAGACGGCGATGTGCTCGTTCACGTTCTTGGCGAACTGGGCCATGAGCGCTTCGAAGTACTCCTTGCCGCCGGTTTCGCGCATGAAGGTGGTGGAGAAGTTGCAGTGCATGCCGGAACCGTTCCAGTCGCCCTTGATCGGCTTGCAGTGGAACTCGACGTCGAGTCCGTAGGATTCGCAAAGGCGCATCAGGATGTAGCGGGCCACCCAGACTTCGTCAGCGCACTTCTTGGAGCCCTTGCCGAAGATCTGGAATTCCCACTGGCCCTTCGCCACTTCGGCGTTGATGCCTTCGTGGTTGATGCCGGCGTCGAGGCAGAGATCGAGGTGCTCCTCGACGATCTGGCGGGCCACGTCGCCCACGGCGGAATAACCGGCACCACAGTAGTATGGACCTTGAGGGGCTGGATAACCGTCCTTCGGGAATCCGAGCGGACGACCATTTTCATAGAGGAAATATTCCTGCTCGAAGCCGAACCAGGCACCGGGATCGTCGAGGATCGTGGCACGGGCGTTGGACGGATGCGGGGTGACACCGTCGGGCATCATGACCTCGCACATCACGATCGCTCCATTGGTGCGGGTGCTGTCTGGATAGATCGAGACGGGCTTGAGAACGCAGTCGGAACTGCGGCCTTCGGCCTGCTGGGTGGAAGAGCCGTCAAAGCCCCAGTTAGGAAGCTGTTCGAGGGTCGGGAAGGAATCGAACTCCTTGATCTGAGTCTTGCCGCGGAGGTTCGGGACGGGGGTGTAGCCGTCGAGCCAGATATACTCCAATTTGAACTTGGGCATCGTAGTGGTGGTTGTGCTTTGCTTGCGGTGGTAACGGATGGTTTCAGGGCACGTCCGACCGAAGTCGAGAGCGAGGCCCACGGGCTGTAAAAAGCAATTGGCGAGCCAACGGGCAATAGAATCCTGAATTTTTCCGTTTGCGGGTCTCCACCCCGCCCGCCAGCGTCTCCCCCGAAACCGATGGACCCAATCGAGGAAACCAAGCCCCCTTCCCGCCTCGAATGGTCCGGCATGACGCACCCGGGACGTTTCCGCCCTAACAACGAGGATGCCTTTCTCGCGCTGAACTTCGATGCTCGGGACGTGCGCTATCTCGGAAAACTCGGCGACGGCAGCCTCGAGAGCGGGGACTTTGTCTTCGCCGTCAGCGATGGCATGGGCGGCGCGAAGTCCGGGGAGTTCGCCAGCAAGATCGCGGTGGAAAAAATCACCCGCCTGCTCCCGAAAAGCTACGGCATGGCCGCCCAACGCCTGGAGACCGGTTTCGACGACGTGCTACGCGAGCTTTTCGAGCAGATCCACGCCGCGATCAGCGACCTGGGCCGCTACTACGACGAGTGCCGGGGCATGGGGGCCACGCTGAGCCTGTGCTGGTTCATGCCCGGCTGGATGTGCTTCAGCCATCTCGGGGACAGCCGCATTTACTACCTTCCGAAGGACGGCGAATCCACCCAGATCACCCACGACCACTCCCACGTCGGCTGGTTGTTCCGGAACGGAAAGCTCAACGAGCGCGAGGCACGCAGCCACCCGCAGCGCCACGCGCTGACCCAGGCACTCGGTGCAGGGCAGAAATCCGTCGATCCGCAGATCGGCCGCGTGAGTTGCCAGCCGGGTGATCGTTTCCTGATCTGCTCGGACGGTCTGGTCGATGGCCTCTGGGACCGGAAAATGGCGGAACTCGCCCGGGGTCCGCTCGATGCCTCGCGACTCGTGCTGGAGGCAGTTGCGGATTCCGGCCGGGACAACACCACCGCGTTGTTGATCGAAGTGTCGTGAGGTCGGCTGATTTTGACGCTTGGCACCGGCCCGTCCGCGTCTGAATCTCCCGCGCATGCACGGCTTTTCCTACCAAAACGGCTCCCTCCTCTGCGAAGACGTCGACCTCCTTTCCCTCGCGGAAACCCACGGCACCCCGCTCTACGTTTACTCGGCGGGCACCCTGCGTAACCACTTCCGCCGCCTCGATGCCGCACTTGCCGGAGTCGACCATGAAATCGCCTTTGCCGTGAAGGCGAACTCGAACCTCTCCGTCCTTCGACTGCTGGCCGCCGAAGGAGCGGGCTTCGACATCGTCTCTGGTGGCGAGCTTTTCCGCGTGATCAAGGCCGGCGGAAATCCCGCCCACTGCACCTTCGCCGGCGTCGGCAAGACCCGCGCCGAAATCGAGTACGCCCTCCAGCAGGGCATCTACTCCTTCAACGTCGAGAGCGAGGAGGAGCTGGTTTACCTCAACCAGGTCGCAGGTGAACTCGGCCTGATCGCGCCCGCCGCCGTTCGGGTGAATCCGAACGTCGACGCCCACACCCACAAGTATATCTCCACCGGAAAATCCGAAAACAAGTTCGGTGTCGACTTCGGTGCCATCGAGGCCCTCTACGACCGCGCCGCGCGTGACCTGCCGAACATTAAGCTCCGCGGCCTCCAGATGCACATCGGCTCGCAGCTCACCTCGGTGAAGCCTTTCGTCGAGGCGGTCGAAAAGGTGAAGCCGCTCGTCGAGATCCTGAAGGCCCGTCACGGCATCGAGTTCTGGTCGATCGGCGGCGGCATCGGCATCGTCTATCACGACTCGCTCGAATCCGGCTCGCCCGACTGGTGGGCCGCGAAAAGCGATGAAGAGCGCCCCTTGACCACCGAACTCTACGGCGCGGAAATCGTCCCCCGCCTGAAGGACCTCGGCCTCAAGATCCTGCTCGAGCCCGGCCGCTACATCGTTGGCAACGCCGGCGTTTTGCTCACCCGCTGCCTCTACGAAAAGAAAGGCACCGCCAAGACCTTCAAGATCGTCGACGCCGGCATGAACGACCTCATCCGGCCCGCGCTTTACGAAGGCCATCACGAGATCGTCCCGCTCAAGGAGCCCGGCCCGGAGCGCGTCACGGTCGACGTCGTCGGACCCATTTGCGAAAGCGGCGACTTCTTCTGCCAAAACCGCGCGCTGCCCGACTTCCAGCCGGGTGAGGTCGTCGCGCTGATGTCCGCCGGAGCCTATGGCTTCGTCATGGCCTCGAACTACAACTCACGTCCCCTCCCGGCGGAGATCCTGGTCGACGGCACAGGCTCGAAAGTCATCCGCACGCGCCAGACCCTGGATGATCTGATCGCCGGTGAGCTTTGAAGAAGGGGTCAGTTGCCAGTATTCCAGAGGGGCCAGCGAAGATAGGGCTCTGCCTCTAACTGACCCCTGAATCCTGTCCCCTGACCACTCATCTTCCTCCCCTTGCGTCCCCTCTTCCAGCTCCACCTGCTCGTCATCCTCTTCGCCTCCACGACGATCCTGGGGAGGCTGATCAGCCTGCCCGCGCCCGCCATCATCATTTGGCGGACCTTGCTCGCATCGATGGGATCGGCCGTAATTGTGTGGTTTTTCCAACGCCGCTCGGCCCGTGTCACCCCCCGGCAACTCGCCGGCTTGCTGGGAGTCGGCGGGATCGTCGGACTGCACTGGCTCTGCCTTTTCGGCGCGATCAAGCTCGCCAACATCTCGATCGCCCTCACCGGCCTGGCAACGATCTCGCTTTTCACCGCCTTCACCGAACCGATCCTCGAAAAGCGTCCGATCCGACCGCTGGAGGTCGCCCTCGGATTGCTGGTCGTGGTCGGGCTGGCCATGGTCGTGGGCTTTGAGCGCAGCAAGTGGCTGGGGCTCGGGGTCGCCCTGCTGAGCGCGTTCTTTGCTGCAATCTTTCCGGTGCTGAACCGCAGGATCGTCAACGGCGAAAACGAGCTCGGTCCGCAGGCGATGGTCGCTTGGGAAATGCTCGGCGCGTGCCTGACCCTGCTGCTCCTCCTCCCACTGCTCAGCGGCCATCTCACGGACCCGGCGCTGGCCTATCGGTCCCTCTTCGACCTGAAAGGCCTCGATTGGCTTTGGCTGCTGATTCTGGCCTGGGTCTGCACCGTCTTCGGCCACGGCTTTCACATCCATCTGCTGCGCCACCTCAGCGCCTACACCAGCAATCTCGCGATGAACATCGAGCCCGTCTGGGGCATCGCCGCCGCCGCGCTGATCTTCGGAGAGCACAAGGAGCTTCACGCCGGCTTTTACGTCGGCACCCTGACCATCGTCCTCGCCAACGTCCTCCACGCCGCGATCCCCGCATGGAAGCGGAAACGGAGCGGTGCAGGTTGACCCGGAAGCGCGTTCCGGTTCGCAGTTGCTTCTTCCACTTCAGAACCTCTTCGTGTAGAGTCACCAACATCTGAAATGGTCACACCTCTTCCATCCCAAATCCGCCCAGGGATAATTCATCCGATTTCCCCTGAACCCAGCGTTTTGAGGGTAGTAAACGTCTACGGCTACAGATACTCCCCAGTTCTCTTGAAGGGCAAATCGGGCGACAATGTTACGATGCGCGGCCTGCCCCCTTTCACTTGATCGCGCTGACGGCGGGTTTCCCGACGGGCTGTGAGGTCATCGCCCGTTTCTGTTTGGCACGGGAGTCCCTGCGCCAGCCGAAAGCGGAACCCCGCACGGTGATCAATCAATGGGTGACCGATTGCGGAGGGGACAAGGCGTCCGGGCAGTCGCTCGCGGTAGCGGCCCTGCTCTCGCTCGAAGTCGCGGATCGCATGCGCTTCGAGGACTATCGCGGAAAAATCCTCAAGGATCACACCGAGGACCCGATGATGTGGGCGTTCAGCGCCTTTCTTCTCGATCGTTATCACCGCTACTGGTTGTTCCAGGTCCCGTTCACGGCCGGCTGGTCCTATGGCCGCCGGGAAAGCTATTTCATGAGTGTCGGAGAGACTGAGGAAGCCAGACGCATCCTGAAAACCGAGCTCCAGGCAGCCGACAGCAAGCCGCTGCGCATCCCCGAGGATCTGGACAGCGAATTCACCGTGATCCAGTTCACCAATCCGCCGCCCTGGAGCAAGGTTCGGGAGGATGGCCTGCCGCAATCGCCTGAACGCCTGATCAAGCCGATGATCGACTTCGCCGCGACCCGGCCGAAGGGTGATGTGAAAGTGCTGATCGCCAGCTTCGGTGGGGATCCCGCCGCCATCCATACGGAATTGCTCGCGGGCAGGAGCAAGGTCGACTGTCCCGTGGTTTCCGTGCCGGGTGGCATCGCCAATTCCGTGGTCCAACGGCTGGGCATTCTTTCCGAGGACACCGAGATCAATAGCGTGATGCTCGACAAGCAGGGGCGCATCCTGTCGATGCTTTCCGGCCTGGCCGGGAACAAGGACGGCAGAACCTTGATCAACGTGGTCGTTCGCCAGGATGAAAAGCTGGTGATCGCCGCGCTTGAAAAAGGCGAGATCGACAAGGCGAAGGAACTCATCCTGGCGCTGGCTCCCCCCTTCGATCCAGAAGCGGTCGACGCCAAG
>JANOKL010000339.1:0-21201 GCA_031419215.1 Luteolibacter sp. | reverse complement strand
ACGCGGAGATGATGCTCAGGACTTTTTGCAGGGGAAAGCACAGGGCAAGAACCCCAACGCCGAGATGCTCGGTGGCTGTGTTCCCTTGAGAGATGCTTTTCGCGTGCCTGGCCATGCATCCGAACATACACAGCCGCTTGTGAATTTCAAGCTATACTGACAGTATTGGGCGGCCCGCCCGCAGCAAAATATTCATCACGGGCGAGCCGCCCGTGCCCCTCTTGGTGCTTGAACTGAAGGGGACGAGGACTGGGATTTGGTCGTCTCTTTTGATCCACCCCCGGCGAGACTGATCCTACGGGCCGACTAAAGTCGGCACTCCATTTTCATGCTATGGGACAGGCTTGACCGGACCCATGCCGATGAATCGCTCGATGGGTGGAGCAAGCGCCTCTGCCATGACGGCATAGCCTGTGGGCGTGAGGTGCGTGCCGTCGGTGAACAGCTCGGGCTTGATCGTGCCCTCTGCGTTCAGGAAGTGTTTCTCCAAATCCATGAAGACGACTTCATCCTTGGGATAGTGATAACTGGCGAGGATCCGGTTGGTTTCGCGGCACTTCGCCCACTTCTCCGGATTCTTCACCGGCAGGATGCCAAGCAGGATCACACGTGTCTCCGGCAATTTGCGGCGAAACGCCTGCGCGACCGCGCGCACGCCATCGGCCACTTCGCCGGGCGGCGTTTTCATGCCGAGGTCCCACTTCACTTTTCCACCATCGCTCTGCACGACCACGTAATTGTTCGTGCCGCACAGCAGAACGGCGACACGCGGGGCCTGGCCTTTCGCAAAATCGAGATTCCCCTTCGTCGCCCGGTAAAGCATCACCGGCGTGATGTCTCCGGAGTTGCCCATGTTGATCGGATGATACTTCGCAAACTGCTTTTCCCAAGCGGCTTTGCCCTCTGCTTTCCCGATCGTCCACCCAAGCGTGATCGAGTCGCCGAAGAACACCACCTGCGACCCGTGTGCCTTGGCGACCTCCTGGTTCACGCGCTGAAATTCACCATGCCAGTAGGCATCGCTGATCTGCTCAGGTGCCTTTGTGCTGGGGGAGGGCGGAATCTTATCCCAGAAACTCGGGCCGGATTCCTCCGCTTGACCGTTCATCACGGTCAACGTGCACGCCAGCGCAAGCGCGAAGCTCCGTGGGCGGGAAGATGCGATCTGCATATCCGCACCTTCTTTAAAGGGCACTACTTGTCGAGCGCGGCATGAAAGGGTTCTGAAAGGGTCGGTCCCGCATTTCGCGTGTTCAGGCCTTGGAGACCTTTCGGGACTCGCGCCCTTTGTCCTTTATCGCCCCTTCGCTTTCTTGCCTGATTCCTTTTCCTTCGTCGGCTCGGGATCGTTGGAATTGCCGTTCTGGTTCTTGAACAACTTCGATTCGGCTGCTGCCCGGCGGCGGGCCTCGAACGCGGCTTCATCGATCCGACGATACATCATTGGCACGCTCTGTTCGTCACCGACCTCAGTCAGGGTGAGCTGATCGCCGGCGAGAATCATCCGCATCACATCGGGTTTTTGGTTGGGGCTGGTCACCTCCAGATCGAGAGTGTTGGTCGCTTCGTTCAGCGACTTGATGCGGTAGGTTTTCTTCTCGGGGTTTCCGGGGTAGGTGTAGTCGGAAATCTCCCCCCGCTTGAACACCATCGTCATCACGTCAAAGCCTGCCTTCATCTCCTCCACCGCCTTCTTCATCTCGGCCTCGCGGTTCTTGTCGTCGCGTCCGACTCCGCGCATGTCGATCATCTGCTCGACCATGGGCTGCCAAGCCTTGGCCATCGCCTCCCAGTCCGTCGCCCAGTAGCCGAAGATCTGCTCCTCGAGCGTTCCCTTGCCCTGGCCAGCCGCCGCCGGGGGCGTTGCCTCCTTTTCTGCGCCCGGAATCACAAAGACATAGGCGGCACCCGCAGAATGGTTGCCGTTGTATCCCTTGCTTTGGTCACCGTTGATCCCTCTTGCAAAACCGTCCTCCTGGGCGGCACCGACTGCCACGGTTCCAGCCGAGATGGCAACTGCTCCGCCGAACTGGTCACCATGCCCCGGGTTCGAGGCCATGATCCGGGTGCCGCGATCCCAGATGGCGGCCTTCCGGCTGAAAACGTAGGCCGCACCCGGAAAGTTGCGCTGCTTGTCGGCTCGGTCGCGGGTCCTCACCGCCCCGACCACCAGGCGCTCGCCGGAGATCGCCACCGAACCTCCGAATTCCTCGCCTCCCTCGAACTCCGGCGGTGTTAGAGAGGCCTGCCCGGACCACTTGCCGCCATCGCGCACGAACACGAACGCAGCCCCCGGGCCGTCCTCATCATCATCCTGGTCAGCACCCTTCTTCTTCGGCTTCGCGTTTCCCGCTCGGGCATCTGTTGCTCCCACCACCGCGGTGTCGCCTGAGATCGCCACCGAGCCACCGAAGTGATCGAACTCCCCCGGCTTGGGGGCCTTGAGGTAAGCCTGCTGGCTCCACTTCGTCCCCTCGCGCATGAACACGTAGGCCGCACCCGCTGAAACGAGGCTGTGGTCAGCCCGGTCGCCGTTGACTCCTCCCGAGGCACTATTGTCCCCGATGGCTCCGACGATCAACGTGTCCCCTGAAATCGCCACGGACCCGCCGAAGTGCAACTTGTACTTGGCATTCGATGCCTCCAGGCGGGCCTGCTGGCTCCACTTTCCGCCGTCGCGCACAAACACATAGGCCGCGCCGGCCATCAGGATCTCATCCGCTCCAGCACGCCCCCCCGCTCGGCTCTCACTCTCCGCCCCAATCACCAAGGTGTCCCCGCTGATCGCCACGGAAGCGCCGAAACGGGTATAGACGTCACTCCCCGGAATCGTCAGGCGTGCCTGCTGCCGCCAGGTGGCTCCTTCCCTCACGAAGACATAGACCGCGCCAGAATAGGGGACCCCATCCTGCTTCCCGTCTGCCCCGGCCGCACTGACCACCACGGTGTCGCCCGAAACCGCCACGGCCCTGCCGAATAGGTCACCCGATGCGGTGTCGGTGGATTTCAAGTAGGCCTGCTGGGCCCATCCCGAACCGTAGCGCCAGAAGACATAGGCCGCCCCGGAGTCGAATTTGTTCACGGGATTGAGGGGATACGGTTTCAGCCCGGCGCCCTGGTCGCCGTCCACGCCCTTGGCGGAACTGTCCTCATCCGGTGCCCCCACCACCAGGATATCGCCTGCAAGGGCGACCCCTCCTCCGGGCGTGCCGAACTGATCGTACATGCCCGAGTTGGAGGCCTTCACATACGCCTGCTGGGTGATCGGCCCGGCGACTTCGCCAGCCCCGCTTGTTAAGGTCAGGCCGGCCAATGCTGCCAATCGAAGGATTGTGTTCATGAGGTTTCCGAGTCTGAGCTTGGATAGGGCAGTCTGGAACACAGGTCAAGCAAGCCGCCTCCGGGATCAAGGAGGGTGCGGCAGCGAAGTCATTGGAAAGGCCGATTGACCTCCATCAGTGACGGGTCAGTGGCGGAGGACGTGGGGACTCGCATTCCAAGATGCTCGCGAACAAGAATCCGGACTCGAATCGAGCCGCCATCCGCTGCCGACTGAAGTCGGTTCTCCGGTGGGGATCAATAGCCGGCCGGGTGGCGCATGACGGTGCCGCCGGGGGAGCGGGTGCTGGTGCGCCATTTCGGGCCGTCGCCGCCGCCTCGGCCGCCGGTGTCGAGTCGGAGACCGGCGACGGTCATGAAGACGTGGCCGCTGCGGGTGTAGATGGTGATCCAGCGGCCTTCGCCTTTTTTCCCGTAGGAAAAGTAGCCGTTGGAGGGCAGGGCGCCTTTGAGAAGTCCGGCTTCGCGGAGGACGTAGGAGACGGTGCCGGAGCAGTCGTAGCCGCTGTCGTTCAGACAGGCGTGGCCGCCGCCCCACTTGTAAGGCTTGCCCTGGAGGCGGTTGCCAGCGGCGATGGCGCGCTTGACGGCTTCCGGTGCCTTTCGTGGGGCGTAGGCGATGCCGTCACGGATGAGGGCGGTTTCGCCGGGCTGGAAATTGTAGGAAACGGGGCGTTTCGCTTTGACCTGGCTGGAGCAGGACACCAGTCCCGCGACGAGCGGGAGGACGAGGGCGAGGGTCAGGAGACGTTTCACGGCGGAGCGTATATAAAATTTATTAAGGTTCATCAAATAGTTTTTAAATCCTTACCGATTGCCTTGGAGGGCTTTCCACCAGGACTTCTTGCCTGGGTCGAGCACGGGCAGGGTCAGGGCCTGCTTTCCGGGAGCAAGGGTGAATTCCTGGAGGGCGACTTGCCCAATCGGTTCGGCGACGAGTTCGAGCGCCCACTGGAGCGTGATCAAGCTGCCGGAAATGCTGTAGGGCGAGCCGGGCAAGGAGAAGGAAAACGAGTCCGTTCCCCGCGCGGTGGCGGGAAGGGATTTCACCTGCACGAGCCCGGCCTCGGGGGTGCCGCGACCGCGGGTGAACCAGAAGAGGCGGAGTTCGAGGAACTTCGGAGCCTTTTCGAGGGTCCAGTCGAGCGTTCCCCGGATCTCGTCGAAGGGCTGGAACGCGGCGGACGCGTTTTCGAGGGTGATGGAGCTTTGGGGGGTCATGGGTTCAGCTCGTCGCGACGCAGTGGGCGGATGTCGATTTCGTATTCGTCGGTGATCTTCGGGAAGCCGGGGAGGGTGATGTCCATGCGGAGTTTCCAGACAAGCTTATTGGACTTACCCTTGAAGGACGGGGCGGCATTTTCGGGGAACTTGATGGCGATGGGGCGGTTCGCGGAGATGGAGCTGAGCGGGAGGTCCGCAAGAATCTCATCGTAGAAAAGCGAAGTGGAGGAGGAGGAGTTTTCCTCGCCATGGTTGATGGCGCTCTCCGTTCCAGCAAGGCGGAGGACGATGGACTTCGGCTGGCCGAATCCGCCGAGGCGTCTCCAGGTGAGGGTCGCGGTGCCGCCGGGTTTCAGGGTGCCGGGGGTGAGGCGCAGCTCGTAGCGGGCGAGGAAGACCATCAGCAGGCGGTAAGGTGCGTAGAGCAGGAAAAAGGTCCCAATCAGGACGAAGGGGATGAGGAAGATCATCAGGAAAGTCTCCGGGTTTCCCTTTTTCCAAGCGCTCCACGCGATGCCGACAAAGATCGAAACGATGCCGTTCCAGAATGCGCAGACGAATAGGGCGGCGAAGAGATTGATCCAGCGCGACTTTCCCGGAGAGAAGATTCGCTCGGGGAGATCCTGGATGAAGGGTTCGGAGCGCGTGGCTTTGCTGCTGCTGATGGGGTCGACAAGACGGGCCTTTTCCGCGCGCCTTTTCTTCAGGGACCAGAGTATTCCGCCGATGCCGATGCCGAGGAAGGGTAGGGGAATAAAGGCAAGGATGACGCTCGATCCAAGGTCACGCTTCACGATCGCCTGCCAAGGTTTTTGCGGGTTCACGTAGCAGGTCAGCGTTGACTTCGGCGGGTGCAAAGTGACGATTTCCTGCTTTTTGTCGCGGCCACCAGAGCTGCTGGAGATGATGTCGTAGCCGTTTGAGCGATATTCGCGGCCTTGGAACTTGTAGCGGTAAAATAGATCGGCCGAGTAGGAAGTGTCGTCGCCACCGCTGTGTGATTTCAACCCGCTCCAGATCATGGTGGCTGGGGTTTCGATCCAGGATTTCGCCGAGAAATAGCGCATCGCGCCGGGGATCACGATGCCGCAGGTGACGCCGAGGCCGGCGATGGCGAAGATTCCGAAGAAGATGACAGGCGAAAAGGGAGCCTGGCTGCTCTGCGAGACTTGATCTGAAAGGGCGTTCTGTTTTCGGCTTTTGAGGGCGAATCGGATGATCGAAATCCCGATCAGCATGAAGCCGCCGCCAAACGCCACGAAGATCAGGCCAAACCAGCCTGCGCCGGAGGGTGGGAGCAAGGAGGCGTTTTCCGGGTGCTTGGGGTCAACAAGGCACTGGGTCTTGAGGCCCTCGGGCTTCTCACGCTGGGCTTCGAGGAGGAGTTTCTCCCGGACTTCGGAGAGCTTTTCGAACTTGTTGTCGCCCTTGGCATCAGGGCGGAGCTTGGTGCCGGTGTAGGACTGGCCCGCCCATTCGTAACTGAATTTCAGGTCGGTCTCGAAAACCGGGTCCTTCTTTTGATCGGCCTTGATCTCGAAGCGCTCAATGACGCAGGGGACCTTGTCCCAGGCCGATTGCGAGACGCCTTTCCAAGTGGTCCAGAGGCCGACGCAGACGAAAATCGAGCTGAACAGCGTCCAGCCGGTCCCGAAGACGATCATGAAGATCGGGCTCGCTTGCTTGCCGATGCTGCTGGATGGGAATCTCGCCACGCCGCCGAAGTATCAGTCGTTTCCTTATTTGGCCCGCGAAAATCACGCCCGCGATTCCAACCACGCCGCCACTTTCGCCAGGGCCCGGGCGCGATGGCTGAGCTGGTTTTTCACGTCGTCGCCGAGTTCGGAAAAAGTGCCGTCATGACCGTTCGGGACGAACAGCGGATCGTAGCCGAAGCCGCCGCTGCCGCGCCGCTCGCCGATGATGGCGCCCTCCACCGTGCCCTCGAAGCTGGCCAGCGTGACTCCATTCTCCGCCAGCACCATCGTGCAACGGAATCGCGCCGCACGGTCGGTCTTTCCGGCCATTTCCCGCATCAGGCGCTCGTTGTTCTTCGGGTGGTTTCCCTCCTCGCCGCCGTAGCTGGACGACCAGACGCCGGGCGCGCCGTTGAGGGCATCAACCTCCAGGCCGGAGTCGTCGGAAAGGACCAGGCCGGCGATTTCCCGACTGATGCCCTCGGCCTTGAGGCGGGCGTTTTCGAGGAAGGTGGTGCCGGTTTCCTCGATCGCTGGGAGGGCGGGAAAAGCGGTCGCGTCGAGCACCTCGTAGCGATCCCCGATCATCGCGCAGATCTCGGCGGTCTTATGGGCATTGCGGGTGGCCAGAATCAGGCGGGGCTTCGTTTCCATGCTCCGGCCTAGCCGCTCAGAGGAAACGGGCCAAGATTTTTGAAATAAACCGGCCGCTCGCGACGCCTATAGCATGATGAAAGCAATCACTTGGCTGGCCTCACTCACGGTCGGCGTCGCCTCACTCGCCTCCTCCGCCTTTGCCAACACCTTGGAAGGCTGGTCCACCGATCTCGAAAAGGCCCTCGCGCAGGCCAAGAAGGAAAAGAAAATGGTGCTCGTGGAATTCACCGGCTCCGACTGGTGCCCGCCATGCATCGCGATGCGAAAGAACGTTTTCTCCAAGCCGGAGTTCGTGAAGAAGGCCTCGGAGAAATACGTCCTCGTCGAGCTGGATTTCCCGAAGGGCGACAAGGCCCTGGCGGAGAGAAACCAACCGCTCGCCAAGAAATACAACATCGAAGGTTATCCGACCGTCATCCTCATGCACCCGGACGGGAAAGAGTTCGAGCGCTTCTTCGCTTCGAAGTATCCCGAGTCCGACGCCTTCCTGAAGCATCTCGAAGAGGCCTTGGACAAGAAGGATCTCGACTGATTCACCGCTGACCACACCAAGCTCATGAAACAACTCATTCTCAAGTCCCTCGCGGTCTTTGCCGCCACCTGTTCATTCTCTCTCGCCGCTGATGGTTGGGGCGAGGATTTCGAAGCTGCCAAGGCTGCCGCCGCAAAGGACAAGAAGCCGATCCTCGTCGATTTCACAGGCTCCGACTGGTGCGGTTGGTGCATCAAGCTCGACAAGGAAGTCTTCGCGAAGAAGGAGTTTAAGGACTACGCCAAGGACAACCTGATCTTGTTGAGCCTGGATTTCCCGCACGAGAAGAAGCAGTCCAGCAAGCTCAAGAAGCAGAACGAGGAGCTTTCGAAGAAGTTCGGCGTGAAAGGTTTCCCGACCGTCCTCATTCTTGATGCCGAAGGCAAAAAGATCGGCGAGACCGGCTACCAGGAGGGCGGTCCCGCCAAGTATGTGGAGCACCTCAAGGACCTCCTCGCGAAAGCGAAGAAGTAAGTCCGTCCCAAGCGACTGATTTTCCAACCCCGCCCGGCAGCCCGCCGGACGGGGTTTTTCTTTTCAAGATCAAGCCCTTCCGCCAAGTTCCGCGCCCCGCCGCCTGTCATTCGACATTCCGAAATTCGTCATTCGTCATTCCTCCACCGCCATGTCCGACCGCCGCAAACCGTTTCCCTTCGATGACTTCGAGCCCAAGTGGCAGGCCGTTTGGGAGGAGAACAGCACCTTCCGCACGCCGAATCCGGGCGATGCCGACTTCGATGGCACGAAGCCGAAGTTCTACGTGCTCGACATGTTCCCCTACCCTTCCGGAAACGGCCTCCACGTCGGCCACCCGGAAGGCTACACCGCCACCGACATCATCGGTCGCGCCAAGCGTCGCCAGGGCCACAACGTCCTCCACCCGATGGGCTGGGATTCTTTCGGCCTGCCTGCCGAGCAGTATGCGATCAAGACCGGCCAGCATCCGGCGATCACCACCACCGCGAACATCGCCACCTTCAAGCGGCAGTTGAAGTCGCTGGGTTTCGCCTACGACTGGAGCCGGGAAATCGCCACCACCGATCCCGGCTACGTCCGCTGGACCCAGTGGATCTTCCTGCAACTGTATTCGTCGTACTTCGACGAGGAAACGCAGAAGGCGCGTCCGGTCGCGGAGCTGGAAGCGAAGGGCTGGACCCGCGATCAGATCGACGAGGTCCGCCTGGCCTTCGTCCACGAGGCCCCGGTCAACTGGTCACCCGACCTCGGCACTGTTCTCGCCAACGAGGAAGTCGAGGAATGGAAATCGAAGGGCCACATCGTCGAACGCCGTCCGCTGCGCCAGTGGATGCTGCGGATCACGAAGTATGCCCAGCGCCTGATCGACGAACTGGAGCCGCTTGACTGGCCGGAAGGCATCAAGTTGCTGCAGAAGAACTGGATCGGACGGAGTGAGGGAGCCGAAGTGAAGTTCCAAGTGGGAAGTGCCGAGTGTGAAGTGGTTCGCGAAGTCGTGGTGTTCACCACACGGCCTGACACTTTGTTCGGTGCGACCTACATGGTGCTCGCGCCCGAGCATGAGCTCGTTTCGGAAATCACGACCGCCGAACAGAAGGCGGCCGTCGAAGCCTACATTTCCGCCTGTGCCACCAAGTCCGACATGGAGCGCGGCGACCTGAACAAGGACAAGTCCGGCGTCTTCACGGGTGCCTTCGCCACGAACCCCGTCAACGGCGAGCAGATCCCGGTGTGGATCGCCGACTACGTCATGATGGGCTATGGCACTGGTGCGATCATGGCCGTTCCGGCGCATGACGAGCGGGACTTTGAATTCGCGAAGAAGTTCGATCTGCCGATCAAAGAAGTAGTCTCCAACAAGAGGGGCTCGGGCGGCCCGCCCGAAGCAAATTTCTACGACGCCAGCGGCGATACCCCCACCGAGAAACATCGCCGCAATCTCCCACACTGGCAGCAGGATGGTCGCAGCTATTTCATCACCTATCGACTCGCGGACAGTTTGCCGCTCGAGAAGCTTCACGAAATCCGGGCGGCAAGAGATGCATGGTTAGAAGCGAATCCAGCACCTCGTAACGCTGATCAAGAGGCGGAGTACTATCAGCTTTTCGGCAAGAAAATCGAGCAGTGGCTGGATGCTGGAACCGGCTCGTGTGTACTGAAATCGCCGGAGATTGCGCGAATCATCACCGAGAATCTTTTCCACTTTGATGGGGATCGCTACACCGTTGAGGGAGTCGTCGTGATGCCCAACCATGTGCATTTGCTGGTGCATTTGGCGGAAAGGCAGGATCTTTCGAAAACCCTCCACTCCTGGAAGAGTTTCACTGCCAAAAAGATCGCGGAGCAGCTCGGAACCAGCGGCCAGATCTGGCAGGATGAATACTTCGACACGTTGATTCGTGACGTGGATCACTTGGCGGACATTCGCCAATACATTTGGGATAATCCGAGGCGCGCAGATCTCAAGGTTGGTGCGTTTTTCAGGTATTTGAAAGGTGGTTACAAAGGCGAACAGGATGGACTAGGTGGCAACACGGGCGAGCCGCCCGTGCCCCTCTTGTCAGAGGCCACCTGCGGTGAGGGCATCGCCATCAACTCCGGCTTTCTCGACGGCCTTCCCACGCTCGAAGCCAAGGCGAAGATGATCGACTGGCTGGAGTCGAACGGCAAAGGCAAGCGCCGCATCCAATACAAGTTGCGCGACTGGTTGTTCTCCCGCCAGCGTTACTGGGGTGAGCCCTTCCCGCTGACGTGGAAGGACGGCCACCACTACGCGCTGCCGGATTCCGAGCTACCGCTGCTGGCTCCGCCGCTGGACGACTACCAGCCTTCAGGTTCGCCCGAGCCGCTGCTCAGCAAGGCCCGCGAGTGGGTCGAGCTGCCAGACGGCTCCATCCGCGAAACCAACACCATGCCGCAATGGGCTGGCTCGTGCTGGTATTACCTCCGCTACTGCGATCCTAGTAATTCCGGCCGCTTCATTTCCAACGAAGCCGAATCTTACTGGTCTGGCTCTTCCAATCCGCAATCCGCAATCGACAATCCGCAATCAGGAATGGTCGACCTCTACGTCGGCGGCACCGAGCACGCCGTCCTCCATCTCCTCTACGCCCGCTTCTGGCACAAGGTCCTCCACGATCTCGGCCACGTCACGACGAAGGAGCCGTTCCAGAAGCTCGTTAACCAAGGCCTGATCCTCGGTGAGGACGGCCAGAAGATGTCGAAGTCGCGTGGCAACGTCGTGAACCCCGATGTCGTCGTGAAGGAATTCGGCGCGGATGCCCTGAGGCTTTATGAAATGTTCATGGGCCCGCTGGAGCAGGTGAAGCCTTGGCAGATGAAGGGCGTCGAGGGCGTGTCGCGTTTCCTTGCAAAAGTGTGGCGTGTTGCATTCGAGCAAGATGAAGCCGGTGAATGGAAGTCTACCGGGAAGGTGCAGGATGTACCCTGCACGGACAAGGAGATGCTGCGTGTCGTTCATGACACCGTCAAAAAAGTTGGCGAGGAAATCGAAGCGCTGAAGTTCAATACCGCCATCTCGTTCATGATGACCTGCACGAAAGCATTCATTGCTGCAGAGGTCGTGCCGCTGAAGGAATTCACGCTGCTGCTCGATGTGCTGAATCCTTTCGCTCCTCATATTTCCGAAGAAATCAACGCTCGTCTCGGAAGCAGCATTCCGCTTTCCGAAAAGCCTTGGCCGACTTATGACGAATCTGCCTTGGTGCTCGACGAAATCGAGGTGGTGGTTCAGGTCAACGGCAAGCTGCGCGACAAAATCCGAATCGCTACAGACGCCGCACAAGCCGAGGTCGAAGCTCTTGCCCTGGCCAGCGCCAAGGTTCAGGAACACACCGACGGCAAGACGGTCCGCAAGGTCATCTACGTTCCCGGCAAACTGGTGAGCATCGTGGCAAATTGAACCGAACCCCTCCCGATCGTGATCCCGCGCGACATTTACGTGACCTGGAAAAGCAAGGACCTCAGCGGGTCCCCGATTTGGATGCAGCGTTATCTGGCCGGGTGGCAGTCGATGAATCCGGGCTACACCTTTCATCTCTGCGACGATGCCGACTGCGAGGCGCTGTTCCATGAAGTGCGCGACGAGGTGCAGGTGGAACTGGGGATCGACGTGCTGGATCTTTATCACCGCCTCGAGAAGCAGGTGGAGAAAACCGACCTCTGGCGCTACCTCGTGATCTACACGAAGGGCGGGCTCTACACCGATGCGGATACGGCGTGCCTCGTACCTTGTGAAAAATGGATCCTGCCGACGGATCGCGCGATCACAGGATTCGAGCGTTTCAATTGCGAGCACCCGACGCAGTATTGCCAGTGGACCTTCGCGGCTGAGCCGAAGCATCCGTTTCTCGGTCTCGTCCTGCAGCGCGTCTCGGAGTCGATCCAGTCGGTGAAGGGCGATGACCGGATGGCGACACTGTCACGCACGGGGCCGATCGTTTACACCAACGCGCTGATTGAGTTCATCGAGTCGAACGGTGGACGCTTCAAGGAGGTGATGGACAAGGATCGCGTGGTCTCGCACGGCCTGCACCTGTTGCCGAAGATCGCCTTTTCCGGTGGGCTGGTGTATCACCGTTTCGCCGGAACCTGGAAGCACTGGTGGCATCGGCCCGGGTGGTTCTGGCGACTGCGGAATGCCGGCCGCGACACGCCGAAGGAGGGCTGAGTTTCACGACGTGTAATCGACGCCGCCCCACTCGACTTTCCGCTGCGTCCGGGCATCCCACATGACGGCGAGGCCGATGAAGATGGCAGCGGGTTCGTAGATCAGCGCGAACGGCAGAAGGTCGGCCCGGCGACTGCGGATCAGCCAGAACGCGACGAAGGCGACTCCAGCGAAATGGCGGGCGAGAAAGGCGAGGCCAATGAGCAGCGGAGAGAACGGAGTGGCCAGCAGCAGTCCGAGCCAGAGAAGCATCCACAGGCCGAGCGCGACCGACAGCACCGACACGCCACCCGAGCCGATTCGATGCGCGCGGCGGATGAATTCCCCGGCACTGCCGCAAGCTCTAACAGACACGGCCGGATGGACCTGGAAGGCGAGGCGTGCGCCATGCCGATGAATCTCGCGCGCGAAGGAAAGATCCTCGGTGAGGGCGAAGCCGATCGTCTCGAAGCCGCCGACCTTCTCATACCACTCGCGACGGAACGCGCAGTTGTTGAAGATGATGCCGGAGGCGAAGCCACAAGCATTCAGCACGGAGCAGACGCCGGAGTAAAAGGCGGCGTCGACCGTCTGGAGGGAGGCGATGAGGCGGTTCGAGTGATCGGCCCTCGGCACGCAGTCGACGCGACCCGCCACGGCGTCGGCGGATGCGAGGCGCTGGCTCATGGTGCTGACCCAGTCAGTGGGAACGAGGCCGTCCGCGTCTGTTAGAAAAACGAGCTCTCCTCTCGCGGCGCGGATCCCGGTGTCGAGAGCGACCTGCCTTGCCGTGAGCGTGGGGTGATCGAAGTGGTCGATGCGAATGAGTCGCAGGTTCGGCAGATCGAGTGACTGCGCGAGCCCGCCGGTGCCATCGGTGCTGCGGTCATCGACGAGGAGGATTTCCATGGTCCCGACATCGCGCTGGGCCGCGACCGAGCAGAGGGTGCCGACGATGGTCTCCGCCTCGTTGTGGGCGGTGATGACGATCGAGACGGAGGGCGCGACGGACATGCGGGAGGCGCGCCGAAGCTGTCTCAGGGATGTCGGAGGCGGAAGAATCTTTTTCCTGATTCGGGCACGAGGGAGATGTGGTGGAAGCCGTTCGCGACTTCGATCGTTCGCGGTGAGTCCGCCCAACTGTCAGGGGCGAGGGTACCGGATTCCTGGAGGACCCAGCCGCTGGCAGTTTCCGGCCAGGAAAGAGTGAAGGAGTTTCCGCCGGATTCCGGGGAGACCAGTTGGAGGGCGGGGATCACGGTGAAGACCGCGACGATGGTCTGACTGGTGCTGACCTGATAGCTCAGGGTGGGCGTGGTGCCGATCGTTTCGCCGTCGGCGGTCCAGCGCAGGAAGATGTGACCGGAGCTGGCGGTGGAGTTCAGGGTGATGGTGCTGCCCATTTCATAGGTGCCGCTGCCGGTGCAGGTCCCGGCGCTTGCATCCGAGGATTCGACGATGATGACGGAGGTGGCGATGAAGTTTGCGACCAGGGTGCGGTCGCCGGTAACGGTGTAGCGGAGGGTGGGATCGTTGCCGACTGGCTGGCCGTTCTGGGTCCATTGGACGAAGGTGAAGCCAGGGTTGGCGCGGGCGCGGACGACGGCGAGCTGACCCGGTTCATAGACGCCCTCGGTGGTCACTTCGCCGCCCTCGGCGGGCTCGATCAGGGCGGTCACGGTGAAAACGGGCTTGAAGGTGGCGATGACCTCAAGGTTTCCGGTGACCACGAGATTGAAATCCGGCGTGGTGCTGACCTGCGTGCCGTTGAGCAGCCAGCGGTCGAACTTGTAGCCTGGATTCGCGGTGGCGGTGACCGAGGCCTGGGACCCGATTGGATAGACGCCATCGCCACCGGTGGAGCCGCCATTGACCGGCAGTGAGCGGGTGGTGAGGGCGAGGTCAGTGCCTACGGAAATGAAGTGCGCCTGGAAGTGATGGTCGGCACTGATGACAAAGGTGTAGCTGGGCGAGCTGCTGACCACCGCGCCGTTCTCGGTCCAGTTTGAAAAAACATAGCCCGGCTCAGCGGTGGCAAGCAGGGTAACGCTGGCGCCATCGGCATAGGTGGAGGCCCCACTGACAGTGCCATGGTTTCCCGGTTCGGCCGCCACCGTGACTTCGTAGGTGGACTGGCTGATGGTGCCGAGGGCGAATACCGAAAGGCTCGTGGTTGAAACGTGGATCTTGCTTGCGGCCGCGTCCAAGGTTGCTGGGAGGGCCTGCCAGTGGTTGCCATCGTATTGATAAATGCAGAGCAGGTTGGGATCGAGCCCCTGTGGGACGAGGCCGGGATCGTAGGCGAACGTGAGGTCGACGCTGTCTTGATACGTACCGCTGAATTCCACCTCCCAGATCTGGGTGACTCCGCCGAGGGTGGCGAAGTCCGGGGCGCTGATCTGGCCTCCCGCGATCCGGGTGGCGACTTCCGCGGGATTCGCCTTGGTGTACTGGGTGAAGCAGGTGCCCGCAGTCGTCACCTGATCGAACACAAAGTCGAGCCCACCGGTGCGGCTGGCCCCGCCGCGGCCGCCGCCGGCAGAGTTCAGGCCCACGGCGACCTTGGTTCCGGTGCGGAGGCTGAGGATCACGTCAAGCGAGGCCGAGGCACCGGGTGCCAGATCCGCGAGGTCCCAACGCTCCGCTCCGGAAACCCAGCGGCTGGCAGGAAGGAAGGCGTCGGTGCCCTCGCGGGTGGAAAAGGGAGCCGTCAACCAGTTGGCCTCGATCGAGAGATGCACGCCGTCCGAGGGCTTTCCGCTCACGTGGTTGTCGAGGCCATTTCCCGTGATGCCATAATAGCCGATCTCGAAGGCGCTGGGAGCCACCGAAGCATGAAAGCTGATGTAGTCCTCCAAGCCATGCGGGGCCGATGCGGAGCCGATCGACCATTGATCCGTGCCAACCAGACTGACATCGTAGCGGTCTTCAGCCAGGATGCCGGTGTGGGCGCGGTCATCGTAGTGGCCTCGCTGGGAGGTCAGTCCATGGAGGAGCTGGAAGAGCTGGAGATTCGTGATGGGCGAGCCCGAGATGTTCTTGATCGAGCAGGTCTGCTTCAAGACGTAGCGATTGCTGCGAAGGGCGTGGCCGTCTGCCGTGGCGGAGGCGGCGGTCTGGCCCATCGGGGTTCCCAGCACGGTGTCGAGAATTTCATAATGAAGCGTGATCTCGAGGTCAGCATTGCGGATGACCGACTTGGCGATGGCCAAGCCTGCGGAGTTCACGGCGATCTGTCGGATCGGCGTGACGACGATGAAGTCCGAGTTTGTCGTCCAGTCCGGGTAAATGAAGTGCGGCTCGAACCATTTCGGGCTCACCAAGGGCCGACCCGCGACCTGGTAGCCGACGGCGGCTCCCCATTCGCCGGAAAGATACTCCCGCCCCTCGAAGCCGGGCGTGTTGTCCAACATGAAGTCGGAGTAACCGAAGTCGGTGAGGGTGATGTTCCAGTCCGGCGTCGTCAGTGTTTCACGCGCGCTGACTGACAGCCCCAAGAGGGAAATCGCAGCAGCGACTCCCAAGCGGGCAACAGCAATAAACGGACGCATCATCGGACATTTGCCCTAACTGAGGGCAGCTCTGAATTAATGCCTTGAATCAGTCCGCGCGCAATTCCGAACTCGTTTAAAATCAGAGAAAAAGCACCGCGCCAGTTGTATTTACAAAGGATTACAAATCGGAGGTCTGCTCGCGTTTTCGCCGCTCGGCGCGGAGTTGCCCACAACCCGCCGCGACGTCGATGCCGCGACGTTGGCGGAAGGTGCAAGGGAAGCCGGAGTCCCTGAGAATCCGCTGGAACTCAAGGCCCGACGATCTGACTGTGGGGGTGCCGTCGAAGCCTGCGGTGGGGTTCAGCGGGATGAGGTTCACGTGGCTGTCGATGCCTTCGAGAAGTTTCGCCAAGCGGGTTGCTGTTTCCGGGGAGTCGTTCACCCCGGCGATGAGCGTCCATTCGAAAAAGATCCGTCGACCGGTCGTTTCGCAATAACTCCGGCAGGTGGCGATGAGTTCGGCGAGGTTCCACTTCTTGCTCGCCGGGACGAGGGCTGAGCGCTCCTCCTCATTCGAGCCGTGCAGACTGACCGCGAGCCGGTATTTCCTCCCTTCCGCCGCCAGGCGGAGAATGCCGGGGACCACGCCGACGGTGCTGATGGAGATGTGGGACGGGCCGATGCTGGGGCCACGAACGTCGGAAATGACGGTGAGGGCATTCAGGACCGCGTCGTAATTGTGCAGCGGCTCGCCCATGCCCATCATGACGAGATTGCGGACGCGCTTGTCAGGTTGCTCATCCCGCAGCGCCCGGCGGACGTGGTGGACCTGGGCGATGATTTCCCCCGGCCGCAGGTGGCGGACGAAGCCCATCTGCCCGGTCGCACAGAACACGCAGCCCATCGCGCAGCCAGCCTGGCTGCTGACACAGGCGGTGTGGCGACCGTCGTAGCCCATCAACACGGCCTCGGTTTCCTGGCCATCGCGCAGGCGGAGGAGGAATTTCCGCGTCAGCCCGTCCGAGCTGCGGATTTCACGGACCTGCTCCGGGACATCGAGAAAGAACGCTTTCCCCTCGCCGACATGCCCGTCCACCCAGTTCTGGAGGCGGGGAATGAAGGCCGCGACGTTTGAAAGCTCCGTCAGGGCCTCGCGATGCAGCGCCCGCCAGAGGGAACGCGCGTGGTGCGCCGTCATCCCGGCGAGGGCCAGTTCGGCCAAGACCTCTTCGTAGCTGAGGTCATGCAGGGAGCGTGGAATCGGGGTTGTCATGCTGGCGACGCGCGGCAGATTCACCCGGTCCGGGCGGAACAATCAAGAATCGTCCCGCCAATCGCCCGTCCGCGCTAAGAACTTGTTCACACGCCGCGTATTGGCGACCCTCCCTCTGCCTGAAAAATTCGATCCTCTTTCCGACGATGACCCGAAAACCACTCCCAAGCCTCGCACGCATTGCCATCGCCTGCGCCCTCCTCAGCTCGCAGAGCCACGCGGCCAACAAGATCGTCATCCTCGCCGGCGGTCGCAGCCACGGCCCAGGCGAACACGAATTCCGCGCCGGATCGATGCTCCTCGCCAAGGCCCTCAACGAAAGCGGACTCGACGTCCAGGCCGAAGTCGTCAGCGGCTGGCCGTCCGATGAGAAGGTCCTCGATGGAGCCAAAACGATCGTCATCTACGCCGACGGCACCAGCGTGGTCGGCAAGGGCTGGGAAAAGGTCGACCAACTCGCAAAAAAAGGCACCGGCCTGATGTTCATGCACTACGCCGTGCATCCGAATCCGGCGGAGGGCGAAAAATACTACCGACCCTGGATCGGCGGAGCCTTTGAGACCGATTTCTCCGTGAACCCGCACTGGGTGGCCGATCTCCAGGCGCTGCCAAACCATCCCGTCTCGCGCGGCGTCAACTCGTTGGTCGAGGCCTACGATGAGTTCTACTACAACATCCGTTTCCCCGCCGATCGCTCGAAGGTCCTCGACCTCGTCACCGCCACTCCGGACCGCGATCGGGTGAAGCAGTACATCAATCTTTGGAACCAGTACGGCGTCGACGGTCTCGGGAAAAAGCAGACCCTCATGTGGGGCCTCCAGCGCCCGGACGGAGGTCGTGGAGTCGGCTTCACTGGTGGGCACAACCACCGCAACTGGTCGATCGACGGATTCCGCACCCTTGTTCTCAACGCCATCGTCTGGACCGCCGGAGTCGAGGTTTCCACCAAGGGCGTCCCCTCCAAGCCGATCAGCGAGGATGAGCTGAATGCCAACCTCGACGACAAGGGCAAGGTCGTCCGCTTGAAAGTCGTCGTGCCCGGTGAGTTCAAGAAGCTCCCAGCCGCCGCGGTCAAGACCGAGCGCGAGGCAGGCTTCAAGACCAAAGCCGCCACCACCCCGATCTCCACCGCAGCCCCCAAGGCCGCGGTTTCCAGCGGCAAGCCCGTCGCCGAGACCTCGGAACTGAACGCCCGCAACACCCGCGTTCAGGAAATCAAGGCCTCCATTTCCGGCGCGAAGCAGCTCTACCTCGTGGTGGCCGATCTCGGTGATTTCTCCTGCGACTGGGCCAACTGGATCGAACCGAAACTCACCCTCAAGGACGGCAAGTCCATCGACCTGACCGAGCTGAAATGGAGATCCTCGGAGACCAGCTACGGTCAATCCAAGGTCAACAAGAACATCGACGGCGGCGCGCTGACCATCGACAAGAAAACCTTCGACAAAGGCATAGGCACCCACGGCGCCTCGACGATCGTGTTCGATCTCCCCGCCGAAGTTGAGTCCTTCAGCGCCAAAGTGGGCCTCGACGATGGTGGAGTCATCCGCGAAGGCAAGCCCAGCACGGCCAGCGTGAAATTCCAGGTCTTCAGCGAGAAGCCCATGGCTGCGGCCGGCAACAGCACGACCGAGACCCTGGTGCCCACCGACCTTTTCGCCCTGTCCGACGACAAGCTGGAAGTCACCGTCTGGGCCACCACCCCGCATCTTTATAACCCGACCAACATCGACTTCGACGCCCAGGGCCGCCTCTACGTCGCCGAGGGCGTGAACTACCGCGCCGGTGCCAAGGATGCCCGCCCGGAAGGTGACCGCATCGTGGTGCTCGAGGACACGGATGGTGACGGCAAGGCCGACAAATCCGACGTCTTCAGCCAGGAGAAAAACCTCGAATCGCCCCTCGGCATCGCGGTGCTCGAAAACCGCCTCATCGTTTCCCAGCCGCCGGACCTCATCGTTTACACCGACGTCAACGGCGACCGCAAATTCGACCCTGCCACTGACAAGCGTGAGGTCCTGCTCACCGGCTTCAACGCCCGCCAGCACGACCACTCACTGCACAGCGTGACCGTCGGCCCCGATGGCCAGTGGAACTTCAACAACGGCAACTGCTCCGGCATCTTCACCGACAAGTCCGGAAAGACCTTCCGCATCGGCAGCAGCTACTACCAGAGCGGCGGCGGCACCTGGTATTCGGACACCCGCGCGATCGCCGGTCAGCCGAGCGACGACGGCAAGGTCTGGGTCGGCGGCTTTTCCGTCCGCATGAATCCTGACGGTACCAACGCCCGCATCGTCGGCCACAACTACCGCAATTCCTACGAGCAGGCGCTGACCTCCTTCGGCGACATGTTCCAGAGCGACAATGATGACCCGCCAGCCTGCCGCGTGGCCGAGGTGATGGAAGGCGGAAACGCCGGCTTCTCCTCCGCCGACGGCCAGCGTTCGTGGAAAGCGGACATGCGCCCCGGCCAGACCACCCCGATCGCCGAGTGGCGTCAGGAAGACCCCGGCACGATGCCCTCCGGAGACGTTTACGGCGGCGGCTCGCCCACCGGTGTTGCCTACTATGAAAACGGCGCGCTCGGCGACAAGTGGCAGGGCCTCCTGCTCGCTTGCGAAGCCGGAAAGAACGTCGTCTTCGGCTACCTCCCAGTGCCCGATGGCGCGGGCTTCAAGCTTGAGCGCATCGACTTCATGACCTCTAACAAGGAGAAGCAATTCGCCGGCTCCGACTTCATCGGCGGCTCCAGCAGCGACATGAAAACCCGCTTCCGCCCGGCCGATGTCACCGTTGGTCCCGATGGCGCGCTCTACGTTGCCGACTGGTTCGATGGACGTGTCGGCGGCCACGGCACACTCGACAAGTCCGGTTCCGGCACCATTTACCGCATCGCGCCGAAGGGCTTCAAATCGGTCGTGCCGAAGTTCGACCTGAACACCACCGAGGGCCAGATCGCCGCGCTGAAGAGCCCGTCCGTGAACATCCGCAACAGTGGCTTCACCCGCCTCAAGGCCCAGGGCGAAAAGGCCGTGCCCGCGCTCACCGAGCTGCTTGCGGACAAGAATCCACACCTCGCCGCCCGCGCCATCTGGCTGCTCGCCCAGGTTGGCGATGCCGGTCATTCGGCCGTCGTCAAGCTCCTCGCCTCCTCCGAGGCCCGCACCCGTCTCGTCGCCTGCCGCGCCATCCGCGCCGCCGGTGGTGATCCGGTGAAGCTCGCGGAAACAATGGCCGATGATGCCTCGCCGATGGTCCGTCGTGAGATCGCCATCAGCCTGCGCGACGTTCCGGCTGACAAGTCGCTGCCCTTCCTCGTGAAGATCGCCAAGCAGTTCGACGGCAAGGACCGCGCCTACCTCGAGGCCTTCGGCCTCGGTTGCACCGGCAAGGAAGCCGTCGTTTACGCCGCGCTCCGCAAGGAGATGAACGCCGCGCCGGACTCCTGGACCGACTCGTTCGCCTGGCTCGCCTGGCGCCTCCACTCCCCGCAGGCCGTGGCCGACCAGAAGGCCCGCGCGCTTTCGCCGAAGGTCAGTGCCGATCAGGTGAAACTGACGCTCACGGCCATTGGCTTCACGCCCAGCGCCGCCGCCGCCACCGCCATGATCCAGCTCGCGAACACCGAGGGCTTCTCCCAGAAGGACCTCGCCAAGTGGTGGGTGAACAACCGCAAGGGCAACCTCTGGAAGGCCTACAACGTCGATGGCATCCTGAAGGCCATGGGCCAGGACGCCGCCAGCACACCGCTCGTCGCCGTCGAAATGCCCGCCGAGCCCGCCAACGCCCCGGCCCTCCCAGCCACCGCGGAAATCCTGAAGCTCAAGGGCGATGCCGAACGCGGCAAGACCGCCATCGCTTCCTGCTACATGTGCCACCGCGTCGGGGAACAGGGCATCGACTACGGTCCGGACCTCACCACCTTCGGCAAGCAGCAGCCGCTGGAAGTCGTGATCAACTCGATCCGCAACCCCTCCGCCGACATCTCACACGGCTACGAAGGCTCGATCCTGAAGACGACCGATGGCATCACCCTCACCGGCATGGTCCTCAGCGACGGCGACCCGGTCATCATGAAAACCATGGGTGCTCAGAACCAGACGATCGCCAAGTCGCGCACCGCCAGCCTGAAGCCGATGGAGAAATCCCTCATGTATGTCCCAGCCCAACTCGGCCTCACCGCCCAGTCCATCGCGGACATCGCCGAGTATCTGAAGAGCCGCTGATCCCAGCGCCCGAAGATCCGACCTCTCAAAAAACCCCGGACCGCTGGTCCGGGGTTTTTTCGTTGGTTGATGGGTTCGGTTTCGCAGAGCCGAACCCCTTGGACTGCGGCA
>JANOKL010000338.1:0-8215 GCA_031419215.1 Luteolibacter sp. | reverse complement strand
GTGGATCCGGCCAATGACACGCTCGACCATCTGGGAGCCCATCTCACTAGAATGGCGGGAGAAATGTTCAGGGACACGCCGATCCGCTGCCGGCTCGATATTCCCACCATGCTGCCGGCCCTGCCCCTGCATGCCGACATCCGCCACCACCTCGCGCTCGCCGCCAAGGAGGCACTGCACAATGTCCTCAAGTATGCCGGCCCCTGCGATGCCAGGCTTTCCCTGAAATGGAACGGCAGCCAGTTGAAGATCATTGTCGAGGACCACGGCATCGGATTTGATCCGGAACTCGCCGCCCGCGGCAATGGCCTGAACAATCTTGGCAGTCGCATGAAAAAGCTCGGTGGCACTTGCGAAATCCTCTCTCGTCCCGGTGAGGGCACCACCATCACGCTTGAATCCCCGCTGCCATCGCCCTGACCTCCACCCTCTCCTCCATGTCCGACGCACTCCACACCATCGCCCTCGTCGAAGACGATTCCGCCCTGCGGGAAACCTTGACCGAAATCCTCGCGACGAGCCCCGACTGGCAGTTGACCGGAGCCTTTCCAAACGCCGTGGAGGCCCTGCCCGCGCTGATCGCCAAGCCACCCAAAGTGGTGTTGATGGACATCCAGATGCCAGGGATGTCCGGCATCGAATGCGTCGGCAAACTCAAAGCCGCCTGCCCTGAGATCCTCGTGCTGATGGTCACCGTTTATGACAACAATGACCAGGTCTTCGAAGCCCTCGCCGCCGGGGCCTCGGGCTATCTGCTGAAGCGGGATGTGGCCACCAAGCTCATCGAATCCCTCGACGACGTCCTCACCGGTGGCTCGCCGATGTCCAGCGCCATCGCCCGGAAAGTGGTCCAGTTTTTCCACAAGGAACCCGCCCCGCCGAACCGCGACCTGCACCTCACGCCGCGTGAGAAGCAAATTCTCGATGAGTTGGTAAAGGGCTCGCTCTACAAGGAAATCGCTTGGGACCTGAACATCGGCATGGAAACGGTCCGCACCCACCTCCACAACATCTACACCAAGCTCCACGTCCGCACCCGGACCGAGGCGGTGGTGAAATACCTCGGACATTGAAGGATTCGGGAGCCTTGCGGAGTCTCGGCCTCATTCCCCTTGCCCTGCCCGCCCGGGCTCTTAGCATCCATCGCCTGCATTGGCCCTGCGTGCCTGTTTCCGCCCATGAACCGCATCTTCGTCGAAAAAAAAGCCGGCTTCGCCTCCGAAGCCCGTCACCTGTTGCATGATCTCAAGGAATCCCTCGGCCTCGAAAGCCTCGCGGATTTGCGGATCGTCCAGCGCTATGGCGTCGATGGCGTTAGTGAAGCGGAGTTTGAAAATGCCGTCCACTCGATCCTCTCGGAGCCGCAGGTGGATGATGTTTCTTCGGACCTTGCGTTGGCCGCCGACGAGACCGCCTTTGCCGTCGAGTTCCTCCCCGGCCAGTTCGACCAGCGCGCCGACTCTGCCGCCCAGTGCATCCAGATCCTCACCGGCCAGGACAAGCCCTTCGTTTCCTCGGCGAAGATCATCGTCCTGAAGGGCGCGCTTTCCGCAGGCGAAATCGCCCGGGTGAAACAGTTCGTCATCAACGCGGTCGACTCCCATGAGGTGCCAGTGGACGCCGTCTCCAGCCGACAGACCCCGGCTTCCCCGGCTGACGTAGCCATCCTCAGCGGCTTCACCACCCTCGACCCCGCCAGCGTCCGTGCCGACTTCGGCCTCGCGATGTCCGCCGAGGATGTCGCCTTCTGCCAGACGTATTTCCGCGATGAGGAAAAGCGCGACCCCAGCCTGACGGAGATCAAGATGCTCGACACCTACTGGTCCGATCATTGCCGCCATACCACCTTCCTCACCCGCATCGAGGAAGCCACCTTCGACGAAGGCACCGAGGTCATCCAGCGCGCCTGGAACACCTACCTCGAGACCCGGAAGAACCTCGGCCGCGAGGACAAGCCCATCACCCTGATGGACATCGCCCTCATCGGCATGCGCGAACTCCGCGCCTCCGGCGAACTCGACAACCTCGAAGTCTCCGAAGAAGTCAACGCCGCCTCCATCGTCGTCCCGGTCGAAATCTCCAATCTCCAATCCCCGATCTCCGATCCAACCACCGAAGAGTGGTTGATCATGTTCAAGAACGAGACCCACAACCACCCCACCGAGATCGAGCCCTTCGGCGGAGCCGCCACCTGCCTCGGCGGTTGCATCCGTGACCCGCTTTCCGGCCGCTCCTACGTCTATCAGGCCATGCGCGTCACCGGCGCGGGCAACCCTCTAACAGCCTTCGCCGACACACTACCGGGAAAACTTCCGCAAAAGAAAATCTGCCAGGTTGCCGCCCACGGCTACTCGTCCTACGGAAACCAGATCGGCATCGCCACCGGCCAAGTCGCGGAAGTTTATCACCCCGGCTACGTCGCCAAGCGCCTTGAAATCGGTGCCGTCGTTGCCGCTGCTCCCCGCTCCCAGGTCTTCCGCGGCACGCCCGCCCCCGGCGATGTGATCCTCCTCATCGGCGGACGCACCGGTCGCGACGGCGTCGGCGGCGCCACCGGCTCCTCGAAGGAACACACCGACACCGCCCTCGAAAACTCCGCCGAAGTCCAGAAGGGCGACGCCCCCACCGAGCGAAAAATCCAGCGCCTGTTCCGCAATCCGGAGCTCACCAAAAAGATCAAGATCTGCAACGACTTCGGTGCCGGCGGTGTCTCGGTCGCCATCGGCGAGATCGCGCCTTCGCTTGAGATCAACCTCGATGCCGTGCCGAAGAAATACGACGGCCTCGATGGCACCGAGCTCGCGATTTCCGAATCCCAGGAACGCATGGCCGTCTGCGTCGATCTCAGCGAGATCGCCTACTTCATCGCCGAGGCCGACAAGGAGAACCTCGACTGCGTCCACGTCGCCAACGTCACCGACAGCGGCCGCCTCATCATGACCTGGCGCGGCAAGACCATCGTCAACCTCTCACGCGCCTTCCTCGACACCAACGGCGTCCAACAAACCGCCAAGGTCCACGTCAAGTCTTTCACCGATCACCGATCACCGATCACCGATCACTCACTCAAGAAGCACCTCGCTTCTCTAACAGTCTGTTCCCAGAAAGGCCTCGGCGAACGCTTCGATGGTTCCGTCGGAGCCGGCACCGTCCTCTGGCCCTTCGGCGGCAAGCACCAGATCACGCCGCCCGATGCGATGGTTGCCAAGCTTCCACTGCTCGAAGGCTCCACCGACGTTGCCACCTTCATGAGCTGGGGCTTCAATCCCTATCTCTCCGAAGAGTCCCCTTTCCACGGCGCGGTCTATGCCGTCGCCGAATCCGTCTGCAAGGCAGTCGCCGCCGGGGCGCGACTCTCCGATGTCCGGCTCACGCTTCAGGAGTATTTCCCGAAACTCGGCAACGACCCGAAACGCTGGGGACTGCCCTTCGCTGCGCTGTTAGGTGCCTTCCACGCCCAACACTCGCTCCGCCTCGCCGCCATCGGCGGAAAGGACTCGATGTCGGGCTCCTTCAACGACCTCGACGTCCCACCGACCCTCGTTTCCTTCGCCCTCGCCCCCGGCAAGGCCAGCCTCGCGCTCTCACCCGAATTCAAGCAAGCCGGCTCCACGATCTCGCTCGTCGAGGTCCCACTCGATGCCGATCAGCTCCCGGACTTTGAGAAACTGAAGGCCCTCGCCGAGCAACTCCATCAACTCAACGTCGAAGGAAAATTCCTCGCCCTCCACCACATCGGCCCCGCCGGCCTAGCTGCCGCCTTGGCGAAAATGGCCTTCGGCAATCACCTAGGCTTCGCCGAAACCAAGAGGGGCACGGGCGGCCCGCCCGTTGCAAACCTCTTCGCCGAGCGCTACTTCGCCTTCCTCATCGAGCACACCGAGCCACTCCCATCCGCCCTCGGCTCCCAGCCCCTCGGCCACACCACTACCGAGCCCACCCTCATTCTCAACGACGAAACCCACACTCTAACAGACCTCCTCGCCGCCTGGACCAGCACCCTCGAGCCCGTCTATCCGACCAAGCCCGAGGCCCAAGATCAGAGATCCGAGATCGGAGATCATGGATTGAACCTCCCCTTCTTCAATTTCTCCAAATCCACAATCGTCAATCGTCAATCTTCAATCCGACCAAAGGTCCTGATCCCCGCCTTCCCCGGCACCAACTCCGAATACGACTCCGCCAAGGCCTTCCGCGAAGCCGGAGCCGAGGCAAAGATCCTCGTTTTCCGCAACCTCAGCTCTGCCCACATCGAGGACTCCCTGAAGCAGCTTGCCGACCGCATCCGCAAGTCGCAGATCCTGATGTTCCCCGGAGGATTCAGCGCCGGTGACGAACCCGATGGCTCCGCCAAGTTCATCGCCACCATCATCCGCAATCCCCGCGTGGCCGATGCGATCATGGACCTCATCAAAAACCGCGACGGCCTCGTGCTCGGCATCTGCAACGGCTTCCAGGCCCTCATCAAAACCGGCCTGGTGCCCTACGGGCAGATCGTGGATCGGAGATCGGAGATTGGAGCCTCTTCCATCCAAGATCCCCAACCCGTCCTTCGGAGCTTTAGCGAAGAAGGATCCCCAATCCCCGATCCGTCGGCGCAGCCGACCCTCGTCCACAACACCATCGGCCGACACATCTCCTGCTACGTCACCACCAAGGTGATCAGCACCCTTTCCCCCTGGCTCGCGCTCAACCAGCCCGGCGACCTCCATTCGGTCCCTCTTTCCCACGGTGAAGGCAACTTCCACGCAAGCCCGGAAATCATCGCCGAACTCGCCAGCAACGGCCAGATCGCGACCCAATACGTCGATGCCTCCGGCCAGCCCTCGATGGACCACTTCGTGAACCCGAACGGCTCGCGCTTCGCCATCGAAGGCATCACCAGCCCCTGCGGTCGGGTCTTCGGAAAAATGGCCCACACCGAACGCTCCGGCCAGCTCGTCGCCCGCAACATCCCCGGAGAAAAGCACCAGCCGATCTTCCGGGCGGGGGTCAGCTACTTCCAGTAATCCCCTTGCCTGCTTGGCAGGCATGGACGTAGAAGTCCTTTGTGACAAAAGTCCAACGGCGGTCATGCATTGTCATGACTCATCTTCTCGCTCTCGGCGCCGGAGCGTTTGCTTTTCGTCTTCGCGAAACGCCGACAGGCACCACCGTTCCGCAACAGCCTGCCTCCCGGCAAGCTCGGCAGGAAATTGATCCCTCACACTACGACCCTGAGAACTCATCTTACGTGCGTAGCGTGCGGGCCCACAACAGACTCGAAGACGAACAGATCGCCAACCGACTGGCTGCGGTTCGAGATTTTCCAGGAGAACTGAACCGGGTGCTCGCCGTTCTCGAGGCCGGTGCGGGAGATTCCCAGGATGCAGGATTCTTCGCCGAAGCCTTCAAGCGCTGGATGCGGGAAGATGCCGATCAAGCCCTTGCCTGGCTTGGAAATGCGAAACTCAAGAGCAATGCCCACTTCAACGCCTATCCACTGATCATCTGCGGCCATGATCCTGCTGCTTTTGCCCATGCCATCCTGGCTTGGCCGGAAGAAGGGCGTCGCGAGCGACTCAAAACGATCGGAGAAGGGGCAAACAACCCGGAGCGCCTTCCAAGCATGTTCGCGGTCTTCACCGATCCCAAAGATCGGGCGGCCTTGCTCGGAGGGGCAGTCCTGCGCGAACCACTTTCCAATGCCTCTAAATGGCTTCCTCTTTTCCATAGCCTCCCGGATGCGGAGCGCAGCAATCTGGAGACTGGAGTGACAAAGCGGCTGAGGGAACTCGATCCATCGCAGAAATACCCTCAGGAAGAACTCGATGCTCTCTCGAAACACCCAGCGTTTCACAACGCGGTTCAGGATTTCGAACGCAGGCAATTGAAGCAGGGGCTGGAAACACTCGCGGAGTCCGATCCGTCTCAGGCCACCCAGAGAATGGAGGCATTGCTTCGTGAAGAGGGGGCGTCGGACTCCAAGATCCGTGCCCACATCGAGTCATTATGGAATTCTTCCGCCGATCCGCATCAGGACTTCACCTTCTTCAACGATCTTCAAGCCGCTGCGCTGGGAGAGGGAGATGTCGAAACGGCACTTCGTGAGTTCGCGCGTCGGCATTCGCGTCCGGGCACTCCCTGCCCCGACGAGCAAATTTCACGGGCAGCAGCATTCGCGTTTTCGATCGAGCCCTTGTCCGTGACTGGCGTTGCCTATGAGCTCGCCTCTCCAGAAGTCGTCACCGACAGGCTGGCCTCGGGCGACAGCGATTTCCCCCCCATGTTTATCGATAGCCTTCTGGCAAAAGGCATGTGGAGCGATCCGCGTCTTGTGACGAAGTATTCCAACCCTGCAAAGATGACCGAATCCTCGTCGGCGCGATGGTTTACCGACAACGAAACGGCCGCTCTTGATTGGGCCCTATCCCTCAAACATCCGGAGGCCAGGACGGCCGCACTTCAGGGAATTTGCAGCAGTCTCCGAAGTGAAGGGAGAGAACAGGAGGCGAACCGGATTGAAGGAATCGGCCAATGAAATGGATCTTCACCCATCTTCTCGCCGCGCTGATCGGTTGGGGCTTGATCTCCGGATTCCAACCGGAGCGCTAGGCATTCTCCTCGCTCCAGCCTCGTCAGTCAAAGGCCACAAATGCTCCACCCTCCAAATCCCAGCGGAAGACTGCCTGGGTGGAGACTTGGCATCAGAAGCTGCGGGTGCCGCTGAAATCCAAGGCTGACATGGATCAGCGGATGCAGGAAATGATGACCTTTTTCATCGAATGGATGCGTGCCGATCCCAGCGCCGCTCTCGCCTCCTTTGGTGAGCTGATGATTCCGGGACGCCACAATGTCCTCCGCGAAGGCATCGGCGCAGCTCGACCAGAAGATGCCGAAATCGTTTTCCGGGAGGTTCAAAAACTCCAAGGACAGCGCCTCGCTAATGTGGTGGGAGTTCTGGGCCAACTCGCAGGAAAGGTGGCCGATCAGGATCCCGCCCGTGCCGTCCGCCTGATGGCGGATTTCCCGGCAGGAAACCATCGTGCCGCCATCATGAATTTCATGCTGAAGGGTCACTCGCCGGAAGTTGGCAAGGAGCTGGAAAGACTGATACCTCTCCAGAAAGAGCTTCGCCAGTCACCTTCCGAGTGGACGAAGATCGAGAACAATCTCCATACTCTCCATCTACGGAACGCCGCCAGCCCGAAATAAGTGAGTTTGATTCCACTTGTCATGACCGGGCTGCTGACGAATGCGGCGAGCAATGGCCCACACCGAACGAGCCGGCCACCAGGTCGCCCGCAACATCCCCGGAGAAAAGCACCAGCCGATCTTCCGGGCTGGGGTGGATTACTTCCTGTGAGCCAGAACGGAGCCACCACACTCCTGTGGTGGCTTCGGCAGAGGATATTGAAACATGGAGACAGCAACTGTCCCCACTCCTCAGCCCGTCACCGATCCTCCTCACTGGACTTGGTTGCTTCCAGCCGCTTTGTTGCCGCCACACGCACCTCGGGAAACCGGGAGCTTGCCTTGGCAGCGAGGCGGGTCGGGTTCGTCAGCAGCTCAGGGATATTGGTGAATCGCCCGTTGCCACTTTCAAGAATCGGGGTCCACTCATCCACCACCTCGATCAACCGGAGACACATTGCTACTTCATCCATTCGATCAAGTAGGCCGTCCAGGTCGAACCCGGCTGCTGGAAACAAGGTTTGCTCTGGAAACACCTTGTTGATCCGATCAAACGAATCAAGCACGACATCGTCCACGCCAGTCCTTCGCGTTGCCTCGTAAAACGAAGCCATGAGCTCCGCCCTCACACGACGATATCTTGGAACAGCATTCGCCCTCCTTTTCCTGCTTGGCTTTCCAAATCAGTGAGAAACACATGTTCGCAGATTCCCTTTCCGAGTTTTGATACTTCAGGTGCGTAGGGATCTGAATTGTGCTTGATCGAGCTGAGCAATGGCAGGCCATTCAGCTTCCGCTCAGTGACACTCGCAGTCGCCAGACACCTTATACCAACTCCAATAAATAAGCTGACATTGGGTGTGGTATCGTTAGTCTCCATTCATGGCCGGACAAAAATTACTTCTTCGCTGTCCAGAGGTGGCGGCGGTGATCGACGCACTGCATGCCAAGGAACCTGACGGCTGGCGCAAGAACCGCCTGCTTGCCATCAAGCTCGCTGCCAGGGGCGAGTCCACTTCCGCCGAGATTGCTGATCTTTGTG
>JANOKL010000337.1:0-2531 GCA_031419215.1 Luteolibacter sp. | reverse complement strand
GTAACGCGCTTGCCAACACCACCGCCATTTCCATTGGCAACGCCACACTTGATGCTTCGACCTTCACCGATACCGTTGGAACTCTCGACCTGACCAGCACCGCCAAGATCAACCTCGGCACCGGCGCCGCTCTTGCCTTCGCCAATAGCAGCGCCATCGACTGGACCGGCGGCACGCTCGATCTCACCGGCACCTTCGTTTCCGGCTCCTCATTGCGCTTCGGCACCAGCGGCAGCGGTCTGACCCCTGCCCAACTCGCACGTATCACGGCAAGCGGGTTCCACTCCTTCGCCCTGAATTCCAGCGGATACCTCACCGCCACGGTGGCAAGCACCTTCTCCTCCTGGATTACCGGAACTTTTTCCAATGGAGTCGTCCCTCTCGCCAAGCGCGGCCCGAACGACGATCCGGACAATGACGGCATCAGCAACCTGCTCGAATACGCCCTCAGTGGCCTCGACCCCACAACCACCAACCCGCCAGTCGGCAGCTTCACTGTGAACACCTTGAGTTTCACCAAGCGCTCTGGCACCGCAGGCCTGATTTACTCCATTCAGGAATCCATCGACCTCGGTGCATCCGATATCTGGACCGAGGTCACGGGGGGGAGCTACCTGAACAATGGAAGCGCCATTTCCTACACGTTCATTCCCGGCACGCCGGTGAAAAACTTCCTGCGCCTCAAGGTTCATTCTGACTGAGCATCCGAGACCCGAACAGCAGCACGGGAGCTTGCCTTTGGCCCTCCCTGGGGCTGAACTGTTCTATATGGTCAACGACTCAATCAGCTGTCCGGTGAAGTCTGGCTGCCAAGGTGGATTCCTTGTCAAAATGATCAGCGCATCGGTGGGTCTCGGACTTGGGCTTTCGTCCTGCACCTCGATCAGCGTCTCTACAAATCTCCCCCCACCTACACAGGAGGGAGAGTCCCTTGCCTCGAGTGTATTGCAAGAAGCCAACCGGGTGAGGGGATCAAAAGGACTCCGCTCGCTGCCTTCAAATGCCGCCTTGGCGAATGCAGCTGAAACCCACGCTCGGTTTTTGGTCGCGAACGTGCCGCCTGGAAAGCCGCTTCCGAAGTCGATCGCTCACTACAATTTTCCAGCTCGATCCACGACCGTCATGCTGGCGAATTCGATGAGCCTGAATGCGGAGATCGTGGCGGCGATGCCGCGCGGCATGACGTCGCCGCCCGCCGTCGTGGCGGCCTGGCTCAGTTCGACCGGACATCGTGCGAAGCTTCTCGGTAACTGGGATTTGACCGGGGTGGGGGCGGCCAAATCTTCGGACGGAACCCTTTACGTGGTGCAGTGGTTCGGAAACTCGAGGCATTGATTGACAGTGAATCCGGATCAATGGCGGACGCTTATTTTAAAATAATATTTACATTCCATAAAATTTTAAGGTAGAAGCTTGGGTGCTGTCCCAATATGAAAACCAACCTCTGCTCCCCAGCAGCGGTCGCACTGTGCGGAGTCCTTCTGGTCTCCTGCGCACCACCGCCTGCCGTGAATAAAGTGCCGATGTCGGCATCTTCCTCGTCAGACAAGTCGCTCACCACGCGGCTGCTGAACGACGTCAATTCCTACCGTGCCACCAAAGGCGCGAGTCCGCTGGTCCGCAATCCCGGTCTTGACCGGTTGGCCCAGGAGCACTGCGCCTTCCTCATGAGAAACCGTGGGAAGTTCAAGATCCAAGGCACCAACGTCAGCCACGTTGGTTTCGAGTCCCGCGGCCTCGTTGCTCGCCAGATGCTTGGAATTCCGACGCTGGGTGAGAACGTGGCGGCGATTCCATCGTCTTCGACGTCGGCTCTCGTCTCCGCTTGGGCGAATTCATCCGGTCATGATTTCACGATGAAGTCCAATGACTGGCAGCAGACGGGCATCGGAATTTTGGTCGATCAGGATGGAATGGTGTTCGCTACCCAGCTTTTCGGCACGCCGACGAGTTCACAGATGACTTTCAACAACCGCATGACTAGTTTTTGAGGCGAAATGCCGGATTTAAGTCTCGAACGCGCCCTCCATGCCCGTGGCATTTCGAATGTCGTGGGGGTGGATGAGGCGGGTCGAGGCCCTCTCGCCGGTCCGGTCGCGGCCGGTGCGGTGATCCTGCCAGAGGGTTTTTCCTGCCCGGGGCTGGACGATTCCAAAAAGCTGTCTGCCGCAAAGAGGGAAAGGCTTTACCAGGATCTTACGACTCATGCAGGCGTGCGCTGGTCGGTGGCACTGGTCCACGAGATCGAGATTGATCGGATCAATATCCTCAGGGCCACGCATCTGGCGATGGAGAGGGCCGTCTCCTTGCTCGGAGTGGAGATCGGTCATTGTCTGATAGATGGACTGCGGCTGCCAAAATTTCCATGGGCTCATGATGGAATCATCAAGGGCGACGGGCTTTCGCTGTCGATTTCCGCTGCCAGTATCATTGCGAAAGTGACTCGTGATCGCTGGATGTTGGAAGCTTCCAAAGAGTTTTCACAATATGGCTTTGAGAGACATCAGGGATATGGTACGAAAGCTCATCTC
>JANOKL010000336.1:0-5025 GCA_031419215.1 Luteolibacter sp. | reverse complement strand
GACGTCGCCAACTCGAATGTCGTCGTCCAATACACCGGCGGCAATGTCATCTGGAAAGGCAACCTCAGTTCGGACTGGGACGTCGATACCACGGCCAACTGGCAGCTCGAGTCTGACAGTTCGGTCACCAACTACCTTCAGGGTGACACCGTCGTGTTCAATGACACGGCCACGACGGGAACCGTGACCCTGACCGGCACGATCAGCCCGATCTCCACCACCTTCAACAACCCCACACTCGTTTACACCCTCTCCGGCACGCCTATCGCGACGGGCAGCATCATCAAGGACGGTGCGGCGACGGCCACCCTTCTCAACGAGAACACCACCACGGGCACCATCACCGTCGCGGCCGGCAAGCTGGCCTTCGGAAGCGGTTCCACCACGGGCAGTATCGGCAGCGGCCCGGTCTCCGTCGCCTCGGGAGCCACGCTCGAGTTCAACCGCAGCAACGTCACACCCGGCACGCCGGATCTCGATTACAAGACCACCGCCAAGCTGCGAAATGTTTCCGGAGCGGGTGACATCGTGCTCACCGGCGGTGCGATCCTTTTCAACTACCCCGGCTCCACCGTTGGCTTCAGTGACGCCAGCTCCTGGGCAGGCTTCTCCGGAAACCTCATCATCAAGGGCGGCTCGGAATTCCGCACCATCCGTAACGGGGCCACCGCCATGGGAACCGGCAGCGTGGTCCTCGGCGACGCCACCACCAGCGGCATCCTCACCCAGATCGAGGGCAACTGGACCTGGACGAACAACATTGTTCTAACAGGTGCCTCCAACAAGATCCTCAACCGCTCAATCAATCAGGCACCACGCTCCTTCAAACTCCAGGGAATCATCTCTGGAGCAGGCGGGCTTTCGCTTGAAGATCCAGCCGGAACGATGACCGAGCCGAACCGTGGTTTCATCCTCACCGGAGCGAATACCCTGAACGGCACGCTAACCATCGCCACCGGCGTTCCTGTCCGCGTTGGAGGCGTTCCCGGAAACGCTGATGTCACGCAGAGCGAAGCAGGAATCTCCGGCTCGCTCGGCACCGCCACCGTGGTCAACAACGGCACCCTGACCTTCTCCCGCACCAATGCCCACAGCGTCTCGAATGCCATTTCCGGCACCGGCGCGCTGCGGATCGGCATCCTTGTTGGCGCTGGATTTGGTGACACCACCACCCAGGTTCTCACCTACACCGGAACCGACACCCACGCTGGCGCGACGACGCTCAACAACGGCACGCTCGTGGTGGACACGGGTGGCTCTCTTGGAGGATCTGCTGTTTCGGTGTTGGCCACCGCCACGCTTTCCGGCAGCGGCAGCATCGCCGCTCCGGTCACAGCAGCAGGAAAGATCGCCCCCGGCACCGGCGTTGGCACTCTAACCGTTTCCGGAAACACCGCAGTCACCGGCACGCTGGCGATCGAGGTGAACACCACCGCCGACAAGCTCGCGGTCACCGGTGATCTCTCGTTGTCAGGCAACTTCACCGTTACCGAATCGGGCGCTGGGTTCATGGCAGTATCCTACGTCATCGCCGAATGCAGCGGCACCTTGACCAGCACGCTCACGCCACCCGTCGGCTACACCCTTCAGCAGAGCGGCAGCCAGTTGATTCTTGGAAAGGTCACCGGCACCGCCTTCAGCAATTGGATCGACGACTACACCCTCGGCGGCCAGACGGCGATTGATCAGGATCCGGATTTCGATGGCGTCAAAAACGGACTGGAGTTCCTGCTCAAGGGCGGCAACCCAGAGACTTCCGGGGGCACCCAGCTTCCGACCTCCTCGGAAAGCGGTACAAACTTGATCTTCACCTTCGAGCGCGATGACCGCGCGAAGGCCGCCAACCCCGGAATCACTGTCACCGTCGAAGCCGGCACCAACCTCAGCACCTGGCCGGAAGTCTTCACCATCGGCAATGACACCGCCGGCTCCAGCGCGGGCGTCGTGATCAGCAACGACGGCGATGCGAATCCCGACACGGTCACGGTGACGATCCCGAAAAATTCGGCGCTCAGCAAATTCGCCCGCTTGAAAGTGACCGGCACGCCATGAATTTTTAGCCGCGTGTCGCAGCCGATGCGCCTTTCACGACCTCGGGGGTGATCCAGGAATTTCCCCCGGGGTTCGCGTTTCCTGTTAGAAGCATTTCAATCCGGCGGATGGCCTGCTTGGAGACCGATTCCGGATCGACTCGATAGCAGCTCACCGCCGGGATCAGGTGATCGAGAAAGGGCTCATAGGCCAGCGAGACAAGGCTGAATTTCGAGGGAAGCTGGATGCCTTGGGAGGGCAGCCAGGTCATCGCTGTCGCCACCTGCCGTGCGCGCGTGGCGATCAGAGCAGTCGGTGGATTCTTCAAGTTCATGGCCCGCGAAAGTGAGCGGATCACCCCATCGACACTGCCATCTTCGGGCATTTCAAAGACGCTGAAATCCGGCTCGCCGAGCTCGGTCGCGCCCTTCACCGCTGCCGCCACGCCGCCCAGCGATTCATCCGGAACCAGAATGCCAACGCGTCGGTGCCCCAGCCGCCACAAGCGTCCCGCAGCATGCCGCGCGGTGGCCTCCCAGTCGACATCGAGATGCGGCAGATCGATCCTCGGATGCGGATAGCCACGGATCAGGCAGGGCACCCCGGACCTCGCGAACCAGCGTTGAATCTGCTCGCTGGAGCGGAAAAGAATCCACGCGCTGCAGGGCTCGTCCTCCACCAACTCGGCGAGCCGTTTCGTGGGGTCCTTCTGTTCATACCAAGCGGGTGCGAAGACATCGAGCGAGCCTCCCTTTTCAGCAAGCGCACGGCGGATGTGGTCGACTTCGAAAAGCGTCGGCTGGCTCAGTTGTTCGAGCCGTCTCGGCGACAGCATGCCGATCCGCAGAGGCCTCGGCCGTGAGGTGTCGGCCGCGTTAGGTGCCTGGAGGATGCTGCGCCTGCTGCCTGCCTCCGCCGGGTTGAGGACCTGGTCGTGCTCCAGTTGCAGAAGCGCCGCCCGCACCGTGTCCCGACCGACCTGGAGCAGTTCCGCCAGCCGTCGTTCACCAGGCAACACGCCTCGCCACTCACCGTCGGCAAGCCGCAGGCGGATCACCCGCGCGCATTCGACGACCAGATTTCCCCGTGATGGCAATGGCTGGCCTCCCATACCGGAAATCCTTCCGCGCCAACCGGGCGGAAGCAACTGGTTTGTTTCAAAAACCAGCGAGGAAGGAGTCGCCACCCATGCGTACCATTGCATAGTTCCGGAGTCGCTCCGCCATGTCCGCTTCCATTTCCCACCCGCTCTTCGCCGCTGCGCTGACCTTGTCCGCCGGTGTGCACGCGGAGGCGGTTTCGACCACCTCATGGCTTGCCGTGCCGGATAAGCACGGATTCGCCGGGGCATTCAGTGGGGTCATCGGCCATCAACTGCTCGCAGGTGGCGGTGCCAATTTTCCAGATGGCGTGATGCCATGGAACGGCGGGAAAAAGGTCTGGCACAACACGCTCTTCGCACTCGATCTGAAAGCTCCTCAATCCGGCTGGAAAATCATCGGCGAACTGCCGCAGGTGAATGGCTATGGAGTGTCTCTAACAGTGCGCGAAGGAATCCTGCTGGTCGGCGGCGGCGATGCCTCGGCTCACACGAAAGAGTCGTTCCTCCTCTCGATCGGCTATGACGGGAAACCCATCTACCGCAAGCTGGCGGATCTCCCGGTCGGTCTCGCAAACATGAGCGCCGCGCTCGTTGGTCGCCACGTGCATCTTTGTGGCGGCATGGAAAAGCCGGACTCCACGACGGCGTCGAATGCCCACTGGATGCTCGATCTCGATGCGTTGGAGAAAGGCTGGCAAGCCCAGCCCGCGCTGCCTGCCGCTGGCCGCATTCTGGCTACGGCTGCGGCGATTCAGGACGCGTTCTATCTGATCGGCGGTTGTTCGCTGGCCCCTGACGCGAATGGCAAACCAGTCCGCACCTATTTGCGTGATGCCTGGAAATTCTCCGAAGGCCGCTGGACCCGCCTGGCGGATCTGCCGCGCGCCGCCGTGGCCTCGGCCTCGCCTGCGCCGGTCGTGGCCCGCTCGCTGTTCATCGTGTCCGGAGACGATGGCACCCAGGTCGGATTGAAATCCCCGGAAGCGCATCAAGGGTTCGCGAAGGACATCCTCCGCTACGACACCATCACCGATACCTGGTCCACGCAGGGTGAGTTGAACGTTCCGCCGCCAGTGACGGTCGCGGTCACTCCTTGGAACGGCGAGTTCATTTTCTACAACGGCGAGGTCAGGCCCGGTGTGCGGACTCCGGCGGTCTTCTCGCTTCATCTTCCGGCGCATGAGTGAGGACGCTCCATCGAAAGCAGGCGCACAGGCTTGGGCGACCGTGGCCCTGCTCTGGCCGGTGGCGCTGCTGAACTACCTCGACCGCCAGGTGCTCTCGACCCTGCAAGCGGCGATCGGCGCGGATCTGCCGATGGTCCTCGATAGCCAGAATTTCGGTCGCCTGATGGGCATTTTCCTCTGGGTCTATGGCCTGATGAGCCCGGTCAGCGGACTGGTCGCGGACCGCTTCAACCGCAAGCGCCTGATCGTCGGCAGCCTCTGCGTGTGGTCGCTCGTCACCCTGCTGATGGGACATGCCGACAGCTTCGCCCACCTCTACTGGATGCGTGCGCTGATGGGCGTCAGCGAGGCCCTCTACATCCCGGCGGCGCTGGCCCTGATCGTCGATCACCATCGCGGCCCGACCCGCTCGCTCGCCGTTGGCATCCACATGACCGGCCTCTATTTCGGCCAAGCCCTCGGCGGCTTCGGTGCCCTCGCGGCGGCGGAACTTTCCTGGCGGTCGACCTTTCAATGGCTCGGCGTCATCGGGGTCGGCTACAGCTTCGTGCTGGCGCTGTTCCTGAGGGAGAAAAAGGAGGCCGCCGCCTCGACCTCGACGGGCATTCTACCTGAGCTGTTAGGGATGGGAAAATCCCTGCGCACGCTCTTCGGCATCGGGGCCTTCTTCGTGATCCTGTTCTACTTCGCCGCTCCCAGCGCGCC
>JANOKL010000335.1:0-17577 GCA_031419215.1 Luteolibacter sp. | reverse complement strand
CCGGGGCAGGGGACTTGCCGAGGACTTCACGATAGGCCCATTTTACGCGGGATTCATCGGTATTGCCGCCTTCTTTGATGATGCGCTCGCCGAGCTTGCGGGCGGCCTCGACGAACTGTGGGTCGTTGAGCATGACTAGCGGCTGAAGTGGCGTGTTGGTGACCTGGCGGCGGGTCGCGCAGACATCGCGGGTGGTGGCGTCGAAGATCATCATGTTCGGCGGCGTGGTGGTGCGGCGCCAGAAGGTGTAGAGGGAACGTCGATAGAGTCCCTCGCCCTTGTCCTGCTGGTATTCCGGGAGGAAGTTGTTGAGGACTTTCCACATCGAACCAGGTGCCTGATAGGGCATGGCTGGCTCGCCGCCGATGCGTTCCGAAAGCAGGCCCGAGAGGGCGAGGGCGGAGTCACGAAGCATCTCGGCAGTGAGGCGGCGGGAAGGTCCGCGGGCGAGCAGGGCGTTCGCGGGGTCGCGCTCGCGGAGTTCGGTCGAGACAGTGGAATCCTGGGCGTAGGTGGCACTGAGGACCATCTGGCGGATCGCGCGTTTCTGATCCCAGCCGTGGGTCATGAAGTCGCGGGCGAGCCAATCCAGAAGTGCGGGATGGGACGGCTGTGCGCCCTGGAGCCCGAAGTTGTCGGAGGTAGCGACGATGCCCGTTCCGAAAATTTCCTGCCAGATTCTGTTGATGGTGACGCGGGCTGTTAGAGGATGATCCGGAGAGGTGAGCCATTTCGCGAATCCCAGGCGGTTGCGCGGCTGGTCCTTGGGAAATGGCGGGAGCCAAGCTGGAGTTTCGCGGCTGACTTTCTCACCGATGGCCGTGTAGTCGCCGCGGACGAGGATATAAGCGGGCACAGGTGCGGCGGACTCTCGCATCGTCACGATCTCACGAACTTTCCTTTCCTCGGTCCGATAGGCGGCGCGGGCGGCGTTGATCTTGCCCGCGAGCTCCCGGGAGGTCGGGTGGATGGCGGAGAAATAGTAGTCGCGCAGCAAGGCGGGATCGCTGTCTGCCGGAATCGGCTTTCCCGTGAACAGCGCGACAACCTCAACGGCGGAGATGGCGCGCAGATGAATGGCGACCTCATCCAGCATGCCACCCTTCAGTCCAACGTCCCGGCCTCGCGCCAAGAAATTGAGACCGTTTCCGATTTGGAAATCGCGGGTGAGGTTGTCGCTGGTGACGGTGGTGCGGGCGGCTTGGCCGTTGAGGGAAATCTTCAAGCCGGAAGCCTTGCGCGAGCCGTCGTTGGTGACGGTGATGTGCGTCCATTGCTTGTCAGGGATGGCCGTTTCCGTGGTGATCGAGGCGGCGCAGCCGGGAAGCTCGCGGTGGAGGGTCCAGGTGACGTGATTGTTCTCCAGCAGCAGCTCGTAGCCGGAGAATGGCAGGTCGAACGAGGATGAGTTTGAGAAAACCACGGCGCGCTCATGGGTTTCAGCGGGCTTGAGCCAGAGCGAGAACGAGACGGGTTGATCCGCGTGGGCGATACCGACGTCGGGGAGGTTGGTCAGGCTGTCACCATCGGCGAGGATGCCCTTGCCGGATTTCCCGGGTGCCAGTTGATTGCCTCCGGTTTTGCCGGGCTTCTTCGCGTCGATCTCATTTTTCAAGGCCGAGCCGGTGGTCTCATCGAAATGGAAAAGCGCCGCAAGATCGGGCGTCGGGAACTGCTTCTCCGAGGCCAGCCAGGATTGGAATTCGGGTTCGGCGGTCTGGATGAAATCGGCCAGAACGGACTCGGCGGCGGACCTGTTGGATCGGAGGCTGGCGAGTTTGGTTTCCTGATCGCTGCTCGGAAGCTGGAGAGCTGGCTGTGGCAGAACGGAACCACGATCCTCGCCGCCCTGAATGAGACCGGCCTCCTCGATGCTGTTGAAAAAGGCGCCGAGCGAGTAGTAGTCCTTCGCCGTGATGGGATCATACTTGTGGTCGTGGCAGCGCGAACACTCGAAGGTGAGAGCCATGAAAGCGGTACCAACGGTGTGGACGCGGTCGGAAATGCCATCCTGCCGGAATTCCTCAAGCACGGAGCCGCCCTCGTTGGTCTTGCGATGGATGCGGTTGAAGGCGGTGGCGAGTCGCTGGTCGCGGGTGGGATTTTCCAGAAGATCGCCGGCAAGTTGCTCGGTGATGAACTGGTCAATGGGCAGGTTCTTGTTGAAGGCATTGATCACCCAATCCCGGTAGGGCCACGCCTCGGTGCCGATGTCCGCCTGGTAACCAAATGAATCCGCGTAGCGGGCAACATCGAGCCAAGGCGTCGCCATGCGCTCGCCGAAACGGGGCGAGGCGAGAAGGCGATCCACCACGGTCTCCGCTGCCGTTGGAGATGGGTCGGAGAGAAAGGCGTCGAGCTCCTGCTGAGAAGGCGGAAAGCCGGTGAGGTCGAAGGTCACGCGGCGAAGCCAACGCTCGCGCGAGGCGGCCGGGCTGGGCTGGAGCATTTCCTTTTCGAGACGAGAAAGGATGAAGTGGTCGATGGAATTTTTCGGCCAGGTTTTACCCGCCACTTCGGGAACAGGAATGCTTTTGGGAGGCGCGACGAAGGCCCAATGGGTTTCGTACTCGGCCCCCTGGGAGATCCATGTTTTGATCAGACTCCTCTGCTTTTCCGAAAGTTCGCGATGGGCCTCGGGAGGTGGCATGACCTCGTCCTCGTCCTTGGAAAAAAGGCGCACGAGAACTTCGGATTTCTCCGGATGCTCGGGGTTGATCGCATCTGCCGCGATGGCATCCGCGCGGATATCCAGACGGAGGTCAGCCTTCTGGTGCTTTTTATCCGGGCCGTGACAGTAAAAGCATTTGTCAGAGAGGATCGGCAGGATCTCGCGGGCGTAGGAAATCCTGTCCTCCGCAGCAGCGAGGGAAAGGGACAGGGCGAAAACAGGAAGGAAAAATCGCAAGCGAGACACGTTGCCCCGTTTACTGGGGAAGGGCATTCCGAATTTCACGCAATGGACCGCTCCGATGTGGGGAATCGCGTCCAAGCAGTTGTCCCTAAAAGTAGAAATTGAAAATGAGTTCGAGCGGCTCGGAACCGAGCTCCTTCTTGAGATCGGCCGGCATCGCCGGGATCGCTGCCTGGCGAATCGCATTCAAGGTGAAGCCTTTTTGAATCTCGTTGGTTTGCATCGCCCCGACAAACCCGGTCGAACGCACCTTCCCGTTCTGTTCGACGACGAAGCGGACGGTCAGGAAACCCGGAGTGATGTAGTCTCGATAACGGACACAGTTCCGCTGCCATTCCAGCTCGACGGCGCGACTCAAAGTCGCCTGATAACGCCCCATCGCGGAGTTCTCGACCGCGAGCGCACTTTTTCCCGTTCGGGAAATTGAGCCCCTGATCTGGGTCTTGCGCTGATACCCTTTGAAACCGGGAGCCTTCTCGGCCACCGCCGCCTCCTTGGGCTTCTCCTGGGCGGTTTCCTTGAGAGGAGTTGGTGGTTTGGGCAGTTCCGCCTCAGTGGCCCGTCCGGAAGGGGTTGGCTTTGGCTGATTGTTGTTGGGATCCGCTTGAACGGGAACATCGACCGGGTTCGGTCCTTGAGCCAGTTGCTCACGAGCCGCCGGCATCGATTCTGGGGCAGGCTTGGAGTCTGGACCGGCAGGAGTTTCAACTGCAGGCGAAGATTCGGGTGACGGCAGGCTTGGAGCAGGTGGGACGCTTTCGGCCACGGGTTCGGCAGGCTTGCCCTTTCCCGAGTCGCCGACTTCACCGTCCTGAAAGCGGCTTTCCGTGGTCTCGACTTCGGACATCAAGGGATCGATCCCTTTCTGCGAAGGCATCGCCGGTGCTGTGGGATCAGGTGCCCGGTCACTGGTGGCTTCGGTATCGCGCTCCCCGATGAAGGCAGGCTTTTCAGGCCGGGCCGAAACCTGGTCCTCGGATGTGCGGGCAAATTGGTCCGGACGAGGCGGCACGGGCACGACAGGCCGTGGCTGTGCGTCCCCGGCGCTGCCCGTCTCGGGCATCACCATGATCGAGACCACTTGGTCGATTGTTGGCTCAGGCTTTGGCTCCAGCGCCACAGACACCCGCTTCGAGGCAATGACGCTGAAAGAGAAAAACAGCAACGCATTTAAAACAAGCGAGGCCAGCAGCGAAAGCACCCACAGGATGCCTTCGCTGGATGAAGCGGTTGCTCGCGAAACACTCATCGGCCAGTGGGCCGAAGCATGGCCGATGCCGGTTACCGGCGCAATTCAGGAATCGGAATTACCAATCAATGTAGTTGCTCGGCTCGTGCGTCTCACTGGTCGCCAGCGAACAGGTTATGTAAAGGACGCCCACAGACGGGACAATATCGCCACCGTAGGTGTAAACGCCATCTCTCGGACAGGCTGGCTCGGTTTCGACAAAGCAACCGAGGCCGATGACCTTGGATTTCAGGCTGGTCACCGTCTGCCCGGGAGCGAAACCGTAAAGGTTCATATACCCTCGAACGCCTTTCTGGACGTTCTGAAGATTCATGAGGCAAAGGGTGCGGTCGGATCCCCTCTTCCACGCTTTCGCGCTCATGAAGAGCACGGCCATGAGGGTGAGAAGGACGAGAATGACTACGGTCAGCTCGACGAGAGTCATTCCGGAGCGCCATCTGGGACGGCGCAGCGGCAATGAACCCGAGGTTGAGCGCAGCTGGGACTGCCGCGCGCAGATTGGAGTTTTCATAGGATTGGCTGGTTGTGCAGAGCTTTACACTCCGGACTTCTAAAAAATAAACGGCTGAAAACAAGTTTTTTTGAAAAAATTACGTAACAACCCGGTAATCTCAGGCTTCCCGAAGCAACGTCGCCGCCGCGTTCCAGCACTCCACAAACCCGCTGGCAAAGTCCTCCGGTCGGGCGTTGATCCAGGCCCTCAGTTCCATAATTGGAAACCAGGCAGCGGTGTCGATTTCCGAACAGGGAAAGCGCAGCGATCCATGATATTCGCAGCGGTAAAGACGGATGTGCTCCCAGCCAGTCGCCTCGGAAGGAGTGATCCGGGCGATTTCCACGGGCTCCGTCCCGGTAATCCCCATCTCCTCCTCCAGCTCTCTCACCGCCGCCGAGGAGTAGCCCTCACCCGAGTCGAGGTGTCCTGAAACACTGGAGTCCCAGACGCCGGGATGGGAGTCCTTGAGCATCGAGCGACGCTGAAGCAGCAGCTCGCCGCGGCGATTGATCACGAAAACGTGGATGGCACGATGCAGCAGCCCCTTGGCATGCACTTCCCCGCGTGTAGCTTGGCCGGTGACTTCGTCGTTTTCGTCCACGACATCAAATATCTCGGCGTCCTTCTGGGGAATGTTTTTCAGCGGATGGGGATCGTAGGCACGGGCCAGCGCGATCCACTGATCCAGCGAAAGCTCCTCGGCGCGCGCGGTCGCTGACACCCCGATCTCGTCTGCCACGGACTCCCATTCCGGCGTCTCCGGCATCTGCCTTTTCATCTGCTTCCGACGCTGTGCGAAGCCCCGCCGTAAGAGTTCATCGAAAAGACGGTCATCGAACGGCAGCACATCCTTGGTCCTCGGACGCAGCACGGCGACGCTGGAATCGATCTGCGGACGCGGAAAAAATGCCTCCGGCGGAACGGTTCGCAGCGACTTCACTTCCCAACCGCTCTGAATCCGCAGGGTCAGGGTGCCATAGCTCTTGGTCCTGGGAACTGCACAAAGCCGCTCGATCACTTCCTTCTGCAACATGATCACCGCCCGATCAAAGGGATGGGGCCGGGTCAGGAGATTTTTCAGGATCGCCCCACCGCAGGAGTAGGGAAGATTGCCGAGAAATTTCAGCGGACGATGCTTGAAAAGTGTCCGCACATCGAATTTCACCGCGTCCTCATGATGGACCTCGACGCTCGGATCGTCGGCGTAGCGGGCCTTCAACATTGCGGCCAGCTTGGCATCGAATTCGATCAGGATCAGCCGCCTCACCTGACCGACCAGATGCTCGGTCAGGGCTCCGGTGCCGGGGCCGACCTCGACCACCGCGTCTTCCGGAGTGATCTTCAGATTCGAGACGATCCAGCGGGCGCAATTGGGGTCGACCAAGAAATTCTGGCCGAGCTGGCGGTTGGGAACCACTCCGGCGTGGATCAGCGTCTCGCGAATTTCGTGTCCCGTCATCTCGCTGCTTCTTGCGCCAGAAGGACTCCCGGCGCAACCCCAAGCGCTCCCGAAATCAATTTGAGAAATTTTAAGGATTTTTTGAACATCCTCGCGAATGAAGGGTCTATCCCCAGTGAAGACCGCATTCGTGCGCGTTTTCATGTTAGGGTGAACAGCAGTTGTCAGCCTTCCCGTTGCCCCCGCAGCGTTAGGGTTGATGATCTCGGTCGCAGGAGGTGGGGACCTCCTGCGGCCACTTTTTTTTAAGGGGGTAGGCTTTCGCGCGACATTTCTCCAGACCCAGTCAATCATTGGGTTTATATCACTGATTTTCAGTGGAATGAGGAATCGATTTCCGGGAACCAAAGAAGTGATTCTTCACTCCAACGGAGCCTGCAGCGTGCAAAAAGTCCGAAAATTCAGATTTGAGGTGGCCTCTGTTAGGGATTTTCCTTAAACAAAGTTAATCATTCTTCAATTTCATGCTCCCGCCCTCTGAATCCAACGACCCAATCAAGCCATGGTTCAGAGCAGTGGAGTCGATGGATGAGTTCATCGGAATCCGCTTCGGCCATCTGGCTCCGGGAGCTGGCAAAATCGAATGGATGTTCCTGTCTCACACGGAATTCGACGGGATTGGTGGACTTGCTCATCTGCTCAGGGAACGAGGTGCTGATGTGGTGGACCTACCAAAGATCCCCCACCCCGCCTCACTTTCTTGGCTGTACTTCCTGCGTGCATTGCCTGGAATGTTGGCACCACGCCGCCGCCTTTCGTGGAAATCGCTGAAGCGGGGACCGAAACTCGACAAAGTCAACCAGCCGCCACCCGCCGTCGCGGTCCATATTTTCAACGAGGAGGACACGGCCAAGATCCGCTGGGCTGCTCGCAATGCCGATGTCTCGGTGAACTCGCTGCTCCTCCGGCATCTTGATCGGGCCGTCCGACCCTACTTGCAGGACCCATCCAGCGCCACGCCCTGGATGGTGCCGGTGAATCTCCGTGGCCGCGTGACGCAGCCGACAGATGTCGAAAATCATTCCAGCTACATCGCCATCCGCATCATGGCCTCGGACGGAGCGAAGGCCGTCCACCGGAGGATTTACAACCAGCTTCACAAAGGCAGGCACTGCGCCAACTGGAAATCCTACAGCTTGGGAAGGCTGTGCTCGGATGCGATGAAACGTTTTTTGATTCGGAAAGATCGCGCCATTTCCCAATGGAACATCGGCGGACTCTCCAACCTCGGGATCTGGGACTGGGACAAGAGCATCACCGATCCGCGTTGCCTCGGCGACTGGTTCTTCTCACCGCCAGTCCTTCGCTCGCAGCATCTCGGTGCCGGGTGTGTGACTTTTCAGGGCCGACTGACCCTCACGCTCCAAGCACATCCCGACCTGACGACATCTCCAGAGGTGACCGAGGCCTGGGTCAGGCACTGGGTCCGCGAAATCGAGCTCGATTTCCCTGTCACCACTCCCGGGGAGTTCGGCTCGTCTAGATCCGCTGTCTGAAATCAACCGCTGTCATCCCCTTCACCACTCCCCGAAATACCTATGAGCCGCCAACGTTCGACACCGATCCTCCCCATCTTCCTCGGAATCACCACTGCCAGCATCAGCCCGCTCGGAGCGGTTGGCTACCGTTTACCCAATCAGGATCCAGAGGGCATCGCCCGAGGCAACGCCTTCGCCGCCACCGCCGACAATCCCTCCGCGATTTATTACAACCCGGCCGGAATCACGCAGCTCGAAGGGCAGAACCTCAGCCTCGGCAGCTACTTCATTTCCACGGACGTCCACTACGATTCATTCACCGGGGAAAGCGCCAGCACCAAGACCAGCTTCCAGGCGGTGCCCCAGATCTACTACACCTTCTCGCCAAAAGACTCCCCGTTTTCCTACGGCCTCGGTGTCTATGCACCCTATGGCCTCGGCATCGACTACGACAGGGACACCCCGTTCTCGACCGTGGCGGAAAAGGGCAAGATCCTCTACGCGACCCTCAATCCGGTCATCGCCTATGAAGTCAGCTCCACCCTCTCGGTGGCGGCAGGCCTGACGCTCAACTATTCCGAAGCCAGCCTGCAACGCCGCATTGGCCTCGTCCCGAATGACGCGTTCGAGTTCAAGGGCGATGGCTACGCCTTCGGTTTCAATCTCGGAGCCCTCTGGAATCCTGTTCCGGAATGGTCATTCGGCCTCAACTACCGCTCGGCCACCAAGGTCGACTACTCCGGCATCTCGATCGCCCAACCCTTCAGCGGCAACAGCAAGACCACCACCGAGTTGGATTTCCCGATGTACATCGTCGGCGGCGTTTCTTACCGACCGAACGACAAGTGGAACTTCGAATTCAACCTCGACTGGACCGACTGGGATTCCGTCAACGACGCCACCTTCGTCGGAACCTTCGGCGGCAACCAGACCTTCCCCTTCCGCTACAAGTCGAGCTTCATGTATGAATTCGGCGTCACCCGCCAACTCGTCGATGGCTACTACGTCAGCGCCGGCTACATCTACAGTGAGAACTCGGTCCCTGATCGGAACTTCACGCCGCTGAACCCGGACTCCGACCTGCAGCTGTTCAGCATCGGCTTCGGCCATCGCGGAGACAGCTTCAGCTGGGCCGTCGGCTACCACTGCGCCTACAATGGAGGTCGCGTCGTCACCGGCAGCGTCAACACCTCGCCGATCGGTGAAACTGCAGACGGGAAATACACGACCTTCAACAGCGCGGTGAACGTCTCCTGCCGCTACTCGTTCTGATTGGCTGCTTTGGCTCATTGAGGCCGAAAATGCGACCACTTGGCCGGATTTGCGGTCCCAGGCTGCTTGTCTCCGCTGAAAATCAAGATCACATTATTACCAACGAAAGGCGACGGAGCGCTCCGGCAAACCGAAACCTTTCAGACACCTACGGCAGTCTGACTTGCCGCTCGTCGTGACCAAATTCCGGGGGGAGATTGGAAGCGCAAGGAGCCACTTCAGAGTGTCGGCCCGGGCTAAAGAGAGGCGCGAATCCGGAACTATCCCCCGGGTTCGCGCCTTTTCTCTTTCTCCAGTCCAAGGTCGGGTACGAGTTGATCCGTGGTCGCGGACTTCCCTGAATTTTTCATGCGATCTTCATTCCCACCCGCAATCGGTTTGTTAGCTTGCCGTAGATCTTGAAACGAACTCCATGGAATACGCCTCCGAAACCGAAGTTGTCAGTGCCGGAAAACATCTGCGATCCCTCACCAGCGGCCTCAACCAGGTGCTCTTCGGTCAGGAGGAACTGATCGACCTCGTCCTCACCGGTGTCCTCGCCCGCGGCCACATTCTCCTCGAAGGCCTGCCTGGGCTTGGAAAAACAGAACTCGTCAAGGGCTTGTCAAAACTCCTCAGGCTCGACACCAAACGGGTCCAGTTCACTCCCGACCTTCTTCCCGGAGATATCACGGGAAATCCCGTGCTTCAGGAAACCAACGGGCGCCGTGAGTTCGTTTTCCAGCCCGGCCCCCTCTTTACCAACATCGTCCTCGCCGACGAAATCAACCGCGCCTCGCCAAAGACGCAGTCCGCCCTGCTGGAAGCCATGCAGGAGCGTCGCGTCACCGTGCTGGGCGAAACCCATTCGCTTCCGAAGCCCTTCTTCGTCCTCGCCACGCAGAACCCGATCGAGCTCGAAGGCACCTACCCGCTGCCGGAAGCCCAGCTCGACCGCTTTCTTTTCAAACTCGAGGTCACCCGCAACAACGTCGCCACCCTGGAGCGCATCGTGAACCACCGGGAAATCGGCACCGAACCAAAAGTTGATTCCGTGATGGACGCCTCAACCTTCGAGGAGCTGCTGGAACTCGTCCGCCGCATTTATCTTCCTGCGGTGGTCGGAAATTACATCGCTCGCCTCGTCGATGCCACGCATCCCGGCCAGTCCGCCGCTTCTCGCGGCATCCGTTATGGAGCCAGCCCGCGTGCCGCACTCGGACTCGCTTCCGCCGCCAAGGCCCGGGCGCTGATGAACGAGCGCCCGCATGCCAGCTTCGAGGATGTGAAATCCGTCGCCTCCGCCGTGCTCCGCCACCGCATCGTGCTCGACTACAACGCCCGCGTCGAAGGCCTCACCACCAACGACATCGTGCGCGCCCTGCTCGAGGAAGTGCCGTTCCAGGACATGGCGACCCCGAAGACGCTGAAACCCGCTTGAGCCTTTTCCGAGCCCAACCCTCCTCCTCCATGCGTTGCCTTCTCTTCCTGCTCGCCCTCGCCACCGCCGCCACCGCCCAGCAGCAACTGATGCGGGTGCAGACCGACGTCAAAACCGACTCCTACGTCGAGGTCACCACGCTCTTCACCAAGCCAGCTCCCAACGGTTATCTCCCGGTCCGCATCAGGATCGTGAACCAGTTGACCTCAAACCGCTCCCTCGGCCTCACTTTCGAGAGCAGCAATGGCTACGGCGATAGAGGCAGCAGGATGAAAACCTCCTTCTCCTTCGAGGCTCCGGCGGAAAAATCAAGCCAGCAGGACATCCTCGTGCCCCTCGTCGCCCTCTACGGCGATGACTCCGCCGAAGTGACGGTCAACCTCTTCGGCAGCATGGGCTCAGGTGCCAGCAGCCTTTCCGCCCAATACGCGCCAGACCAGCCCGCCGTTCTCCTGGGTGAAAACCTCTTCACTCCGAACGCCTCGATGCTCGATGCCGAGGTCTCGACCAAGTACTCCCATTCGTATCGGGGCGGGGCGACCTCGTTCGCCGCAAAATTCGATGCGCGCGAAATGCCCGAGGACTGGCGCGCCTACTCCGGCTACGACAGCCTCGTTCTAACCGACTCGGAATGGACCGGAACTTCCGCCGGTGCCCGGAGTGCCATCCTTTCCTGGGTCCGTCTCGGTGGGCAACTTTTGATCTATTCGGAATCCGGCAACGCCACCGGGCTCAATCTCCCGACTGACACCAGCTTCGGACAGATCAACGTCAAACCGATCGCCGCCAACCTGAAGCTCGATGCCGCGAAAACAGTCAATGCCACCAAGGCCTCCTCCCTCAACACTCAGCAGCACTCGCTGCGGGAAGACTACAGCAACGTCTGGCCCCTTCAGAATTCATTCGGCGTCCAAGGCTTCAACTACCTCGTCTTCATCCTCATCCTCGTCGCCTTCGGCGTGATCGTCGGCCCGGTGAACCTCTTCGTGTTCGCAAAATCCGGTCGACGCCATCGACTCTTCATCACCACCCCGCTCATCTCGCTGGCCACCAGCCTGCTGCTCATCGGGCTCATCCTCCTCATGGACGGCTTCGGCGGCCGTGGTGTGCGGGCGGTGCTGATGGAGGTCCGACCCGACAATGGCGAAAATGCCGCGTATATCCACCAGGAGCAGTTCAGCCGCACCGGCGTCCTGACAGGTGCCAGCTTCACCCTCAATGAAGCCGCCACCCTTTCACCCGTACCAATCAATTCCGACAACCGCTGGGCACGCCTGACAACCAACAACAACGGCGGAGGCAGCGGCTACTCCACGGAGTTCGTCGATGGCAAACTGAAAACCTCCGGCGACTGGTACCAAAGCCGCTCGGAGCAAGGCCAGGTCCTCGACTCCGTCGTCCCCACCCGCGGGCGGATCGAACTCGCCTCCCCTGCCGGCAACCCGCAGCTCCTTTCGACCTTCGATTTCCCCATCGAAACCCTCTTCTACCGCGACTCCGTCGACCAGTGGTGGCGGGCTGACAACCTCGTCCCAGGAACCCGCTTTCAGCCGATTCAAGTGACCGCGTCCGATGTCGCCAAGGTCCTCAACGAGGAGGAGAACCGTTTCGGAAAGCGCAATCAGGAACTCTTCAGCCGAGTCAGAAACAGACCCGGCTGCTTCATCGCCATCACCACCGCCGCCCCTGGTGTCGATACGTTCAAGGGCATCAAATGGAAGGAAACCAGAACCATCATCACCGGACCGGTGATCCAGCCATGAGCGCATTAAAAGTCCACAATCTCTACCGCTACTTCGGCCAACTCCAGGCTGTGAACGGCGTTTCTTTCGAAGTGCCCCATGGCTCGGTCTGCGGGTTTGTCGGGGCCAATGGTGCCGGCAAGACCACGACGATGCGGATCCTCGCCACGCTTGACTATCCCACGATGGGAGTCGCCGAGGTCTGTGGCATCAACGTCGTGAACCACCCGGCCGAGGTGCGGCGGATGATCGGCTGGATGCCGGACCATTTCGGGAACTACGACCACATGACGGTGCTGGAGTATCTCGACTTCTACGCCCGCGCGCTCGGATACAAGGGCAAGGAACGCCGCCAGCGCGTGCAGGAAGTGATGGAGTTCACCGACCTCGTGCCGCTCGCCGAGCGCTTTTCCAACAAGCTCTCAAAGGGCATGACCCAGCGCCTCGGACTCGGCCGTTCGCTGCTGCATGATCCGCAAGTGCTGATCATGGACGAACCCGCCGCCGGTCTTGATCCGAAGGCACGCGTCGAACTGAAGCACCTCATCCGCGTCCTCGCCCAGGAGGGAAAGACGATCTTCATCTCCTCGCACATCCTCTCCGAACTCGGTGAAATGTGCGACTCGCTGCTTTTCATCAACGCCGGTCGCATCGTCCACCACGGCGGCGCGGAAGACCTCCGCCGCAGCGCAGACTCCCTCGGCGGCGTGCTTTACGACGTGCAGATCGCCGGCCCCGCCCAGAACGTGGCGGACTGGTGTGTGCTGCAGCCGCATGTCGAGTTCCTTGAAGCTCGGAAACATGGCGGGCGCATCCGCATCGAGGTCGATGATCCGGCGAAGTCCGCCGACATCCTTGCCCGCATGATCAAGGACGGCCTGAAGGTCGTGGAGTTCCACCGCGAGGAGCGAAATCTGGAGGACGCCTTCATCGACATCCTCGGCCGCATCGAGCGCGGCGAGAAGGACGTCGTGCTGCCACCACCGATGCCGCAGCCCGAGGCAGGGGTAAAGGCCCTCTACAAGACCACCCCCAACTACTGAGCCGATGCCATCCACCACCGAGCGCATCGACGATTTCCCCGACCGCTTCTCACCGATGCTGGTGAAGGAGCTGCGACAGGGCCTGCGCGGAAAGACCTTTGTCGTGGTCTTTCTCGTGCTCCAGGGCCTGCTCGGCCTGATCCTTCTAACAGCCGGTGCCGCCGCCTCCTCGCAGAAGGCCGGGGAATTCGTGTCGCAGATCGTGTTTGTCTTCTTCTCTCTCTCCGTGCTGGTGATCCAGCCGCTGCGGGGAGTCGGCGCGCTTTCCTCCGAGATCCGGGGCAACACGATCGACCTGATGGTCCTCACCCGGCTCGGTGCCCAGCGGATCGTGCTTGGAAAATGGGTGGCCATCGTCAGCCAGTCCGCACTGCTCACCGCCACCATCTTTCCCTACCTCATCCTCCGCTACTACCTCGGCGGAATGAACCTCTTCGCCGAGCTGATGATGGTGCTGATGATCTTCGCCCTGTCCGCCGGCCTGACCGCCGTGACGGTGGGGATTTCCGCCTGCAACTCGATCCTGATCCGTGGATTGATCCCGGTGCTAGGCACGCCATTCATCACGTTCGGGATTTTCGGCATCGGCTTCAACCGTGAGTTCGGGAATTTGATTGAGATCTGCTCGCTCTCCGACACGGAGCAGACATTCGGCCTGCTCGGCTTCCTCCTGCTGGTCGCCCACCTCGGCTGGTCCTCCCTCTCACTTGGTGCCTCGTTGATCGCGCCGATGGCGGAAAATCATTCGACCGTCCGCCGATTGATCGCCCTTGGAACCCTCATGCTCGCACCCTTCCTGATGCGCGCGATGAATGCTCATCACGAAGTGGTTCCCCTGCTGTGGTTCCTCTTCGCCGCGCCCGCCATCGGCACTGCGCTGGCGGAGATCGAGAATCCGGTTTCCACGATCTATCGACCCTTCATCCGAAGAGGATTCCTCGGAAAACTCGCGGGCGGATTGCTTTACCCGGGATGGCCTTCCGGGGTGATCTTCACGATCGTGGTGTCGGCCATTGGCATCATCACGGTTCCCGCCATCACGCAGATCACCGGCTCAAACATCATCGACGCCCAGATCTGGATGCTCGGATTCATCGGCAGCCTGCTGCTCCCGGGCGTCATCGTCGCGGTCGCTGGATCGAGGATCAAGGATCGTGCCGCCACCTTCATCCTGTTGTGGGCCGCCTGGGTAATCCTGGCCCTCGTCATGGCCGCGCTCAGCTCGGAAGTCCGATCACCCTTGCTGCTTTGGGCCTTCGTCTGGGATCCCTTCACCTTGATTCCAATGGCGGAAATGAGCGGCAGCTATCGACGTTTCAGTTTTGACAAGGATCAACTGATCGCGGCTGGAGGCATCGTCAACGGACTCTACCTCCTGATTCTCCTGATCAAGGCCATGCCCGCCTTCCGCCGCATCCGTAACCTCGAACAGGAACTACCCACGGCATGACCCGCGACGAGCTCCAACACAGCCATAGCCGGGCGCTCGCCGCCGCAGGACGATTGCGTCTGCCGCTGCGCTCCAAGGTGTGGCGCGGGCAGGCCGGTGATTTCAACGGCAGCGGCACCGGCTCCTCGCTCGATTTCCAGGACCACCGCACCTACGTGCCCGGTGATGATCCACGCCATCTCAACTGGCAGGCCTACGCCCGCACCGGACACTACACGATGAAGCTTTTCCGGGAGGAAGTGCGCCCGGTGGTCGACCTAATCTTCGATGCCTCGGAGTCGATGTTCTTCGATCCCGCGAAGGCCAAGCGCTCGGCCGAGCTTTTCTATTTCATCATCGAAAGTGTCCGCGGTTCCGGTGCCAGTGTGAGTGTCCACGTTGTCCGTGGCGATGCCTCGCTGCGGATCGATCCCGACAGCATCCACACCCATCGCTGGCTTGAAATGGCCCGCGCCCTGCCCGCCACCGACACCGCGGGGACACCGGATCTTTCACGCGTTCAGCTCCGCGCAAATGCCGTCCGCGTGTTGGTCTCCGACCTCTTGTTTCCCGGCGATCCCGAGCCGCTGCTCCGCCACCTTGGCCAGCGCCATGGCAGCATCCTGATCTTCTCGCCCTTCCTCGAAAGCGAGGCCAAGCCCGCGTGGACCGGCAATTACGAGTTCGTCGATGCCGAGCGGCAATCGCGCCACCAACACCGCATCGAGCCGAATGTGCTCGACCGCTACCTCGTTGCCTACGCCCGGCATTTCACGCTGTGGAAACAGTCCGCGCAACGTCATCAGGCTGCCTTCGCCCGCATCCCGGTCGAGGCCGACCTGGCCACCGCCCTCTTCAACGGAGCTGTCACCGCCGGTGCGCTGGAACCTTCCCACTGACCCGTGATCACCCTCGCCAATCCCTACGGTCTCTGGGCACTCATCGGGCTGCCAGTGGTGATCGCGATCCATTTCCTCCAGCGGAAGTCGATCATCCTCCCGGTCTCGACGCTTTTCCTGTTAGAGAAGACCCAGCGTGAATCCGCCAGTGGCCGACGCTTTGACCGGCTGATGAATTCCGTGCCGCTGTGGATGCAGCTGCTGGCGATCCTGTTGCTGGCCTGGCTGCTGTGCGAGCCTCGCTACCAGAAACCTCGTAGCACGCAGCGCGTCGCCGTCGTGCTCGATTCGTCCGCTTCGATGGCCGTTTTCAAGGAGCGTATGCTGGAGGTGCTGGCGCAGAAGCTGCCATCGCTCAAAGGCCCCGCCACCGCACTGGAGCTAACCGTTTTCGAAAGCACGCCGGGCCGACCACGTTTGTTCGCGGGAGATTCCGTGGAGAAGCTCGTCGAGTCCCTTCGTGAATGGACACCGCGTGACGGGCTCGTCGATCCCGCGCAGGCGATCCGGCTGGCCCGCTCGCTGGTTTCGCGTGAAGGCATCGTCGTTTACGTGACCGACACGCCGAACGAATCGCTGCCCTTCGATGCGCGGCAGCTTGCCATCGGCGAGGCGATTGAAAACGTCGGCTTCACCGGCGTTTCCTTCGGCAAGGAAGGCGAGACGCTCGTCTGGCGCGCGCTTGTGAGAAACTACGGCACCACCTCCGCCACCCGCACCTGGCATCTGGAAAGCCCGAACGGTCGCAGCGAGGAAAAGTCCATCACGCTCGAACCCGGCGGCCTGTCCTCGCTGCAAGCGGCTTTCCCCGGTGCCACCGACAAGGCCCGCGTGGTGCTTTCCGCCGACCGTTTCACGACCGACGACATACTGCCGCTGGTCCGTCCCGCAGCCAAGCCCCTCGCGCTTTACGCCGCCACTTCGGAAACCTTCGCCGATCTGACCAAGAAACTGCTGCGTTCGATCGAAGCCATCCAACCGGTCAATGACGCGGCGAGTTCCGATCTCGCGCTGATCAGCTACGACCCGCTCGACCCCGCGCTGCCTCAAGGGAATGCGGTGGTCTTCGTCCACGACGACACCCAGGGCGGTGCCTATCTGAAAGGTGGCATCGTCGCAGAGAAACATCCACTCATCGACGGGCTCAACTGGCAGTCGCTGCTTGTGCGCGAAACCATCTCGCTGGAGCGCACTCAGAAGGACAAGGTCATCCTCTGGCAGGAACAACGGCCTCTCATCTTCCTCCGTGAGATTCCCGCCACCGACAAGCTGCCAGCCGCACGACAGCTCTGTTTCAACTTCGATCTCAAGCGTTCGAACGCCGCCACCCAGCCTGGCTTCATCGTCATGCTGCACCGCTTCGCCGAGTCGATCCGCGAAGCGAAGGTCGCGCCATTCTCTGGCAATCTCGAAACCAGCGAGCCCATCAAGCTCGCCACCCGCAGCGGCACAACGGAGAAGCCCACCCAACCGCTGGAAACCCTGAGCTCGAACATCGGCGGAAAATCGCTCGCCAGCGCAAAGCTCGATCTGCCGCTCACGAATCCCCTGACCGCACCTCTCGATCCCGGTTTCTTCACCATCAAGCAGGGCGACGAAACCCTGCTCACCGCTTCGGTGCATTTCGGCGACACCCGAGAAGCCGACTTCAACACCTGCGGCAGCGCCGACGATCTCAATCAGGGTGCAGGCAACGCCGTGGAGCGCCACACGATGGAAGATCCATGGTGGCGAGTCTGCGTGCTGGCCCTCATCGCCGTGCTGCTCATTTCCTGGAAATACATGGCAGCGGCGCCAAGAGCAGCGACCTCCCCTGCCTTATAAGTTCCAAGTGCCAAGGGCCAAGTTCCAACTAAGATAAAATTTAGATCACGAAACGAGGAGTTCTTCCACTTAACCACTCACTATTCACTTCTCACTTTTCACTCTCCACTTCTTCCATGCCCCTCCCCACCTTCCAGGCTCCTGAGTGGTTCCTTCTGATTCCAGTGCTCGCACTGCTCGGATGGTTCTGGCGCGGACTGCGGCTGCACTCGCCGCTGCGGGCGATCATCATCGTCGTGGTCACGCTGGTGCTGGCAGATCCACGTTTGCGACGCCAGCAGGATGCTCTGGATTTGTGGGTACTGCTGGACCGCTCCGAGTCCACCGAGGACATCGTCGACAAGTCGTTTCC
>JANOKL010000334.1:0-3232 GCA_031419215.1 Luteolibacter sp. | reverse complement strand
CAGTCAGAGTCTGCCTGGCCGGTCCGAGAATTGCCATCCTGCCCGGCAATCTGTCATCCAATGCTCACGTCCTTCGACATTCTTCTCTCGTCTCGAAAGGGCTCTTCCGCGAAGTTTTACCAAATGCTTATCAGGTAGGTCTTTTTTTGAGGGAATCAGAAGCGAGTAGAGTTGTCGTTGCGGCCTCATTGAGAGTCAGAAAGCTTTTAGGCGATTGCTTATTGCAACGATGAGGCCTCTCTCGCGCTTGTTTAGGGACGTCTTGAAGACCGGCCCTCCACCTGGACTTTAAACCAGAACAATATTCGAGATGGGATGCGGTTGATGTTGACCGAAAAAATTTCGAAAACCCCATATAATCAATAGGTTGTGAGATCAAATCAAACTTGATTCCGTCCGGCTCATGGATCAGCTTCCCGAACTTGGATTGCGCTCATTTGCTTATACGAGATCCATGGGATCATAATGATATTCAATCTTCCTTAAATTGATGTTGTTGGGATGGAGGGCCATGACTGGCAACGCATGAAAGTCCCAATCACCCTTACTCTGATGACATCCCTGCTCACGGCAATGACGTATGGCCAGTCCATCGTCAACGGGACGTCTTACCCAAGTCTCTTCGGTCCCGCCTCCGATGTGACTGTCAATCCGCCCAATGGCGGACTGCTCAACATCCAGGTTGGAGGAACCGCTTCCGGCCCCCTCGGTGACTACTGGACCGCCTTTGCTTCTGGCGGTGCGAGTGTGAGCGTGCTAGGGATCGGCCTGACGGAAACAGGAGCCCAGGTCGCGTTGACCGGATCGGCCATGGAATTCAACGTTTCCAATTCCGCTGCCGTCGGGAATCTCCTCGATGCGGGCTTGAACGGGCTCAGCGCTTCATGGACAGCCACGGCCGATTTCGACCAGGTCGGAAATCAACTGCTCCTCGCTCCCAATACCATCTATCGGGTCAGCTTCGATGTGGATGGCAGCAATGGGCTGCTGAATTCGACTCTCGGGATCACGCCGTCGTTCAGCGTCCAGCTCCTTGATGGCAGCGGCAGTGCCGTCGGAACCGCCAGCAGCGGCACGCTCGTCAACATCGTCGGCTTGCTTGGGACCGGCGTTCCCTCCGGTCGCGCCACAGTCGATTTCGTCACTGACTCATCGGTGAACGGCATCAATCCCGCAGCCCTCCGCTTCAACGGCAGCGCGACTCTCAATGCGACAGCGCTTGGGCTCGGCACCAATTTCGCCACCATCTCGAACGTCGATATCAGCGCCGTTCCGGAACCCTCCATCTTCGGTCTCAGTTGCCTGGGTATTCTGACATTCTTCAGGCGCAGGCGCTGAGTTTGAAAAGGGAACAGCAAAAACAGGCAGCATCGATCATTCTGGGGGAGTGGTCGGTGTTGCCGCGCGTACGGTGGCCGACCTCCCTCTTGACACTCCGCAAATCCAATTTATCTTACTTTTCTTAAATAATGAAACACCTACTCAGCACCACATTTGCGGCCGGCCTTCTGTGGCTCGGGGTCCTTTCAGGAGAAGCCCAAGGCAGTGTCTATGACCGGATCTTCGCCCGCGCGGACATCAACAACAGCAACTCGCTCTCCATGGCTGAGTTCATGTCGACCCAGGCCGGCTCCGCCCGCTGGACCGATGCTGCCTATCGCTTCAACGCCAACGACCTAGATCGGAATGGCCTCCTCAGCGAGCTGGAGTTCCGTGGTTCGCGTGGCGGACGGGATGGCGGCAAGCCGACCAAGCAGGAGACCTTCGTGTTGGCGGATCTTGATCGCAACGGCTCCCTTGATCCGAGTGAGTTCGCCTTGACGCTGCCGCAGACCTGGAACGCCCGCAAGGTCTCGCAGACCTTCGACGTGCGTGATAAAAACGACAACGCCCTGATCAGCAGCCGTGAGTTCGGTCTCCTTGGGCTTCCGATCTGATCAAGCGAACGCTCCAAAGCGCCGCGTCAACTCCTCGTACCGGAACTGGAAAATGCGCTCCAGTTTAGGCTTCACGAGAAACGGATGGACGATCGAGCCAATCGGGCCGAACGGGAGCCCGTAGTTTACTTCGTCGCAAGCCAGCACTCCACCCTCGATCGACTCAAAGGTATGGCGGTGGTGCCAGAATGCATAGGGACCGAAGCGCTGCCCATCAACGAACGAGCGGCACTCCTCGACCGCCTTGATCTCCGTGACCCACGAAACCCAGGTCAGAGGAGCCACCTTGACCTTGTAACAGATGATCTGGCCCTCGTGCATCCGGGCGGGCGGATCGCCGAGGATTTCACCACTTCGGGTCCATACCGAGGGACTTGGCCAGAAAGGCCCATTCGTCCGCCGTCTTTTCGATCATCTTCGCAAGCGCGGTACCAGCTCCGTGCCCGGCACTGCTTTCCACGCGGATGAACACGGGTGGGGCATCCTTGGCCTGACATTCCTGGAGTCGTGCCGCGAACTTGAAGCTGTGGGCCGGCACCACCCGGTCGTCATGATCGGACGTCGTCACCAGCGTGGCGGGGTAACGCGAGCCGGACTTGAGGTTGTGGTAGGGTGAATACGCAAACAGGGCTTTGAACTCCTCAGGATTTTCCGAGCTGCCGTAGTCGCTTTTCCAGGCCCAGCCGATCGTGAACTTCTGGAAGCGCAGCATATCCATCACGCCGACTGCTGGCAGCGCGGCCGCGAAAAGCTCCGGCCTCTGCGTCATGCAGGCACCGACGAGCAGACCGCCGTTGCTGCCGCCTTGGATCGCCAGCTTTTCCCGCGAGGTGATCTTGTTGGTGATCAGCCATTCCCCGGCAGCAATGAAATCATCGAAGACATTCTGCTTCCTCAGCTTCGTCCCGGCCTCGTGCCATTCGCGACCATACTCACCGCCGCCACGGAGGTTTGCCACCACGAGCACGCCACCCATTTCCAGCCACACCGCGCGACCGACCGAGAAGCCCGGGGTCATGTTCGCATTGAAGCCGCCGTAGCCGTAAAGCAGGGTGGGATTCGATCCATCGCGCGCCATCCCTTTTTTGTGCACGATGAACATCGGTACGCGGGTGCCGTCCTTGCTCGGATAGAACACCTGCTCGGTCTCATAGGACGCGCTGTCGAACGCCACCTTCGGACGACGGAAGAGCTGGCTTTTCCCCGTGGCGAGGTCGAGCTGGTGAATCGAGCCCGGCTCTGTGAATCCGGTGAAGCCATAGAAGGTCTTCTTGTCCTTCGAGCGCCCGCCGAAC
>JANOKL010000333.1:0-3127 GCA_031419215.1 Luteolibacter sp. | reverse complement strand
CAGTCGCCATCGGCAGCGGCGCGGACGGGCAGGCCTTTTTCAAGGGGCGCGGCGGAAACTTTTCCCGCGACTGAGGAATCGGTCGCGCGGAAGGAGACGACGAGGTGGGTGGCCGTGAGGCGGCACTCAAGTCGCCAGGCGAAAGGGGCGACGAAGCGGAGATCGACGTAGTTCCAGAAGACGGTGGCGTCGTTTTCCGGGACCATGGTCACGCCGGGCAGGCTGCGGGAATGGGTGTGGCGCTCGACGACTTCGAGGCCTGCCTCCAGTGCGGCGGCGTGAAGGAGTCCGGAGAGTTGGCAGAGTCCGCCGCCGAGGTTCGGGACGAGGCAGCCGGAGCGGAGTTCGCGACCGGCGGTGAAGCCGCGTCGACGCGTGGTGCGACCGAGTTGTTTCCAGAAGCTGAAGACCTGATTGGCGGGAATTTCCAGGCCGTGGAGTCGGAGGCAGGCGGCGCGGAGATTCTGCACTTTTCCGGCGGTGAGCGGAAACTCGGCCTCGGTGATCTGCGTCCAGAGCGGGGCCTTGGTTTTCGCGATGACCGGGGCCTCGATCGAGGTGGTTCCAAATGGGTGGACGGCCACCGGATGATTCCTCTCACGCCACCAGCGGCGCGCGATGAAGACGCGGGTTTTGAGGAAGAAAGCCACGGCCTCGCCGCGACTGGGTTCGTGGTGCTCCACTTCGAGAGTGTTGTGCATGGGGAGACCCACAGAGGGTCCGCGAATCTACGTACCAACGCGAGACATTCTGTCTGGGAGTGATCGGGATTTTTGAACCACGAATTTCACGAATGGACACGAATGGGGATGGAAGTGGAGTTGGAGATTCTCGCAGAGAGCGCGGAGTGAGGAAAGGGTTGGGATTTGAGAATCTGCATCTCGGATTCGTGTCCATTTGTGTGGATTCGTGGTTCGAATTCTTCTGCTCCGGGCGCTCGACGCTGGCGGATCGCTCTGCTTTTCTCCCGGGACCATGGAGCAGGCAGCGATCGGAATCATTGGCGGCAGCGGGCTTTACGAGCTGGACGGATTTGAAAAGGCGGAGGAGCGGGTCATTGCCACCCCGTTCGGGGAGCCGTCGGACGCACTGGTCGGAGGGACTTTCGCGGGGCGCCAGGTGTGGTTTCTCCCGAGGCACGGTCGCGGCCATCGGATCCTGCCGACGGAGATCAATCATCGCGCCAACCTCTGGGCGCTGCGCAGCTTGAACGTCCGCTGGCTGATCTGCGTGACCGCGGTGGGGAGCTTGAAGGAGGAATATGCGCCGCGTGATGTGGTGCTGCCGGATCAGTTTTTCGACCGAACCAGCCGTCGCGAGCACCACACGTTTTTCGGGCGGGGGATCGTCGGGCATGTCTCGTTCGGAGAGCCGTTCAGCGCGGGGATGCGCGGGATTTTGAAAGACGCCGCGACCGAGGCGGGCTGTCGGGTGCACGATGGCGGGACTTATGTGAACATGGACGGACCGGCCTTTTCCACACGGGCGGAAAGCGAGACGAACCGAAAGCTGGGCTTCGACGTTATCGGCATGACGAATCTTCCGGAGGCAAAGCTGGCCCGCGAGGCGGAGATCGCGATCGGCACGCTGGCGATGATCACCGACTACGATTGCTGGAAAATCGAGGAGGAGCCCGTGACCGCTGAGGCGGTGATGGGGCACCTGCACGCGAACGTCAGCGCGGCGAAGCGGGCCATTTCCGCAGCGATTCCGAAGATCCCGCTGATAGCGGACTGGCCGGAGCACCGCTCGCTGGACGGGGCGATCATGACTCCGAAATCCCACTGGCCGGAGTCGATAACAGCGGAACTTTCCCCACTGCTGGGCCGCTTTTCCCCAACTGACAGTTAGAAAACCGGGCGTGACAAGGACGGGCCGTGTGGGGATAGTCCCGCACCAACCCCCATGCGCTCCGCCATCACCCGCCACATGAAACGGATTTTCGCCACATTTTCGGTCGCTCTTCTCGGTGTCACTCTCGGAAGCTGCAGCTCGGAAAAGCCCGCCCCGATCCCGACAGGTCCGGCCGCGCCAGTGAAGACCACCCGCAACACCGCCTACGTGACCCCGCCGGTCCAAGGGCCGGTGCCGCGCAATCCGGACCTCAACCTGCCCTCGAATTTCTCCAAGGGTGGCAACATCAGCTTCTCCCGCGTGCCGGTCTCCGGGCAGTATTGCGCGATCACGTTCGATGACGGTCCTCACGCCCAAAACACACCGCGATTGCTCGATATCCTGCGCGCCCGCAACATCAAGTCGACGTTCTTCGTGGTCGGTCGCAACGTCGATCTCTACCCAGGAATCACCCGCCAGATCGTGGCGGAGGGGCATGAAATCGCCAGCCACACCTACACCCACCGCCTGCTCACCAAGCTCAGCGACGACCAAGTCCGGCAGGAACTCGACAAGACCCGCGATGCCATCGTCAAGGCCACCGGCGTCCAGCCACGCGTGATGCGTCCGCCCTACGGTGCACTGCTCCAGCGCCAGCGTGAGTGGGTGCACGCCGAGTATGGTTACCCGACGGTCCTCTGGTCCGTGGACCCGAATGATTGGCAGCGTCCAGGACCTTCGGCGATCTGCGCGCGGATTCTGACCCAGACCACCGCCGGCGGTATCATCCTTGCCCATGACATCCACGCAGGCACGGTCGACGCCATGCCGCCCACCCTCGACGGCCTGCTCCGCAAGGGCTTCAAGTTCGTGACGGTTTCCCAGCTTCTGGCCATGCGTTCGTCCGGAGCCACTGCCACAGCCTCCGAGCCGTCCCCGCTGCCAGCTCCCTAAGCTGATCCACCTCACCCTGTTTTCCCCAAGCTGCCCCTGCCATGTTCGGCGAGCGCTACTTCGCGACGCGCGAGCGGCTGATGGAGGTGATGCGTGGCATCGTCGATCTCAGCAGCGAAACGCAGACCGATATCGGATCGGAGCTCTCCGCCGACGCCGTTCAGGAGGGTCTCTCGGCACCGTTCCTGTTTGTCATTTCCGGCGAGGTGAATGCCGGGAAATCGACCCTCGTCAACGGCCTCTTCGGCAGCGAACTCTGCAAGGTCAACATCCTGCCGGAAACCGATCGGTCGGTAACGCTCTTCCAGAACTGGCGTGATCTCCACGTCCTTCGCCACTG
>JANOKL010000332.1:0-20310 GCA_031419215.1 Luteolibacter sp. | reverse complement strand
ATGCGGGCGGGCCGGGCCGGTGAAGAGCTTGCCTTCGCGTTTGAAGACCGGCAGGTGCTCGCCTTCAAGCATCCGGCACACCGTCGGGATCATCACCGCTGGATGCTTCTTTGCATGGAATCCCGACATGCGCAGCGAGGCGAGCAGGGCGGGGGAAATGTGCTTCGCCGGAATCCCTCCGGAAACATCTGCCTTCCGTGTCTCTTCGAAGGCGTCTGCGAAAAACTTGCTGCTGAAAGCACGCTCGGCCTCGGCGGCATCCTCGATCCAAGGCGCTTCCTCGTCGCCCTTCGGACGCCAGCGCGTGCGCTTCTTCATCGTTTCGAGCCAGGCGTTGACCGCTTCCTCACCGCGCTCACTGCGGACGCGCGACGAGTAGACTTCGAACGGCAGATTTGAAAATCGCTCACGATGAATGCGACGAAGGCTCATCTGATAGGAATGGAAGTTCGGTGGCCCGAGCCATTCGCCGCTCATGCCGCAGCGGGCGACGACCTGGAAATTACCAGCCGGTGGATCGACCTCGATGGTCTCCTCTTCGAAAAGCTCCGCCTTCAGTTCGGATTGCCAGAAATGGCGGATCGCCTCCTCGCGTGTGAGCCAGAGTGATCCGTCGTGTTTGCCGAGAAAAAGCGGAGAGCGCGATTCCTCGACCTCGAACACTGCACGGACGCGCTCGCGCTGGGCGAGCAGGATCTGGGCGATGTCGAACAGCGAGTAAACGCGGGCGACCTGATGGATCTCCTTGCCGATCAGATGCACCGCATTCGTATCCGGATGGATCTGCACGCGCACGCCGGGTGCGGGTTCGATCTCCTCGCGCTGAGGTGGCCCGCTACGACGATCCTCGTAATTGCCACCACGATCATCCCGACGCTTTTCAAAACGCCTGCCGCCATCACGATCCCCGCCGCCTGCGCCGCGAGGTCCACGGTCGTTGCGGTCACGGGAGTCGCGACGCGGCGCTTCCGGGGCAGAGTCTTCACGAGGGGCGCGTGCCTGCGGTTTCGAAGGCGTGGTGCTGCGCGCCCAGGCCGGACCGAGGTCGATGCCGGAGAGGAGGCTGCGCAGGGGATTGGATTCAGGATCACTCACAGGCTGCGAGGGTAACGGGTTCTTTCCAAATGACAAACACGGCGTTGAGACAATCTCACGTTCATTTCAGGCCCTCAACAAGACAACGGTGCGGGCGCAGGCTCCTTCATGGCGGGCCAGGGTTCCACGTGCGGCGGCGACACCTTGCTCCATGGTGGTGTCTGGCAGCAGAGCCTTGCGAAGTGCTGCCGGGAGTTTCTCGTGATCCGCCACGCGCAGACAGCCGCCGGATTCCGCGAGTCGCGTGGCCAGTGGCTCGAAGTTCTCCATGTGCGCGCCGAACACGACGGGCTTTCCGGCGATGACCGCCTCGCAGGGGTTCTGACCTCCGGTGCCGAGGAAACTTTTCCCGATTACCACGACGTCGGCATGCGCGGTCCAGTCGCGGAGCTCGCCGGTGGAGTCGATCACGAAAACGGCGTTCGCAGGATTCGTGGGCGTTGAAAAGGTCGAGCGCAGGATGACTTCGAAGCCCTCTTTCTCCAGTTCCGCCCGGACGTCCGCGCGGCGTTCGGCATGGCGGGGGACGACGGCGAACAAGGCATCCGTTGACGCTTCGCGAACAGCGCGGGCGATCAAGGCTTCCTCGCCCGCATGCGTGCTGGCAGCGAGGATGATGGATCTGTTAGAGCCAAAGGTTGCGAGCATCTCGGCGAACTCCGCGCGTGGTGCCGGATGCGCACCGCTGCCGGGATCGAATTTCAGACTGCCGGTGACCACGATGCGGTCCTTGGAAATTCCCAGCTCGGTCCAGATCTCCGCGTCCTCGGGTTCCTGTACGGCGACCCGATCAAGGAGTGAAAATATCGGCCGGATCCACGCGGCGAACTTCCGATAACGTCGCTTGGAGCGTGGCGAGACGCGGGCGTTGACCAGGCGAACGGGAATCTTACGAAGACGACATTCATGCAGCAGATTCGGCCATGCCTCGCCCTCGACGAGGACGATTTGTGATGGCTCGAAGCGATTCAAGTACCGTCTGACCATCCAGTTGAAATCGAGCGGCGCATAGACGACGCGCACATCCTCGGGAGCGTTGTCGCGAGCGACCGCGTGGCCGGTGGAGGTGCCGATGGAGAGGACGAATGGCTGTTGCGGGTCCGCCTTTCGCCATTCGTGCAGAAGTTTGAGGGCGAGCAGGGCCTCACCGACGCTGACCGCATGCAGATGCACTGCGCCGCAGGGCTCGTAGTCGAGTTCCGTGCGATACCATGAAAGCCGTTCTCTCAGCCCGCTGCCGAAGCCGCCGCGCCGCGCCATCTTGATGAGCCAGGTCGGGAACGCGACAAGGAACAGCCCCGGCAACAACAGCCGGTAGATCGCCATTCCGAGAAAGCTTCGCATCGGTGGGAAGGCTAGGCTGTCGGAGCTGGAGCGTAAAGCAGGATGGCGCTGCTGCCGTATTCGCGCCGATCCACCAAGCGCCAGCCAGCGGCGTCCGGCGTGCGGTAGGAGGAGGAAACCTCGACGATGAACCAGCCATCTGGCGCGAGTCGTGATTGGATGTCGCCCTTGTCTAACAACTCACTGACATGATCGTGATCGCCGTGGTATTTCACGTAGGGAGGATCGGCGAAGATGAGATCGTAAAAGGTCTTGTCGCTTTTCAGGAAAGGCAGCGCTTCGGACTTCACGACCCGCGCGCCTTCCAGCCTCGACTTCACGAGGTTTTCCCCGATCACCTTGATCGCCTGCCGATGGTCATCGACGAACACGCACGATGCTGCCCCGCGGCTGAGTGCTTCCAGTCCGATCGCGCCGGAGCCGGCGAAAAGGTCGAGCACGCGGGCCTCGTCGACTTTTTCCCCGAGGATCGAGAAGATCGCCTGGCGGACGAAGTCGGTGGTGGGTCGCGCGACGGCTCCCGGGACCTTGATGGCCAGTCGGCCTGCTTTTCCTGCGATGATGCGCACGGGCGATTCGTGGCATCCCGCGCGGCGGCTGACAATCACTGCGATGCGGCGGCCTTCGCTTTCAGGAGGGCGAGCAGCGTCGGTCCATCGATCACATCGCCGCCTTGGCCGAGCTGAACCAGGATGCCGTCGAGATTGCCAAGCGCATAGAGATCCGAGCCGACACGATCCGACGTGCCCATCGTGCCAAAGGCGATCCGCTTTCCGATGTCCCGGCCGATGCGTTCGGAAATCCCTCGCGCGTGGTCCGGTGGAACCACGATCCGCAGGATGGCCGCGCTCCGGCTGTCGGAGAGAACGGTGGCGTTTCCGAGCAGCGAAAGACTGTCGCCGATCAGTCGGGCATCGGTGCAGGAAAGAACTCCGCCGCGGAGGATAACGATGGCTCCCCCTTGATCAAATCGGAACTCCGGGCGCGGTGGCGAAAACAGGGACAGGCCAGTTCCCTCGATCAAGAAGTCGCCCTGCCAACTCGATGGCGAGGTCAGCAGCCCCACGAATCTCCCGGCAGCGCGAAATTGTCTGGCAGTTGCAGTCCCTCCGCCGGGCACGGTCGCGGTGGCGTCGGACTTGGTCGGCACTTCCAGCAGGACCTCCAGCGGCAGATTTCCCAAACGGGCCATCCTCGCCGTGACCCGGTAGGGCACGCCATGGAACTGTCCGTTGAGCGGACCGATCTGAAGGGTCGGGCTTTGCCAGTGCAGCGGCAGTTCCAGCGTGTCGGCGAGTTCATTCTGGAAAATCCGGATGCTGGAGAGTCGCGCGAGCGAGTCCGCAGGATCGCCGGCGGCAGGGATGTCGGCATTGAATCCGGAGGCCTCGAACAGCGGTTCGGCCCGACCGCTGGACACCACGGAAAGTGAAGCCTTACGAACATGAATCCACCCGGTGGGCTGGGGTGGTCCCGGCGCGGCGGGTGGCGGCGCAGGGAGAGCGGCGATCGGCGGGGTGGGCGGCGGCGGGGGAGCCTGGATCATCGGCGGGATGACGGCCACCGCGGGGGGCATGGTGGCCACGACCGCTGGCGGCGGGGCGACGACGATCTGGGCCGGTCCAGCCAGATGCGCCAGCAACTGCACCGGCACGACCAGCCTCGGTGAGTCCACCTCGATCGAGTGGACCTCCATTCGTTTCCGCAGCCAGGCCCGCCAGACCGGCCAGATCCGGATCGAGTCGGCTGAGAAAAGCGGCTCCTGAACGCCGCCACGCAGGGCCTCCGGCTGTTCGATCACCAGTCCGGAAACGCGGACCCCTTGCCACGGCGACCACGAAGCGGCGGAGATTCGTGCCTGGACTCCCAGTCGCGTCGAAATTTTCCCGGCGACCCAGTTCCGACCGCTCGGCAGGGCGAGCCAGACGTTGCTCAGGAAAAACAGGAGCAAAGGCGAGGCCAGCAGAAACAGCAGGCCCCAGAACCAACGACGGCGGAACCACGGGTGGAGTTTTCCCGGATGATCCACCTCGGCCATCGGCTTACTTCTTCTTCGCAGGAGCCGGCTTGGCGGGCGCGGGCGCTGGCTTGACGGGGGCAAGCTTCGTCGGAGTTGCCGGAGGAGCCGCCGCTCCTTTGCCGAGCGGGAAACGGATCACCAGGCTCTTGTCCAGCAGGCGCGTGCCTTCGCTGGAAATTTCCTGCACGCGGTAAACCAGCAGGCCGAACTTCTTGTCCGCGAACTGACCGACGGCGATGTTCTCCTTGATCTTGGCGAGGGTGTTCTCTTCTTCGAAACGCCACTCGTGACCTGTCCAGGCCCCGAGGATGCTCGAGGCGTCGGCGTCGATTTCCTCGATGCGCTTCAGGTCACCGTTGGGAGAGCGGAAAAGGTCATCCTTGGCGTTGTAGCGCAGCGTGGAAATGGTTCCCGCAGTTCCCGTGGCTGAGATCGACCACTGATCCGCGCCGGACTGGCGGAGCACCAGGGCCACTTCCTCCTTAGGGGTGAACTCGCGCTTCGCCCAGAGAGCCAGATACTGATCGTATTCCTCTTTCGTCAGGCCCAGCCTCTCGTCATACGGCAGCGGCGCACCGGCCTTCGCCTTCGCGGACGCCTCGCGGAACCACTCCGAATTCTTCCGTGCCGCCTCTTCCACCTTGGCCACGTATTTATCGATCTCCGGCGGCGGCATCACCACGCCGATCTGCGCACGGATCGGCACATCCTTTTCAAAAAGTCCGGCGAACACGGCAGGAGTCTCGGCGGCGGAAAGATGGGCGACCATCGCGGCCGCCAGTGGCAGGAAAATACGTTTCATGGAGGAAAATCGACGGCGAAGCTGCCTCCCTGCCCCCCGAATGACAAGCGGCAACTCACCCCTCCGCGCCCCCGCACCCCTCCCGACCGTCTGAAGCAGCCCGCTTTCCAGCCGCTGGCAGGCCAGCCCGGACGATGAGGCGGACGAGGAAAGCTCGGGGATCAGCCCTGTCGACCAATGCCACCGCCGCATGGACCGGAAACTGGGGCCTCACCGCTCCCCGTTCCGCTATGTCGTTCAAACTCCGCCCACTGACGGAGCAAGGCAGTGACCGTGACGAGTCCGGTGATGTGAGTGGGCTTTTTCAGGCCGCCGGAGAATGTTTCGGTCGGCCCTCCGTGGATCCATCTCACTGCTCATATCCAGCGTATGGATTTTCGAGGTCAATATCTTCTCCCTCTTGAGCATCTGCGATGCGCCATCCCTCTTGCCTGCAAAAGGGCGGCAAGCTCTCTCAGATGGTTGTAGCCTCCGCAGGTATAAATGTCCTGAACGGTATTTCCCTCCAGACTCAGCTCAAGGCTGAAGCCACCGTCAATGGGCAGCACGGCCTCCGTTGGACAAGTCCACTCCAACGCGGAGAACGCTCTGTTGAGTGCGGCGGTTATAGCTTCGATCTCGCCGAGCGGCTCTTATGTGGGTGAAGCATCGGCCATCTGGACATGTAACACTTCAAGGCATTGTTGGATGGCAGCAACGGAGCCTGCGGAGAAGTTGAGTTTGATTTGGAACTTGGCTGCCATGAAATCAACGGAGTCCAGCGAGTAGGCTTGAGAGACTTCGGTAAGCTCTGGTAGGGGGGGGAATCAGATGCCATGATGAGATTGATTAGCGATACCCTATGGCTGCGACTTGAAGCAGTCGGGCGCTTTCCGGATCATTGGAGGTTTGAAAGGGAGGTGTCGTGTCTGGTTCAAATCGTGAGCTATTCCGCGTGGGCGGGACCGAACCACGTTCAACGCATTGCAAATGATGAAAGCGGACGCAGGCATGCCTCCCCGCTCTCTGCATCGGACTCGACGGCCATAAAGAACAAACCTCCGCCGCCATCGCCTACCAAGGCTTCAGGTGATGCCAACCCGCAAATCCCGCATGCTCCAAAGTAGGCCGACCGCTGGAGCTCCGGAGCCCTTCATACTTCTCGCACCGTCTTTTCGGCGCGAACCGAAGCGCTCTCTCGATGCCGTGAAGGCCTCGTTGACGAAGGCCTTGCTCCCAATCACAGCTCCGTCGGTGAAATATCTCACGCGACACCGCAGCATTGCCGCCATGCTCAATTCAGGAAGCACCGTGCCGTTCTCCTGCGGGGTATTGCCCATGTCGCCCTTGACCTTGGCTTTGAGGACTTGTTTCGATTCGGTTAGATCATGGCGCCCACTCTTGCGCTGGAGGGCCATACCCATCATCTGGCGGTAAACCTTGGCCGCGTCCTTCCATTTCTCGCCTTCAAAGCCTGCGCCACGATGGCTCAGACAGGCGCGAACGAGGCCTTCGCGGGCCCTTTTTCCGTTGCCTTTTTTGCCGCCGCCAATGGCTTCGCCGTAACTGCTCCAGCGGTAGTCGGCGGGGTCCTTGACGATCCCGGCTCTAACAGGATTGAGGTCGATGTAGGCCGCCATCGTCCGCGCCGCGATCCCGCTTTCGACAATTACGCTTTTGTAGCGCTGTTCCCAGAGGGTGCCGCTGCGTTCGTGGGTGCGGTTGAACCACCGCGTGAAGCGTTGAAGGATGGTTTTCATGAACTCGGACAAGCTGTGCATCCGATACGTGTGACTTTCATGGATTTCAGCGGCCCACGTGTCATTTCCAGCCTCGCGTGCCTGCTGGAGTTCGTGGGCCACAGCGGCGGCAAAAGCCGCGGATTGAATCGCCCCGAGGCGTTTCAGGAGCACCTCATCGGAGATGCCCCCCTCGGGCATCGGTGGGACTTCCAGCAGCAGATGAAAGTGATTCGACATCAGGCAGTAGGAGAGCACGCGGCAGCCGGAGAAGCTTTCCTGCATGCGCATGAACTTGCGGAACTGCTCGCGCTCGTCATCGCCAAGGACGAAGCGCCGGTCGACCACGCGGGAGATGCAGTGGTAAATGGCGGGTTTGTTAAGGGAGTCCTTCCAGGGAGCAAGCCAGCGTGAGCGCCTCATGGCCCCACTTTAGTAAGCGACGTCGCGCAGGCAAGAGGATTCCTTACAGTTTGTCTGTCCCTCTGAAACAGTCCCTCTGAAACACAGCCGAAAATAGAACCCATTCGGGCGGAACGTGAATCCTTCAGCGCCCCAACAAGGATCATTCGTCGCGAGTGGAGACCACTCATACTTCGCAGCGTGATGCGGCAAATAAACTCGAAGTGAATTGTAGAGGCCACCTGATCGCTTCTCAATTCCGAGGCTGCGGGAAGAACCAAACTGATACTCTATCCCTGGCACTATCGTCACTGCGGCTCCGAGCACAATCGCGGGAATCGCGAAAATGCTGAGTCGCCTCAAAGTGCTCTTCTTCATTTGCTTGCCGAACGTCGAGGCCTGGCACCCGCTACCGGGAGCGCCCCTCCGCTTCAGGTTGAGGTTTGTCGCCACCCTCCGACTTCGACTGCGAGCGGGTAGCGGGTTGCTCAGTGCCGCCTTGTTCGCTTTTCTTATTCTGGGCCGACTTGGCATGCAATTGCTCTAAGAACGCTACGACATCCTTATCCTTGTCTCGCTCGAAATCCATTTGGTTGTGGTCGACGACATGTCGTCCGTCCTTCGGAGCGGGCAACTCATCGCCGTAGTAGAAGTAAGTCAGAAGTACTCCTTCCACGACGGATCTCAACTTTGTTAAAAACTCTGGAGGGTCAATTACTGTCTCCGAAATATCAATTTTGGTTCCAATCTTTACGTTCCCTTTGTGCACTCCAACCACGACCGCTCGTCTGATCAATGTTCCTGACGTCCAAGGCGGATTGTGTGGGTCTTCTTGGGGCTTTCGCTCCGAAGGCTGGAATTCTTGCTCGTAAACGCAAACTTCGAGAATCACCCCACTTGTCTCCATATATTGCTTACGGCCTTCACGTAATTCAGGATAATTCTCGGGATCCCCGACAAGCACACTCTGAGAGAGCGCGTTCTCTGATAATAGCATCGAGACGATAGCAAATATGGCAATGATCGGTTTCATTTTTTGAGCGAACAGTCTTTATTAGTAGGATCGGGAACGGTGATATCCATTCGGGCATCCATGCCTTGAGAATGCCGGAGAATGCCCGAATGGCAAGGATATCCGGCTTTTTTGGGAAAGATGGGGGTGTCTATCAGCGCGCCATCTGTGCGGTTCCAGCGGGATGGGTTCCTTCCCGGATATCACGCGCCGAGCAATCCCATGGCCGAAATGAATCGTTACAAAATTGTGTTCAAATGAACATTTTTTGGGTTGACGCGCATTAAAATCGGCTTTTTCATGCCTCCCATCATGAGTGCGACCAAATCCCGCTGGTGTTGGAGGAAGGATCTTTCGGAGTTTCGTGGTCTATCGGATCGCGAACGAGCGGGCTTTTTGCTGGTTCTGGAATGGTTCGAGAACTTCAGGCTGCGCCATGATTTGCCAGCAGGTCGGGAAGCGGCGAAGGCCTTCTGGACGACCGAGGTGTTACGGGAGGATCGGCCGCGTGAGCAGTGGCAGCTAGAGCAATGGGGAGATGCGATTGGCTGGTATCTGAAATGGCTGGATTCTTGTGCGGAAGCGGGCGCGGATCACCGGAGTTTGCCAGAACGAGTGCGGGCAGCGGTTTATTCGGCCTGTTCGCGCCGGGGATTGGCCACGCGGACTAAGCAGTGCTACGGGGCATGGGCAGCGCGTTACGCTGTTTTTGGCGACGACGAGAGAAAGGTGATGGAGGTGGAGACGGCGACTCGTTTCCTGACGTCCGTAGTGCTGGATGAGGACTGCGCCTATTCGACCCAGAAGCAGGCGCTGAACGCACTGGCGTTCTTTTTCAAGCATGTGCTCGGAGTGGAGGAGCCGGTGTTCGGAGTGAGGCTGAAGAAGACGGAGGCACGGATGCCGGTGGTTCTTTCCCCAAATGAGACTCAACGTGTATTCGAGAAGCTGGATGAACCGACGCAGGTGCCTAAGAAGACGGACGGTCGATATGGCCTCGCGGCGCGTTTGCAGTATGGAGCGGGACTGCGTCTCTCCGAGCTGGTGAACCTCCGGGTGCAGGATATCGATCTGGAACGCGGAACGGTCACGGTACGGTGTGGAAAGGGCGACAAGGATCGGATGACGGTGCTGCCGAAGATCCTGCGGGAAGAATTGGCCGCTCAGATTCACCAGGCGCGAGGGCTCTGGGAGTATGACCGACGTGTGGGTCATCCTGGCGTTTATATTCCGGGGGCCTTGGCGCGCAAATTCCGGCGGGCAGCGGAGACCTTCGAGTGGTTCTGGCTTTTCCCCGCGAAGCAGCTTTCCACCGATCCAGAAAGTGGGATCAGGCGGCGGCATCATCTGCACGGGAAGGTTTACAACGAGGCGATCAAGCGTGCGGCAGAGGCGGCAGGCATCAGGAAGCGGGTGACGAGTCATGCCCTGCGGCATTCGTTCGCGACGCATCTGCTGGAAGCCGGGACGGATTTACGGAAAATTCAAGATATTCTCGGGCATGAAGATATTACGACGACCGAGATTTATCTACACGTGGCGGTCGGGGCGAATGGGATAGGGGTCGTGAGTCCGCTGGATGTGGCGGCGTAGGCGAACATTGAAGATCGAAGAGAAGAGGGACTGGCGATTGATGAATGACGATTGTTGATTTTTGATTTTTTTTGGGCGGGGCTTCGGGCGCTGAGGCCGGGCTTGGCCGTAGAGTGGGTGGGATCGCAGGTTGAGAAAGCCCGGAGTGGAGCGGGCCTTCAGCCCTTGATTCCTTTTTCGGACGGATTTCTGGGGCGATGCCCTCGGGTTGGTATGGAGCAGGCCTTTGGCCCTCAGATTTAAGGCAGCAAAGGTCGAAATCCGGCCCGTTGAATGAGATCCGGGGCGGCGGGCGGACGTAGGGATTGATCAGGAAAACTTAAGGATGTTAGAGCCAATTGGCTTGGCACCTCGGTTTTTTCGGTTCTATACATCGACCTTATGGCTGCTGGCTCTGTCTCTTTCGACCGCTTGACGCGGAAGAGGCTTGCCCAGGTGGTGCAGGGCTTCTTGAAGTCCGATGAGGGCGGGAAGGGCCGCAGGCTGGCGATCTTGCTGATCGCGCTGATGCTGGTGATCAACGCCCTGAACGTGATCACGAGCTACGTGGGGCGCGATTTCATGTCGGCCATCGAGCGCAGGAATCCGAGCGTGTTCGCCCAGCAGGCGATCCTCTACATCGTGATGTTTGCCTGCTCGACGGCGGCGGCGGTGTTTTTCCGGTTCTGCGAGGAACGCCTGGGCCTGCTTTGGCGGGAATCGCTGACCCGCCAGCTCACCGAGGCGTATTTGAAACACTGCCTGCGCCGGCAATCGGACACCGCGCGCGTGGCAAATCCGGATCAGCGGATCGCGGAGGATGTGCGGGCCTTTACCACGACCTCGCTGAGCTTCGCGCTGCTGCTGCTGAACGGAACCTTCACGGTGATCGCGTTTTCCGGCGTGCTGTGGTCGATCAGCCAGACGCTTTTCGTCGTGGCGGTGGTCTATGCGGCGGGCGGTTCTGCGCTGGCGATCCGGCTCGGGAGACCCTTGATCGGGTTGAATTTCCGGCAGTCGGATCGCGAGGCAAACTTCCGCTCGGAGCTGGTGCATGTGCGCGAGCATGCGGATGCGGTGGCGCTGACGCACAACGAGCCGCTGTTCAGCCGTCGGCTTTCGCAACGGATCGGTGACTGGGCCTCGAACATGCGGCGGCTGATCGCGGTGAACCGGAACCTCTCGTTCTTCACCACGGGCTACAACCTGCTGATCCAAATCATCCCGGCGCTGATCGTGGCTCCGCTGTTTTTCAGTCGAAAGGTGGAGTTCGGCGTGATCACGCAGTCGGCGGGGGCTTTCGCGATCTTGCTGGGGGCGTTTTCCCTGATTGTGACTCAGTTCCAGTCGATCTCGGCCTTCGCGGCGGTGATCGCGCGGCTCAGTGAATTGGCGGGCTCGATCGAGCGTGCCATTGATCGTCCGGAAATGCCGATCACGGTCCGCAACGAGTCGCGGCGGCTGCGTTTCGAGGCGATCGAACTGCTGGCCAATGATACGGGGCTACCGCTTGTCAGGGATCTGGATCTGGCCATCCCGGAGCGGGCGAACGTGCTGGTTGGCGGTCCCAATGCGATTGCACAGCGTGCGCTTTTTCACCTGATCGCGGGCGACTGTGACCGTGGGTCGGGAACGCTCGTGGTGCCGGAGGAAGGGCGTCTGATGCTGCTTCCGGAGCGCCCCTATCTCCCCACCGGTACCCTGCGTCAGATTCTGCGGGTGGAAGGTGGTGATTTCCGAGTGAATGATCTGCGAACCCGTCAGGCGATCCGGCTATTGGATCTGGATGGGGTGGTGGCACGGGTAGGGGGAGTCGACACCGTCCGCAACTGGGGCGAGGTGCTCTCGCTGGAAGAGCAGCAGTTGTTTTCCTGCGTCCGGGCGATCGCGGCGAACCCGGATTTCATCGTCTTCGATCGCCCCGGCACGACCTTGAAAAACCCCGAACTGGAGGACGTGCTGACCGCGTTCCGGAAGATGGGGCAGGGCAGTCTGATCCTCGGGGGGACGAGCGAGGCGACGGAGCTTTTCGATGCCCTGCTCGACATCCAACTGGATGGGACCTGGAGCTACGTTCCACAGATGCGGGCGGTGAAAGAGGAGCCGGTGGAGCCCTCAGAGAAGGACCACGCCGCGAGCATCGAGAGGCAGATCGTGCCCATCGTGACAAAGAAGGCTGACTCCGGAAACCAAGGGCAGTCGGACTTCGATTCCGCCGCTGGGTGAGGGTTCGGGCTTGGCGAGATCGAGGTGCCATTTATCTCCGGAAAGTTTCAACGAGAACGTCACCGGGCCGAAGTAGGTGGCGAGGTTGGTAACGCCGTTGGTGCGGCCATTCTCAAACCAATCGGCCGGCATGCCGGCGGCGAGGACAAGGGTGTCATCCGCCGCGCGTTCATAGGCGAAAAGCCCGGCGAATCCGAGGACGTATTCGGCCCCGATCCACGAGTGCGGCAGGTCGCCGAAATGGCCGGGGCTTTGAGGATCTTTCCAGGTGATTTCCGGCCACTGGTTCCAGACACAGGGGCGGCGGTCTTTGAGCAGGAACGTCAGTAACTCGATCGCATCACTGCGCCGACTTAGCCGGGTCAGCGCGGTGACGATCCGCATTTCGTAGGCGGAGTAGTTGTTCCAGGGCATGGCTCCGGAAAGGCGGTCACGGAAGCCCTTCAGGTAGCGGTCGAAGGTGTCCTGCAATCCATCAGCTGGCAGGACATCCAGGCCATCGAGAATCATCATGGCGACGGCCGTGGCGGCGGGATCAAAGTCCGCCCACTCGACCGATCCGGGGACGTACGGGATTTGTCGTAGTTCCATCGTGATCCGGAGGGATTCCTTGACGGAAACGATCATCGCGTTGGCCATTTCACGGATCGATGTCTGCTCGCGCTCCGGGCGGTCGAGATGCTTGGCGAGTCGCAGGATGTCGATCAATCCACGGATCGCCCAGAAGTCATCCCAGTAGGAGTGGACGGGGTGGGCGAGGTAGCCTTCATGGCTGGCGGACTCGGGGAGGAGGCCGCGAAAGGCGCGCTTGTCGGGGAGGTCATAGCCATCCGCAGGACGGCGCTCCAACAGCTCGCGGGTGTGGTGGATGCAGCGCTGCACGGACGGCCAAAGATCCATCGCAAAGTCATCGCCCGCTCCGAAGCGGTGGCACTCGGCGATGCCATGCAGCCATTGGCCCTGGCTGTCATACTCGACGAGCCAGTCCGGACCGTTTTCATCGACGCAACAAGGCACGAAGCCATCGTCGCGCAGAAAGGGCTGATACCAGCGCATGAATTCGAAATAAGGAGCCGCGCTGCCAGCCCTCGCGAGTGCCGCGCCCATCACGACGCCATCGCGAATCCAGGCGCGGTTGTAGCGTCGCGGGCCAGGGTGGATGGCCGCGCCCTTACGGTTCACGAGGATGTGCGCGGCGGCGGTTTTCCAGGCATCTGCGGCGTCTTCCCACTTTGGCGGGACGTCGAAAGAGGTCTGGCCGAGCTCGTCATTCCAGCGTCGCTCAATGGCGGCTTTCGAGGGCTTGGCGATGGTGGCGGAGCCGAAGGGGAGGAAGACTGAGCGCTCTGCGGAGGCTCCAACAGCCAGTTCCAGATCGAAGGTGAGCACGGCCTCCGCGAGTCCCAGTGGATCGACTGCCTTTATCGCTTTAGGCAAGTTTCCACTTCGCAGTCCATCGACGACGGGACCGGCGGAAAAGGGGCGCGCTCCGGCGTGATCGGGGGCGTCGAGGGAGATCACGTTCCGCGTGCCATTGAGCCGGACCGTCGATTCATGGATCTCGATGGCGGAAATGGCGCTTTTTCCCCCGAGGTGGCCGTGGTGCTGCCAGGGCGGGGTTGCCTGAAACGGACGCAGCACCAGGTGCAGGCGGGTGGATTTCGCGGAGGCGGAGGAGTTCCGGACGGTGTAGCGGACGACGGTCCCGCGTGAATCGCCTTCGCCGGTGGGCTCGGCGGCGATTTCGAGGGAGAGCTGACCGCAGCTCCAATGCGAGCGGGGCAGGGGCATCCAGGCGTTTTCGAGCGACTGGTGGATCGTGGCATCGTGCCAGGTCCAGAGTCGTTCGCCGTCATGCAGGAATGGCTCGATCGTCGGACTCGCGGCATCGATTTCCACCAGCCCCTCTTCATTCATCATCGAGCGCGGGCCGCCGTCGGGTGAGCCGATAGGGGTGAGCAGGGTTTGGCGACGCAGCCAGTATTTCGGAAACGCACCAGGCTCGCTGGCGGTGGCGATGGTGTGGAGAAACTCGTCGTCGGAGCGCGAAAACTCCGGGCCTTTCCACTCGATCCGGGCCAGCGCGGCCCCTGTCGAAAGAGAAAGCCGGATCCGCGGCGTGGCGGGGCATTGAAGAGGGACGGGCGTGCGGGTTCCGGCGACACTTTTCAATTCAAGCACCTCTCGCCACTCGGTTCCGTGGAGGGTCTCCACGCTGAGGTCGCGGGCTCCATCGGGAAGCCAATGCAGGATCATGCCGCCGAGTTCACGGGGGCGCCCGAAATCCATTTCGATCCAAGGGGAGGGATCGTCGGCTCCGCTGATCCAGCCCTTCCCCTCGCGCAGCGCCTGGGGATTTCCCGAGGACGCCTGGCAGGAAACCGCCTCCAGCGGGCCGGTGTCGACCCATTGGAAATCCTCGATCCAGAGGTTGCCCTCGCCGCCGCTTCCGGCCGCGATGGCGAACTCGATCACGCCGATTTCCGAAGGAACTCCGCCGCCGGCCGGGCCCCAGGCGAAGGGCATCTGGCTGCTGGAAATGACAAGCTCCCGCCAGTCATTGGAAACTTTCAGTGGCTCCTCGCTCCAGCGCCAGACATTGGTGCCGGTGAGGTCGACGATCTTGAACTCGAAGCGGTTCGGCAGCACCTCGCCGCGCAGGCGGAACCGGAACTCCCAGGTTTCCGAGAGGGGGAGCCGGATTTCCTTTCGCGCGACCACGAAGCCGCCTCCGCCGTTGAAATTGAAGCTCATCCGCAGCGCCCGGCCGCGCGGGGACTCCGGACTGTCCAGTTTCAACTCCGCCAGCCCTGACGCCACAGGCATCCACGACTCGGGAGCTTCGAATCCATCCACGACCACGGGTTTTTCCACAAATCCTGACACACCGAGGCGAATACCAAGTGGATGCGCCTGCGGACCAGAAAAATGGAACTTTGCGTGATCCGGGAAGATTTTGCAGACAAACGGACCCTTCACAGGCATTTTTCCAATGGATGGCGCAATCGTTGGCAATCGAATGGAAACAGTGGCTGACCGACAATGGTCCGCGCCTGTTGCTGTTCGCCCGTGGTTGGAGCCAATGCAAGGCCGACGCCGAGGATCTGGTTCAGGAAGCCATCCTCCGCCTGTGGCACTACCAAGCCGACAAGGGGGCAACCCCACCGGACCTTCCGCTGGCCTTTTCCACCATCCGCTTTTGCGGTCTGAACCACCATCGCTCCGAAACCCGCCGCCGCAATCGCGAGGGCTCGGTGATTTACCTCAACGACTTCCAGGACGTCTGGCTCGATCCGGTCATGGAAGACGACGAGGAAGCCGTCTTTCTCCGGGAAGCTGTCGAAAAGCTCAGCCCGAAGCTCCGCGAGGTCGTCGTCATGAAGACCTGGGGCGGCCTAACCTTTGCCCAGATTTCCGAAACCCTCGCCATTTCTCCGAACACCGCCGCGTCCCGCTACCGCTACGCGCTCGATCAACTCTCCCACGAACTCCGTCGCCTGAAGGAAAACCGCCATGCAAGCGCCTGATCCCATCGAAGCTGCACTCGCCCGCCTGATGCCGACCTCTATGAGCGCGTCCGGCCAGCGTTCCATCGAGGACATGCTCGACGGTCTCGCCGCCGAGTCCAAGGTCGTGAGGGTTCGCGACTGGAAACGCCCGACGATCAGTCTCGGAATCGCGGCCGCCATGGCTGCCTTGGTCACGCTTCCGGGCCTGTTCAAGACCGGCGTGGAAATCGCCTCCTCGCCTCAGGTTCGTGCCGACGTGGCCACGCTCGGCGTTTATCTGGTGGAGACGTCCGAGCGGGTCGAGTCCATGTCCGATGAAGGTTGGGTGGCGGATCCCGATGGTTCCGCCATGCAGGCCGTCCGCCTCCGGATGGTCAGCGAGGATGTGGTCCGCGATGAGGAAACCGGCTACACCGTGACGGTTTCCGAGCCGCGCGAAGAGGTCCTGTTGATGCCTGTCAGTGATTTCTAATCATGAAACTTTTCCCCTTCATTCCTCTGGTTGCCCTGCTTCTTCCGGTGATGGCCGCTGATCCGGCTCCGGTCCCGGTGGACCCGCCGCTCGTTCAGCCCCTGAAGAAGTTGGACGGCCCGCCATGGCTGGGATTCCGCGTGACCAAGCCGGATGAAACCACTCGCGCCCATCTTCCCGAGCTGCCTGCGGGGATCGGCTTCGTCATTTTGACCGTCGATGCCAAGGGACCAGCAGATTCCTGCGGCCTTCAGCCCCGGGATGTCGTCTGGAAGTTCGGCGACCAGCTTCTGGTCAATGAGGCTCAGCTCGTGACCTTGCTCCGCTTGAAAAAGCCGGGGGAAGTCGTGCCACTTGCTGTTTTCCGCAGCGGTCGCTCTCTCGAAATTCCGTTAACCCTCGGCACTTTCCCACTCAACCGGCCACTCGGCATTGGCCCTGAGCTGGATGCGGCCGTCATTCCTGGCGAAGGACCGCGCTGGTACTCGACCAATCCCGAAAACCGGACCGCCACCCTGGTGACGGATGGTGGCAAGGCAGTGCTGAAGCGGAACTCGGATGGCAGCGGCTACGAACTTGAGATCCGCGACGACTCCGATGCGCTTGTTTTCAATGGCAACCTTCCCGCAAATGGCGATACGGCAGCCGTCCCAGAGGCTTGGCGGAGAAGGGTCTGCGTCGTTCGTCGCGGGCTAGACAATGTGCTGGATGGAAAGATGGAAAACGTCCGCCCGCCCCGGCCACGCGTGGTTCCGGTGCCGTCCGAAGGCCACTGATTCTGTCACAAAAGGCATTTAGCCTTGGAATGCCTTGCGTTTTGTTCGGCTGCTTCCCATCTTTTGCGTCATGCATTCTGATGTGGCACGTTTGGTTGAAGCTGGACGCATCCCCAAGCCCTTGGCGGAGCGATTGACTCAACTTTCTCCCGGAAGTTTCTGTCTTCACAAATCCTGGGGCGCTGGTAAGGTGATCGATTGGGATCTTCCCAGCAAAAAAGTCACCATCGATTTCGAGCGCTCTGCCGCTCAGACGATGGAGCTGCAATTCGCTCTTCAAAAGACCGAATGGATCCCTGCGGATGACTTCCGCGCGAAGAAGGTGGAGCAACTTGAAGAGCTCCGCGCCCTCGCGAAGAAGGACCCCGTCGAACTGGTGGTTCACCTCCTCGAGAGCCACGGCGGCACGATGACCGGCGACGCACTCGAAAAGGAGCTCTCCGGCGCGGTGATCGCTGCCGAGGATTTCCGTAAGTGGTGGGACAACGCCAAGAAGGCCCTGCGCGAAAGCCGCAAGGTGGTCGTTCCGCAAAAGCGCACCGAGGCCCTGATGCTTCGCGATGGCGACCGCACACCCGCCCAGGCGATGGTTGCGGATTTCGAAGCCGCCCGTGACCTTAAGGGAATGATCAAGGCGCTCGAATCGATCGCCGCCGACATCCGCGCGTTCGATGCTGATCTCGATGCGCTGAAGAAGCTCATCAACGACATCGACGAGGGCGTACGCAAGTCAGCCCGCGTTCAGCTCGGCCAGTCGCTTCAGCTTCTCGCCGCCCGCGATGAGGTGATCAGCAGTTGTAAGAGCATCGATCTGGATCCCACCGCCGTGCGGATTTCCGACATGCTTCAGACCGTCGAGGCCCAGCGCCTGTCCGACGAAATCGGCCAGCTTCCCTCGATCCGCCAGCGCACGATTTATGAAGCCTTCCCGGCTGCATTTGGCGAAGGCTGGGTCGAGCGCATCGTGCAGGTCTTTGACCGTGTTGGTGCCCGTGGCGTCACGGAAATCGCCCGCCTGCTCGTCGAGCGGACCGAGCTTCCGGCGCTCTCCGTTCACCTTCGCTCCGCCATTGCCCGCCGTGCCCTTGGACCGGACGCGTTGATCTGGATCTGTCGCGAGCGCTCAAATGCCGCGCACGATGTCTTCAGCCCGGAGGTCGGTGCCTCGATCCTAAATCTTCTCGAAAACGACCACCTCGCCGATGGACCCCGCAAGACCTCGCGTCTTCAGACCCTGATGACCGAGGACAAGAAGCTGCTCAGCGATCTGGTCAGCATCATGGACGTGAACGAGGCCCGCAACTTCGCCCGCCGCATGTTGGAGTGCGCGGTCTTCGGCGAGCTTGAGAAAAAGTCACTGATGGCCCGCGTCATCAAGGCCAAGCCAGAAACCGGCGAACTCGTTTCCGGTGAGTCCTCGAAGCGCGAGGAAGACCTCCTCGTTTCCTGGGAAAGCCTGGAGCGCAAGAAGACCGAGCTGGACGACATCATCCGCAACCGCATCCCGCAGAACACCCGCGAGATCTCGGTGGCCCGCGAGCATGGCGACCTTCGCGAGAACTTCGAATACAAATCCGCCAAGGATCACCAGAAGTACCTCAACAACCGCAAGACCGAACTCCAGAAGGAAGTCAACCGCGCCCGCGGCACCGACTTCAAGGGAGCCGACGCCTCCTTCGCCAACATCGGAACGATCCTCACAGTCGCCAACGACAAGGGTGAGGAGACGGTCTACAACCTCCTCGGTGCCTGGGACTCTGATCCGGAAAAGAACCACCTTTCCTATCTCTCGGAACTCGGTGCCGCCTTCTTCGGCAAAAAAGTCGGTGACACCGTCGAAGCCCACGACCCCGTCACCGAAGGCAAGCAGACCCTCAAGGTCATCTCCATCAAGCCCTACAACCCCTAACGGGGAAATCCTAAATCCTAAATCCAAAGCACAAAACCAGAGTGCCTTCGTTTAGAATTTAGTGCTTAGAACTTAGAATTTTCTTAAATATGGACTACACCACCATCGTTGAAATCCGCGGCCGCGAAGTCATTGACTCCCGTGGCAATCCCACCGTCGAAGTCGACGTTCACCTTGACGGCGGTGCCGTCGGCCGCGCCGCTGTTCCCAGCGGTGCCTCCACCGGCGAGCACGAAGCAGTCGAGCTGCGCGACGGCGACAAATCCCGCTACCTCGGCAAGGGCGTTCTCAAGGCAGTTGAAAACGTCAACACCCGTCTGGCTCCCGCCCTCCTTGGATTCGATGCCACCGAGCAGGCGACCATCGACAAGGTCATGCTCGCCCTCGACGGCACCTCCACCAAAAAGGAGATGGGAGCGAACGCCATCCTTGGCGTCTCCCTCGCAGTCGCCAAGGCAGCTGCCCAGCAGCTCGGCCAACCGCTTTACAAGTACCTCGGCGGCCCGAACGCCAAGGTGCTGCCCGTGCCGATGATGAACGTCATCAACGGCGGCGCCCACTCGGACGCCCCGATCGACTTCCAGGAGTTCATGATCGTGCCGATCGGCGCGCCGACCTTCCGCGAATCGATCCGCTACGGTGCAGAAGTGTTCCACTCCCTCAAGAAGGTCCTTCATGACCTCGGCCTTTCCACCGCCGTCGGTGACGAAGGTGGCTTCGCCCCGACGCTGAAGAGCGCCGAGCACGCGATGCAGGTCCTTTGCCAGGCCATCGAAGCCGCCGGCTACAAGGTTGGTGAAGACATCGCTTTCGCCCTCGACGTCGCCTCTTCGGAGTTTTTCGACGCCAAGCAGAACGCCTACGTCTTCAAGAAGTCCGACAAGTCCGTCAAATCCGCCGAAGAGCTCGTCGATTTCTACGCCGACCTCCAGAAGCGCTATCCGATCATCTCCATCGAAGACGGCTGCGCCGAAAACGATTGGGACGGTTGGAAGATCCTCACCGACAAGCTCGGTGCCAAGACCCAGCTCGTCGGCGACGATCTCTTCGTCACCAACGTCGACTTCCTCTCGAAGGGCATCAAGCAGGGCGTGGCCAACTCGATCCTCGTCAAGGTGAACCAGATCGGTTCCCTCACAGAGACCTTTGACGCCGTCGAACTCGCAAAGGAAAACAGCTACACCGCCGTTCTCTCGCACCGCTCCGGTGAGACCGAGGACAGCACCATCGCCGACCTCGCCGTCGCCACCAACTGCGGCCAGATCAAGACCGGCTCGATGAGCCGCTCGGACCGGATTGCAAAATACAACCAGCTTCTCCGCATCGAGGAAGAGCTGGGCAACGATGCCGTTTTCGGCGTCGGCAAGCTGAAGGTCCTGCGCTGAGCGGGACTTTCCTTCACCTCACGCCTCGCGGCTGATTACCTTCGCACCGCGCTGTTGCACGGCTTCCA
>JANOKL010000331.1:0-12868 GCA_031419215.1 Luteolibacter sp. | reverse complement strand
AGCTGTGATCGCCGCCGCCGCGTGGCATGAGCCGCGGCGATTTTTGCCACCGCATCGGCCAATGCGCTCACGGTTGCGGTGCGTCGCTTCGGATCATCGGCGAGCGCTTCGGCGATGATCACGTCGATGCGCTTGTCGATGTCGATGCGCTGCGAGAGCGGCGTGAACTGTCCCATCGGCACCGCGCCCGCGAGCAGTTCATAGAGTAGCACACCGAGCGCGTACACATCGCTGCGCGCATCCGCCTTGCCCGCTTGGCGTGTCACCTCTGGCGCGATGTAATACGGCGTGCCGAAGGTATCGCGCGTCTGCGTGAAGCCATACCAGTGCGATGTATCGGCCAGCGTCTTCGCCAGCCCGAAGTCCGCCACCTTTACGGTGCCATCGAGACCGACAAGGATGTTCGCCGGTTTCAAATCACGATGCACGACGCCGCGCTCATGCGCATGTGCGATGCCAGCGCAAACTTTCGCAAAAATCTCAAACGCCCGAGCAGGCTCCAATCGCTGCGCCCTCATCAGCCGACGCAGATCACAGCCATCGACGAACTCCGTCACGAGGTAGTGTCTGCCATCATTGCTCACACCACCTTGGTCGATCACATGCACCACATTCGGATGGTCGAGCTGCGAAATGGCGGAAACCTCGTTTTCAAATCGCGCGGTCACCTCGGCATCGCGGGTCAGTCGGCCTGCCACGATCTTGATGGCGACGACTTCCTTCGTTGCGATTCTCGTGGAGCGATACACCTCGCCCATGCCGCCGCCGCCGATAAGTTCATGCACTTCGTAGCCAACGATGTTCAGCGCGATGGATTCCTCTTCAGCCGCTGGCTCGTCGAGCAAACCGCGCATGTCCAACGACAGGCTGCGAGCCACACAAGTCGGGCATAGGCCGTTGATGAGCAGCGATTCATCCAACGCCGCTGCGCAGCTAGGGCACACCGCGCTCACGCGTCACCCCCAAGCACGTTGAGCAAGTAGCGCAACTCGCTTTCCACATCGCCACCGACTTCAAGCGTCGAGGCGACTTCCGCACGTAATGCTTCTGCCAAGCGCTTGCGTGCACGGTGCATTTCAATCTTCACATTTCCTTCCGTCATACCCAAGGAAGCCCCGATTTCGCTGTAAGGTTTCAACAAATCTGGATTGGCCAGGCCCGGCTTCAACGCCTCGAACAGAGCGGCTCGACCGCGCGCCTCGAAATACGCCGCCATGCGCGCCATTGCCAGTCGCAGCAACGACCAAGCCCATCGCCTGTCGAACCACGCGTCAGCCGTTTCAGGCTGGCTCGGCACGTCAAAATTCTCCATTGCATCCATCGAAATCATCACCTGCCCACCGCCGCGCTTAAGGCGCAGCGCATCGCGGCGGGCATTGGATAAATGATTGCGCACTGCCTGCATGATGTAGCTGCGCAAGCGCCCACGCTCCGGTGCCACCTTGTGCAGACCGCCACCCATCATGAATTCCCATAAGAACTCCTGCGTGAGATCACGGGCCTCCTCGCGCTCGCATCCCTGCGCACGCAAGTACGTGTAAATCGCTGGCCAGTAAGCCTTGCAAATCACCTCCAGCGCTGCTGTGGACTCAGGCGCATCATCCCTAGCCACGAGCACATGCGTCCAGGCAGTGATCGGAAAAGCGGCGCGTGAGTGTGGCCCCAGAATCATGCCTGAAGCTAAAACAGACTCGCGGCACCTGTCACTTTAGTTCAGTCCGACCGCAGCGTTTCCATGCAACGTAAACTTATCCTAGAGTCCGCAGCTGGAAAGCGGGTTCAAGGCTCATGGCGGCAGGATGCCACCACTCCTTGAAATGAAAAAGCCGGGCTCCCGTGAGGAAGTCCGGCTTTGGGAAAAGGTTGATGAGGCTCAGGCCAGGGCGAGGAGCTTCGCCTTGAGCATGTCCTTGGTGACGTTTGCCCCGACGATCTGATCCTTCACCTCGCCGTTCTTGAAGAACAGAAGGAGCGGGATGCTGCGGACGCCGTACTTGGCGGCGAGTTCGCGGGCGTCATCGACGTTGACCTTGCCGACCTTGGCTTGGCCTTCGAGGTCGGTGGCGACCTGGTCGATGACGGGGCCGATCATTTTGCAGGGACCGCACCATTCGGCCCAGAAATCGACGAGAACAGGTTGATCGGAATCGATCACTTCGGATTGGAAATTGGCTTCAGTGAGTAGGAGTGCCATGAGAGGAACGTGGATGCAGGTGGATGAGACGTCAAGGGCTGCCCCGCGGTTAAACGAGGCAGCCCTTGGAAATGGAATGAGCCGCGTCTCAGAGAGGCATGGCCCAGGCAGTGTAGGCGAAGTAGGCAACGACGCCCCCGAGAATCAGATTAAGGATGGGAAGGAACATGGATCGTTTATTGTTCGGATTTGAAGATCTCACCGAAGAGGCTGCGCTCCGCAGGCGGTGCGGGAGGCGGTGTGTAGTTCGGTGGAGTGCCTTTGACCTCACCTGCAACGGGCATGTAGGTTGCCTCGATGCTGGTGTTGGTGATCATGAGCTGGAAGGCCAGAACGGCGAGTGCGGCGATGAAGCCGACGATGGAGAGCACGTTGGCGACGGTTTCGCCTGAGCCTTCGTCGTCATCGTCCTCGGACTGGAGCGTAGGTGCCTGTGTGAGGGCTGGGCGGGCGGTGCCGAGCGGCTGGGTCGGAGCCTGAAGCTGCACGGTGGCCTTCGGAAGGGCGATCGTCGGTCCGGGAGATGGGATGGTGCCGGGCGTGGTCGGAGCCCCGGGCGAGCGGAGCGGAATCGTCGGAGCACCGGAGCCCATTGGTGGGCGCGGAGCGCCGGGGGCAGTGGGAGCACCTGGTGGACGAAGCGGAGCCGTAGGAGCACCCGAAGCACGGAGTGGAATCGTCGGAGCGGGAGCGGGCGCACGCGGTGGTCCACCAACCGTTGGCGCGGTGGGTGCGGGCGGTGGGCCGCCGAGGGTGGCAGTCGGCGGACGGACGACCGGAGCCGCACCGGGAGCCGTGGGAGTCGGCGCAGCGACGACAGGCGATGGAGGTCCAGCGGCAGGAGGAGCATCGGCCGCCTTCAAGGTGACGCGGACGGTTTCCTTTTTCAGGGGCACGCTCGACGTCTGCTTGGACGGAGCTGGTTGGTTTTCATTCTCGCTCATGCGGGCCGGGCAATGGGGTTTAGAGGGACCTACTAAGACGATCCGACTGGGAGCTGTCAAACCCCCTTCTTGGCTTTTCGTCGGTCGGTGCCGGATTTCCGGAAAATCACCAGCGATCCTTGATCCAGTCGCCGGGAAACTTGCCGCCTTCGGAGACGATCTGGAGGCCGAGCTTGGTGCCCTTTGACATGACGACGATAGCACGCTCCGGGGTGCCGGCGATGGAGGTGATCCGGAAACCCTCCTTCTGCTTGGTGGCGATCCAGTCCGTCGGCCAGGCTCCTGGTCCACTGAACGTCTGCTCGGTGAGCCCGGAAGTCTGGCTCACGACCACCAGCCAGCCGTCATCCTCGGTCTCCGGGGAATCGTCCCCGGCGATGCTGGTGATGCGGTAGCCCTCGTCCCAACGCTTCTTGATCCATTCCCGACGGCTGTCGTTCATCGGGGTGGGCTGGGTGTAGCGCTGGTTGCCGTAGCCGGTCTGATCGCCGAGCGCGAAGGCCCACTGCGAGTTCCAGCCGCCGACGGTGGTGATTTTCCAGCCTTCGCCCATCAGTTTGGCGAGCTGGGTCTGATCGAAATCCAGTCCCAGCAGGCGCTGACCACCGGGGACACCCTTGCTCATGACGACGTTCCAGCCCTCCGTGTCTCCGGCGATGGAGCTGACGCGGAAGCCCTTGGCCCAAGCCTCGTTGATCTCCTTGGCTGGCCAATCGCTGACGCCGAAATGGCATTGTTCGGTGTAGGGCGAGGGCTTTGACATCACGACTTTCCACGAGTCGGAATAGCCGCCGGTGGACGTGATCCGCCAGCCCTTCGCCAGCAGCGGGATCTTCAGCTTCGGTGGCGCGGCAGCCCTGGGAGCGGTGATTTTCGGGCCGTCCTGACCGGGGCGGCGATCGCGGGCGACCTCGGCGAGCAGCATCGATCCGGTGGGGCCGGACCAGGTGGCGGCCAGCCGGTTGGCGGCATCGGCATCGATCCAGGCGGAGGTGGAAACGGTGGTGGCGAGCATGGAATTTCGCCGGGCCGAGTATTCCAAGATGCGGCGGAGGTCGGCGGCGGAGATTTTCGGGTAATCCGCGCGGATGCCTGCGGCGACGCCGGCGACGAGCGGAGCGGCCATCGAGGTGCCGGTCATGGGAGCCTCCAGCCCGCCGAGGATGGTGGAGCGGATGTCCTCGCCCGGGGCGGCGAGCTGGACCGAACGAACGCCGTAGTTGGTAAACGAGGAAGGTTTTCCCTGCTCATTGGTGGAGGCGATGGTGATGACGTTCGGAAAAAAGCGGGAGAGATACTGCGGTGAGGGCAGGCCGGTGTCATTGTCGGCGTGGTCATTGCCGGCGGAGATGACGACGAAGACGTCGGGATTCTCGTAAAAGGCCAGCGCGAAGGTGGCGGCATTTGCGATCATCAGTTCCAGAGGGAATTCAGCGATGCGCTGACTGATGACGCCGGTGTATTCGCGATCAATGCTGGCGGGGTCCGCACCGGCTTCCTTGTAGATCTGTTTCAGCCGATCCGCCGTTTCCTTGAACCAGGCCCTCTGGCGACCCCAGCTCATGTTCGCCACCCCGGCACCGGAGGCACGCAGGTAGTCGGAGGAGCGCCGACCCTTGGCAATCGCCTCGGCCCTGTAGCGCTCGATGATGGCGTTCACGAAATCGCCGTAGTTCGCCGAGCTTTTCGCGAGCTCCGACATCGCTTGTCCGTTCGCGAGGATCGTCCCGCGTGGCGTGACGGACATGCCGATGGTGGCGCAGGTGAGCTTGGCTTTGTTGCCGCTGTAGCGGCGGATGATGCCCGCGACGTGGGTGCCGTGGGAGGCCTCAAAGAACATTTCGCTGTACTTGTGGTCGTTCAGCTCGATGCCGACCCCGAGCAGGTTCTGCAGGCCGACCTGTCGGACCAGAGGGTTGTCGTAGCGGTTGCGGAGGCGGTTGCCCATCTGCAAGTCTCCTTTGTTCGACTTGAGATAATTGGTGATCATCTCGGCGAGAAAGCTCCGGGTCTCATCTGAGCCGTCGAGGCAAAGCATCGGCGCGGCGACGGGCTCATCGTTGTTCAGGTTCCAGCCGTAGACGTCATCAATGAAGCCGTTGCGGTCATCATCGACGCCCTTACGGCCCTTCATCTCGGCGGTGTTCACGGCGTAGGCTCCCATGAGGGTCGGGTGGCTGTAGTCGACGAACATGTCGTTCACCAACGCCAGATTCGGAATCCGCGACTTCCCTCCGGGGCGACCGTTGTCCCGACAAAAGGCGTGGCAGCGCAGCAGCAGGCTCAGCGGTCCGTAGGCGGGCGATGCTGGATCGAGGAGTTCGAGCGCCATTTTTCCCGAGCTGTCTTTCTGTCGAGGGTCGGCCCCGGCCCAGATCAGCCGCTTCGCGCACTCGAAGGAGCCCGCCTTCGCGGAAAGCATCAGCGCGGTCTGGCCTTTGGAATCGCGGGCATCCGGCGGGGCCTCGGCGAGTGCGAGGACGAGCTTTTCCGCGTCGGAGCCGGCGGCTGCCTTCAGCAGCGCATCGGAGGCCAGATCAGCCTGGGCCGGAAAGATCGAGGCCAGCGCCGCGAACAGGACAAGGGGGAGCTTTGTCAGCATGCCCGCTCTCTAACCATTGAGCGGCGAGGGAACAAGATCGGAGTCCTTGGCCGTGCCGGACCATTCGTCGTCCGCGAGCGTGCTCACCTTCTTCACCGGAGTGATGAACCGCCGGTGATTCGGGCAGGCGAGTTCGAAGAGGTAGGGCACCAGCAAGGCGAACAACAGGCCATAACCGAGCGACTCCAGGGAAACTTCACCAAGACTGTCCTCGGACTTCTTTCCCGCAGGGTTCTGACTAATCACCGGATCCGTGTGCAGCGTCGTGAATTTCCCAAGGCTGCTGAGCTCCAGATCCAGCCCTGCAGCGCGGTTCTTGTTGTCCGCCACTCGACGGCACTCCTGCTCCCACTCGATCCGGGAAGCCGTGACGTCCAGTTGCGAAGCCGTATCAGGGGGATGCTCGCCACGCACGGAGATCAACTGAAGCAGGTCCTTGCGACGAATCTCCGCCTTGTCCTCGCCATTGCGGATCGCGAGTCCCAGCGCCTGGAGCCGGGAATTGATCGCGTTACGGGCGAGCGTCGCTTCATAGCGTTCGAGAGCCTTCGGCAGCTCTGCCGCGACATCGCGGGCCAGTTCCTTCCGGACATGAGTCACCCGGACCTCGATCAGCCCGGTGACCGGATCCAACTGGGTTTCCGTCGCCTTGGAGAGCATTTCAACGACGGTCTCCTTGTCGACATCGAGCTGCTTGTTCAGTTCCAGCGCCTCACACACGGCGACCTGCACGTTCCGCGACTTCAACAAGGCCGCCGCCTCGGATGGAGTGCGGCTGCCGCGGTATTCGAAGACCGCCTTGCTCTCATACTTGGTCGGCGCGAGATAGAGCACGAACCCACCCGCGAGAAACAGGATCAGCGGCATCGCGAACAATCCAAAGCGCACCGTCCATTTCCGACGGGCGTAAACCTTGGAGGGCAGGAATCGTCCGGCGAGCTGGGGGCTTTCGTCCATTCGCAGGTTTAAACAGAAGCCAGCAGGGAAAGTCAAATCCCGCCCTTCAAACTTCCGGGTTGGACGTTCGAGGTTCAATGTTCTACTCCCTCCCCGCCCATGTCAGACAAGACCGCCATCAGCCCGACCCGCTCGGAGGATTTCCCCGAGTGGTATCAACAAGTCATCCGTGCCGCCGACATGGCGGAGAATTCGGAAACCCGTGGCTGCATGGTCATCAAGCCATGGGGCTACGGCATCTGGGAACTCATCCAGCAGCAGCTCGACCGACGCTTCAAAGCCACCGGTCACCAGAACGCCTACTTTCCGCTGCTGATCCCGCTTTCCTACCTCGAAAAGGAAGCCGAGCACGCCGAGGGCTTCGCCACCGAGTGCGCCGTCGTCACCCATCACCGCCTGGAAGCGGTGAAGGACGAGGTCACGGGAAAAACCAGGATGATCCCCAGCGGCAAGCTCACCGAGCCCTATGTCATCCGCCCGACTTCCGAAACGATCATCGGTGCCGCTTTTGCCCGCTGGGTGCAGTCGTATCGCGACCTGCCCCTGCTCATCAATCAGTGGGCCAACGTGATGCGTTGGGAAATGCGCCCGCGCCTGTTCCTCCGAACCGCCGAGTTCCTCTGGCAGGAAGGCCACACCGCGCATGAGACGAAGGAAGAGGCGATCGAGGAAACCCGGATGATCCACGGGCTTTACGAGGAGTTTCTCCGCGACCACCTCGCCATCCCCGTCGTCCCCGGCGAGAAGACGGAAAACGAGCGCTTCCCCGGTGCCGACATCACTCTGACCGTCGAAGCGATGGTCCAGGACAGGAAAGCCATCCAAGCCGGCACCTCGCACTACCTCGGACAGAATTTCTCCAAGGCCCAGGACATCTCCTTCACCGGACGCGATGGCAGCGTCGAGCACGCCCACACCACCTCGTGGGGCGTCTCCACCCGCATGATCGGCACGCTGATCATGGCGCACTCGGATGACGACGGACTCGTCCTGCCACCGCGCGTCGCCACCCAGCAGATCGTCATTCTTCCGGTCACGCCGAAGGAGGACAGCAAGGCCGCCGTGCTCGAGTCCTGCCAGGCCCTCGCCACCACCTTGCGCAACCAGCTTTTCCATGGCGATCTGCTCCGCGTGGTCGTCGACACCCGCGACCTCAACGGCGGCGTAAAAAAGTGGGAGTGGATCAAGAAGGGCGTGCCGATCCGGATCGAGATCGGTCCGCGCGACATCGAGACGCGGAAAGTCTGCCTCCAGCGTCGCGATCAACCGGTTTCGGCGAAGGAGTTCCTCGACAAAGAGGACTTCATCCAGCGGGCTTCCGATGTCCTGCACGAGATCCACGATTCGCTGCTGAAAAAGGCCACCGATTTCCGCGACGCGAACATCACCGAGTGCGCCAGCCTTGAAGACTTCCACGCCCATTGGGACAAGGAAGACGGCGGCTGGCTGATCACTCCCTGGGCCGCCTCGCCGGATCAGGAGGAGGTCATTTCCAAGGAGCACAAGATCACCATCCGCTGCCTGCCGCTCGACAAGCAGAACGAGCCCGAGGCCCCCTGCCTCCTCACCGGCACCCCTACCCGCGCCCGCGCGATCTGGGGCCGGAGTTATTGAGAAATCTTGAGGACCAAAGGCCTGATCGATCGGCGTGGATAATCACACGTCATTGGCCTTCGGGAATCTTCCTTCGTCATTCGGATTTCGGAATTCGTCATTCCTTCCCCGCCGACCAAGGCATGCAAACCCCTCTCGCCATCCGGCATCCCAGCTGCTAGATCGTCCACCATGTCTGACGAGAATCCCTACTCCGCCCCTGTTTCCTCGATCACTCCGACACCGCCGATGCCGAGCGATCAGGTCGCCAAGGCCCTCACCGGACTCCAGTATCCGCTGACCCTTTCCTTCAAGATTCTGGCCCTGACCACCCAGGCCAACGTCACCGATGCCGCCGGTCGCACCGTGCTCCACACCAAGCAGAAGTTCTTCAAGTTCAAGGAACACGTCGAGATCTTCACCGACTCCACCCGCACCACCGGCCTCGCCGATATCCGCACGAACAAGGTCATCGACTGGTCCGCCCGCTACTTCATGACCGATGCCAGCGGCGGAGCGATCGGCAGCGTCGGCCGCCGTGGCTGGCGCTCGATCTGGAAGGCCCACTACGAAACCTTCAATCCCGGCGACGAAACCCCGGATTTCTCCATCAAGGAGGAAAACCCCGGTGCGAAGGTGGCCGACGCCCTCCTCGGGGAAATCCCGATCCTCGGCATGCTCACCGGCTACCTTTTCCACCCCCGCTACCTCGCCACCCGCAGCAACGGCGAAGGCGCCATGCGGATGACGAAAAAGCCCGCGTTCTTCGAGGGCCGCTTCCAGATCGACAAGGTTGGAGCCATGACCCCACGCGAGGAAATGAACCTCATCCTCTCCTTCCTCATGCTGGTCATCCTTGAGCGCCGCAGAGGCTGAGTTCCGAAGGCAGGGACCGACCTCCGGGCGGTCCGGTGGGGAACGGCTGACATGGAAACCAAGCGCTTCCAAACCTGACGATGCGACGGCAAGTGTCGGCCCGCTCTTAAGTCCAATCCCGTGGGAGCAGTGAGCCTGCCCCAACCGGACCGCCCGGAATGCACGAAGCCGTCGTCACGGCGATCCAGAATGCCGCAGGCCAGATCGGCATGGCGTGAGCGCAAGTCGTGTCCCTGCCCTTGACCATCAACACCTCACCAGCCCCACACCAGCGGCGGCACGATGATCCGGGTGTTGTTGCTCTTCTGGCGGTCCTCGCTTTCCTCGACCGCGCTGACCATGCCGTTTTCAAACTCGACCGCCGTCTTTCCCTTCTCGATCTGCGTGACGCTGATGAGCTGGCGGAAAATCTGGCCGGTCATCGGATCGCGGACGTTGGCGTAGTTTTTCACCTCCTCGTAGTCGATGAACTCCCAGCGGCCGCTCTGGCCTTCGCCGGTCTTGCGCATGGTCGTCTTGGTCGGCGTGCCGAGGGATTTCGTGACCTCCTCCATCGTCAGGCCGACGGCGACCTCATGGGCGTCGATGAGCTTTTGGACCTGTAGGTTGCGGGCGTAGAGGAGCTTCAGATTTTCAACAAACTTGGGGTCCTTCGAGGAAAACGCCCACGGCGGCACCCAGCCGGCAATGCCATCGCTGGTGCCCTTGCCGCGAACCTTGTAGGCTCGGTCAGTCATCGCTTCCAGGCGCACCGTTTGATCGGCCTTGAGGGTGCCGAGCTTCACCTTGCCCTCCTTGTCCGAGTAAACCGGGGCCTCCTTGATGACGCCGAGCATGATCGGTTTCTTCGATTCCTCCTCGAAATAAACTACATCAGGATCCTGATCGAGGAGCGATTTTCGTTCCGCACGCTTGATCTGGGCAGACGCGGAAAGGGCGAAAAATAGCGACAACGCGAGAGTCAGGTAGCGTTTCATGGAAGCAGGTTAGCGAGGATTCCGGACATGGAAAGCCCGGAACTCGGACGGGACCAACCGGGATCCTATTCACCATTTCTCCAAATTTCTTCGATGTTCGAGGTTGGACCTTGGAAGTTCGGCGTTCACCTTCCCCGCATGTCCACGAGCATTTCGTCCAAGCTCTTCGCCGCCGCCAAGGAACTCATCCCCGGCGGCGTGAACTCGCCGGTCCGCGCCTTCCGCAATGTCGGGGGCGAGCCGTTTTTCGTCCGCCGCGCCAAGGGCAGCCGGATAGAGGACGTCGACGGCAAGACCTACATCGACTACATCGGCTCCTGGGGCCCGAACATCCTCGGCCACGCGCCAACGGTCATCACCAACACGATTCACGAGGTCGCCAAGGACGGCATTTCCTTCGGCATCCCGAACCCCTACGAGGTCGAAATGGCCCGCACGATCTGCGACTGGGTGCCCTCGGTGCAAAAGGTCCGCATGTGCTCGTCCGGCACCGAGGCCACGATGTCCGCCATCCGCCTGGCGCGTGGCTTCACGAAACGCGACTACATCGTGAAATTCGACGGCTGCTACCACGGCCACAGCGATTCCCTGCTGGTCGCCGCCGGCTCCGGAGCGCTCACCCACGGCGAGCCCGACTCCGCCGGCGTGCCGAAAGCCTTCGCGGAAAAGACCATCGTCCTTTCCTACAACGACCCCGAGGCACTGGAAAAACTCTTCGCCGAACAGGGCGAACAAATCGCCGCCATCATCGTCGAGTCCTACCCCGCGAACGCCGGCCTGGTATTTCCAAAACCCGGCTACCTCGACCTGCTTTCCTCGATCACGAAGAAGTATGGCGCGCTGCTCATTTTCGACGAAGTCATGACTGGCTTCAGGCTTGGAAAAGCAGGCGTGCAGGGGCTTGAAAACATCACGCCGGACCTCAGTTGTTTCGGCAAGGTCATCGGCGGTGGCCTCCCTGTCGGCGCGTTCGGCGGTCGCGCCGACGTGATGGACATGCTCGCGCCGATCGGACCGGTTTATCAAGCAGGCACACTTTCCGGCAACCCGCTGGCGATGGCCGCCGGGCTCGCGCAGCTCAAGGAACTCTCGAAGCCCTCCGGCTTTCCCCGACTCGACCAACTTGGCGCCCACTTCGAGGCCGGCCTGCGCCAGCTCCTCGCCGAAAAGGGCGTGCCGCACCGCTTCAACCGCGTCGGCTCGATGTTCTGCCTGTTCTTCACCGACCGCGAGATCGTGAACGTCGACGACGTGATGAAGCAGGACCTGGAGTTCTTCAAAAAGTTCTTCTGGGGCTGCCTCGACAAGGGCATCTACCTCGCCCCCTCGCCCTACGAGACCTGCTTCCTCAGCCTCGCCCACACCGAAGCGGATCTGGATGAGACGCTCGGGGTCTTCAGTGAGGTGTTAGGAAAAATCTAACACCCCTACTCACCACAGCTTCCCGTACCGCTCGCGGAGTTGGGCCTGCCATTTTTCGAGAAAAGCAAGGTCGCGTGTGAGTTGCCAGCCGTCGACTGCGCCGGACTCCACCTGCGGAAAGGCGGAGGATTTCGCGGCGATGGATTCATCGAGCACCGCCTGCATCCGCTCCAGCGATTCGCGGGTCTGCTGGGTGCGGCCTTCGAGCATCGCTTTCCCGAGCACACTGAGGGCAGCTTCGCGCTGGCGGATCAGCTCGTCGGCTGGCTGTACGATGCTCCCGACCTGCGTGAAAAGATCCATCAATTCAGGGGAAATGGAGCCGCGTTCGTCGCCGGGCACGCCTTGCAGGACGAGCCAATGTTTCAGCCGACGCGATGGGCTGCCGAGCAGGGCGAAGGACTCCTGGAGTTTCGAAAACTCCGCCTCGGAACCGCCCGCATCCGGGTGGACACGCTTTCCCGCCTCACGGAAGGCGCTGCGGAGCTCGTCCTCGGAAAGATCGAGCCGACGGGGCAGAACAAGTTGCGCGAAGGCGTCGATCATGATTTCTCGCCGGAACGGCAGCAGCGGCAGAGTCCGAGGAAACCGCGACGCTCGGTCCACAGCAGGTAGGCAGCGAGCACGCAGATGATGATGAGCGGCGGCGCAAACAAGCCCTGTCTCTCCATGATGAAGGTGTGGAAGGCGAGGATGTTGATGATGATGGGTCCGAGGATGAGCAGGCCGAAGGCGCGCACGGAGGGTATGATCAGCAGTAGCCCGCCGACGATTTCCAAAACCTTGACGAAGGCGAAATAGCCGGTGGGAATCATGGCACCCATGAACAAGGCCGGAGGAGAGCCGGGCGCTGGAGGCGGACCGCCCTCAACTTTCATGAAGAACATGATTCCGAAGGCAATGAAGGCCAGGCCCAGCAGGGCTCCGATGATGTTTGGCAGATATTTCATGGGCAGGTCAGGTCATTCCAACAACGAACGGAAGCGCAAGGCGAGGACTCATGCCGCGAAACTCTCGCCGCAGGAGCAGGTGACAACGGCGTTCGGATTGCTGACCTTGAAACCGCCTTGCTGGAGGTCGTCGGAGTAATCGAGTTCGCTGCCGCTGACGAAAAGCGCGCTTTTCGGGTCGATCACGACGTTCACGCCGTTGCTCGGCACCAGCAGATCGCGGTCGCGCGGGCCATCGACGAGGTCCATTTTGTACTGAAGCCCCGAGCAGCCACCGCCTACCACGGCGATCCGCAGCGCACCCTCCGGCCGGCCCTGCTTGTCGAGCAAGCCGCGCAGGTGCTTCGAAGCGC
>JANOKL010000330.1:0-4373 GCA_031419215.1 Luteolibacter sp. | reverse complement strand
GGTCGTCCTAAACCTGTCACCCCTGTATGCTGGATTTAGTAAAACAGCCTGGTCAAACAATGCGCTCAGCTTCCGAATCAGCCCCGAGCAACTCACTGCCGCAGGAACCAATCCCATCTACGTCGCCTACATTCCGTTGGGGAGCATGAATACTTATGGCACGTTGATTGATAAGGTGGCGCTTATACCACTGGACTTGGGCGTGGATAATAATCGCGATGGAAACCTAGTATTGACAGATGTTAAGGATCAGACCGAAGCACAAAAGCCTTATCGATTCTGGCTCAATAACGACGATGATCGCGGTTGGGTTGATGATAGTTATATCGCCAACAAGGATAATCCGTGGACTCCTGACGTTTTGGATCATGCAGATGATAAAATTGTGCAGGTCAGAGATTTAGAGGACTTTGCGCGTCTTCATTTTAAAGTTGATACTTTGCAGTCTGCTTTAACTGCCGGCACGATGACTCTTGGATTCAAGTGGAAAACGGTCCAGTCAGGAGCACCTAAAATCAGATTGTTTAAAGCAGTCGAATCAGATGGCGGGACTAAATACCTGAGTGATCCCGCTAAGGCTGCTGACCAAGTCTCATTTGCAACTAGTTCTTTAGGAGTGATCCAAGGAACGACCACTCTAGATTTACCAGTTACCTACTGGTCCTCCACTGCCTCTAGCAGCACCAAATATCTTCTATTTGAGAGTATCGAAGAAGGTAAGGGCGAGTTGACCATAGTATTGAAGCAAGGTAGTACAGTGGTGGCAGAAGCGGGATCTGTTTTTTTCGATCTCCTAGACATCAGAAAAATGTATGAACAATGGGGAATTGACCCATCTGCGGTAATTCCGGACCCGGACGCCGATGTCTCGACAACGGTCAGTGGTGTTACTGCGGTTAAGTTTGTCACTCCTGCTCCAGCGGGCGATCACATATTCAGGCCCGCTTGGGATGAAGACACTACAGACAAAGATTACGTTATCTGTGTTCACGGTTGGCGAAAGGGCGGTCCAGCGGCCGCCACGCCCGGCCAATATTTCAAAGGAAGGTCAGATGAGATCACCATGTATAAGCGCTTATGGCATCGTGGCTTTAAAGGAAGATACATTGGATTTATTTGGCCAACCTACGATGTGGAGGTAGGGGCTCAAACTAGCTATATCGAGATGATCGAGTCGGCTCGCCTTTCCAAATTTGCTTGGAGCGAGTATCGTGCCTGGAAGTGTGGAGTAGCATTCAAGACAATGCTCAATGGACTCCCCTCCGGCTACAAGAAAAAAGTATTTGCGCATAGCTTAGGGAATGTGGTTGTAGCTTCAGCTCTAGAACAAGGGGCATCAATTGATCACTATGCACTTCTCAATGCGGCAATTCCAGCATATTGTTATGATTCTGCCGCATTGCCGATATTAGAAGATCTGGCAAAGGAATTAAGACATGATGATTTTAGTTTTGATGCGGATTCGGCAATTCAGCAACTCTCTTATCGTGGTGATGTTGGCGCACTTGGGCATGCACGGTTAGGTGGGGTGGGTGGCGTCCTGACCAATTTCTTCAATTCTTCAGATTCAGCGCTTTGGACAGGCTGGGTGCCGAACCAAGTTGGAGTGCCTTTTGGTAAGCCTATAGGAAGCTATGAATATGATACGCTTGGAACTAATGAGATTCAATGGGATCCGGTAAGTCCTTTTGTTAATCGGAAAGTCACTGATTCTCATGAGGCGATGGCTATGGTCAATAACTCCTGGAGTATTGCGCAAGGTTTGGTTCCTGCGACAGGAGGAAAAATCGCGAGACATATTAATATGAATATTCCGGGCAGCGGCATGGAGTTCGGCAGTGAACACGAAGCAGTTTTTAAATGGCAACCTGCAAAAACCTGGAAGTTTTACGAGGAATTGTGGGACGCTTTAGATTTGCCTAAGCCGATTGCACCATGAAACCCCCAAAAAAACTAATCGTCTGTGCTTTAATCTTGTTTCTCGTTATTTTCTATTTCCACAAGAAAAATAAATATACGGATAATGAAACAGGCAATATGCCAAATGCTATTTCTGTTTCTGCAAACGAGGGCCGAAAGTTGCCCACGGCTGCTGAGCGAAAGGAAGAAATTGCGCCAACTGCTGATGAGCTTAGGAAAATGGTTGAAACTCCGGTGGAATTTTACGGTCAGATTTTAGATCAACATAACAATCCTGTTGAAGGCGCAAAAATTCGTTGCTCTTGGGTTTATATATCACCCACACAGTCTCCGATCGAGGTTTCGACTGAGTCGGGCGGCCGCTTCGAAATCAAAGGCCTCAAAGCTATTAGCATTTCTATATTAGTTTACCCCCCGGCTGGCTATCGCGTCCCGCAAGTTGATCCGGAGAAATTAAATGATTACATACAAATCGCTGATCCGCCCGAGCGTATCCAAAAGCATCAAAGATATGGAGCGCTTCCGCCGACCGTAAAATCAATGCTTTTTATTGCAGAGGCTTACAAGCCCGATAAAAATACCCCTAAGATCTTTCGAGTAGAGAAGATTGGACTTTCAGATGCATTGTATGAAAGAAAATTAGTTAATTATAACAAGAACAACAATGGTTCAGCTCTTTGGTTTTCATTAAAGAAAGGCTCCGAAGGGAAAAGTGACCGCCCTGTAGATGAATATTCTTTTGAATATTCATTTTATCTAAATGAAAGCGAACGAGAAGCAAATAAAAAGGACTGGAAGTCCAATAAGCAGTGGTCGTGGGGCTTGAAAATCAAAGTCCCTGGAGGCGGAATCCAAGTAGTTCCGGGAGATCACAGCCTGTCTCGGCCTGAGGAAGTATTCAAAGGAAATGAAATCGCTCCTGAAATTGGATACCAAGAAGAAATCATTTTTGATTTCCCTAAAGACATTGACGCAAGTCGATGGAAAGATCGCATGCAAACTGGTTGCTTCATACGCTTCAAAGATGGGACTTATGCAAGGATTGTGATAAATGCCCACGAGGATTTAGTTTCAGTACAATCTTATTTTAATCCCACTGGCTCAAACAATCTGAAATTCGATTACTCTAAGCGTATTAAAGAATGATCGATTTACTGTAAATGGCCAGTCAGTCGCTGGGGTCAGCGTGGCCGGGGTCTGGCCTGGGTCGGCCCTTGCGGATTCACATAGAGAGTTGATTTGGTGGTCGGGGTCCGCGCATCGTAACATCGAGCCAATCGAGCAGCTCTCGCACCATCGATTTCCCTGCTGATCGTCGATCTGAATAGCGACTGGCTGGGGTTCCTATAGGGCAGAGAAGACTCAGTTCCCGGCGCAGGATGTACCGCCACGAACGAAAAACGACCGCAGGTTTCCCGGCGGTCGTTTTTGGAGTGAGCTTGTTTTCCGGCTGAGACAGCCGGGACACGTTGTTTTCAGCCGATGACTTCTGGCCAGTCGGTGTGGAAGAACTCGCCGCGCGGCTTGTCGGTGCGCTCGTAGGTGTGGGCACCGAAGAAGTCGCGCTGGGCTTGGAGGAGGTTCGCGGGGAGGACAGCGCTACGATAGCTGTCGTAGTAACCGAGCGAGGCGCTGAACGCGGGGACCGGGATGCCGGCGAGGGTGGCCATGGAGATGACTTCACGCCAGTTCTGCTGAAACTCGTTGAGGAGCTTCGTGAAGAACGGGGCGAGCATCAGGTTGCTCAGGCCGGGATCGGAACGGTAGGCGTCGGTGATGTCGTTGAGGAAGCGGGCGCGGATGATGCAGCCCCCGCGCCAGATGGCGGCGATCTTGCCGAGGTCGAGGCCCCAGTTTTTTTCCTTGCCCATGGCGGCGATGAGGTCGAGGCCCTGCGCGTAGGAGATGATTTTCGAAGCGAAGAGGGCGTCGTGGACCTTCTTGACCAGGGCGGCCTTGTCGCCGGTGATCTCGGCCTTCGGACCGTGGAGTTCCGTGCTGGCGGCGACGCGGGCGTCCTTCATCGAGGAAAGGATGCGGGCTTCCACGGCGGCGTTGATGGTGGAGATGACCACGGCGTTCTCGACGGCGTTCATGATCGTCCACTTGCCGGTGCCTTTCTGACCAGCGGTGTCGAGGATGAGGTCGACGAGGGCCTTGCCGGTCTCCGGGTCCTGCTGGGCGAAGATTTTCGAGGTGATCTGGATGAGGTAACTTTCGAGGTCGCCTTCGTTCCAGTCGGTGAAAACGGTGGCAAGCTCGGCCGGGGTGAAGCCGGCGGCCTTGAAGATGTTGTAGGCTTCGCAAATGAGCTGCATGTCGCCGTACTCGATGCCGTTGTGGATCATCTTCACGTAGTGGCCGGCACCGCCGGGGCCGATGTGGATGACGCAGGGCTCGCCGTCGATCTTGGCGGAGATGCTTTCGAAGATCGGCTTCATCACGTCCCAGGT
>JANOKL010000329.1:0-1993 GCA_031419215.1 Luteolibacter sp. | reverse complement strand
GAGGAGTTGCCGGTAGATTTTGGCAGCGTCCTGCCATTTTTCCGCCTCAAATCCTGCGCCGCGATGGCTGAGGCAGGCGCGGACGAGACCCTCGCGGGCCTTTTTGCCATTGCCCTTTTTCCCTCCGCCGATGGCCTCGCCGTAGCTGCTCCAACGGTAGTCGGCGGGGTCTTTGACCATGCCTGCGCGAACAGGATTGAGGTCGATGTAGGCGGCCATGGTGCGGGCGGCGGTGCCGCTTTCGACGATGACGCTTTTGTAGCGTTGTTCCCAGAGGGTGCCGCTGCGCTCATGGGCGCGGTTGAACCAGCGGGTGAAGCGTTGGAGGAGGGTTTTCATGAACTCGCTGAGGGAGTGCATGCGGTAGGTGTGGCGGGCGTGGATTTCAGTGACGAGGGCCTCATTTCCGGACTCCCGGGCCTGATGGAGTTCCTGCGTGACGCCCGCGACGAAAGCCGCCGATTGGATGGCGGCCAGCCGTTTCAGCAGCAGCTCGTCGGAGATCCCCCCTTCCGGCATCGGCGGGACTTCCAGGAGCAGATGAAAGTGGTTCGACATGAGGCAGTAGGAAAGCACGCGGCAGCCGGAGAAGTTTTCCTGCATGCGCATGAACCTGCGGAACTGCTCGCGCTCGTCATCCCCCAGCACAAAGCGCCGGTCGACCACGCGGGAGAGGCAGTGGTAGATCGCGGGTTTGTCGTGGGAGTCCTTCCAAGGAGCAAGCCAGCGTGAGCGCCTCATGCCACAACGCTAGCGACCGGAATGCATACGGCAAGCAGATTTCCTGCATTTTGTCTGTCCCTTTGAATTCCTTTGAATTTGCGGTTGATTTCCACGCCGTGATCGCGATTGATAAATTATTTTTTGCCTGTCCCTTTGAATTATCCTGCATTTTGTCTGTCCCTTTGAATTACCTTTGAATTACTTGTCCCTTTGAATTACTTTGAATTACCGAACTATTATCAAAATAGAACTTGGTGGACCGAAGGAACGATACGAGATGACTGCCGACTCTGTGCGGAAGGTCGTTCGAAAGCAGCAGTATCAGAGCATCCACGCGAGAAGGGCTACGATCGTCCCCATTCCTACGCACTTGGCTACTACTTTCCTAGTGGCGGCAGGGCGTTTCATTTTTGGGAACGTCCAAGAGCACGCAACCCAACTAGCGGGAGCAAGCGTCGAACGCGGGGTTGAGGTTGGAGCTACGTGAGATCATCGAGAACAGGGCGGCTAGTGGGTGTTGCAGTGTCTCGTCTTGTTCGGATTCTTCCGTTTTGGGGTGACAGGCCGAATCACCATAAAAACTGAAAATAGAATACACCCGACTCCCGTTAGCGTAATCAGACTCGGAATCATGTCGTAAGTAAAGTTCGGGATCAGCGAGGGAGGCACGAACTCAAGTTGTGGAGTTCCCTGCCCGTCCAAAATCGGGGTTCCACTAGAATCTAAAACCTCCCGAAACCCACCAGCATTTGGTGCCTTGGTGAACCAACCAATGCCAATCATGAAGATTCCAGCAAGAAGGCAGGCAGTGACTATCACCATTCGCTCAACGTGTGGAAGAAATGCGGAAAGGTTCATCGCGGTTCAATATTTATCCGAATAGTAGAATTCGTTCCCTCGCAGGCTGCGGAAATATCAGACTTTTGGCGAGCGGTTTTCCGGATCTGAGACTGAATGATTCTGAGGCAGAAGAACTTGGAGAAGCTGTCATCGCCGCTTGAACACTAAGGGAGACTAACGTCGGGTGTCTTGGTCCGCTTTCCGTAACAATCCTCATTTCCGCTTGCCTTGTCGGGTGGTTCGCCTGTGCTTCCAGAACGCATGTCCAAGCACGTATTTCTCAGCGAAGTCGAAGCCCTGAAGGAGGACTTCAAGGGGCGTACCAATTTCTGGCTGTGCCGCCCGGAGATCGCGGATGCGACAGACCTGCAGCTTTGCCGGGCGGTGATCCCTGCTGGCGAGGGACATGGCTTTCACCGACACCCAGAAC
>JANOKL010000328.1:0-1714 GCA_031419215.1 Luteolibacter sp. | reverse complement strand
GCGAGGATGTGAAGATGCAGGTGCGGCACGGCTTCTCCGGCATCGCGGCCGTTGTTGATGACGACGCGATAGCCGGACTCGGCGATGCCTTCCTGACGGGCGATGTGGCCTGCTGTTAGAAGCAGATGGCCGAGCAGCGCCTGGTCAGTGGAGTCAGCCTGTCCGATCCGGACGATGGCCTTTCTGGGCACCAGCAGGAGATGCACCGGGGCCTGCGGGGAAATGTCACGGAAGCCCACGCAGAGATCGTCCTCGTGGACGATGCTTGCCGGGATCTCCTTGTCGCAGATCTTTTCGAAGAGCGTCTTTTCAGCCATCGCGGGGATACTGGCATTCTCCGCCGGATTCCGCAAGCGGCACGCTGAGAGCAAAAAACGCCCGAGGTTTTCACCTCGGGCGCTTTTTACGGGAATGATATTCCTGATCAGGCCTGCTCGATCGCGCGATCCGTGGCGGCGTCCACGATGGCGAAACGCTCGCGGTGCATGTTCGGATCGGAGCGGAAGATGAGGCGACCGGAATGCTGGCGCTCGATTTCGACCAGCAGGGCGCTGTCCTCGGTCTTGAATCGGTTCAAAACGTCTGCATTCACCACCACGATGATGTCCCCGAGGGTGTCGCGATGCCGCTGGATGATCGAGTTCAGCTTCCGCTGGATCTCCACCGACATCGACATGGTGGTCTTCACCCGGCTGCGGCCCTGGCAATACGGACAAGGTTCATACATCGTCTCACGCAGCGACTCGTTGAGCCGCTGGCGGGTCATTTCCATCAGGCCGATCGGCGAGATCTGGAGGACCTGGGTCTTGGCCTTGTCCTTCTTGAGGCGGTCCTTCATCGCCTTGTAAACCGCCTGCTGGTCCTTGCGGTGGCGCATGTCGATAAAGTCGACGACGACCAGGCCACCGATGTTCCGCAAGCGGAGCTGGCGGGCGACCTCGACGGCGGACTCGATGTTCGTTTCGAAGATCATCTTGTCGACGTCCTTCGATCCGCGGTTGCGGCCGGTGTTGACGTCGATGGAGATGAGGGCCTCGGTTTCATCGATGACAATGTAGCCGCCGCAGGGCAGCCAGACCTGGCGTGAAAAGGCCTCGTCGATCTGCTTCTGGATGCCGACTTTTTCGAAGATCGGGATCGGGGCGGAAGGCAAGTGGAAGACGCGGCGCTTGGCTCGGCGGGAAATTTTTCCGGCAATCTCGCGGATGCGCTCGGTGGTCTCGGCGTCGTCGCAGAGAACCTGGTCGATCTCGTCGGTGAGAAAATCACGGGCGGTGCTCTCGATCAGGCCGGGCTCTCGGAATGTGCACACAGGAGCCGGGTGGCTGTCGCGGCGGGCTTCGACCTCGGACCATTGCTCCATGAGCATGGCGAGGTCGCGCACGAAGTGGCGGGCGCGGGTGCCCTGGGCGACGGTGCGCATGATGATGCCCATGCCCTCGGGGATCGAGAGTTTCTGGACGATCTTGCGAAGGCGTTGGCGCTCCTTGGGATCCTCGATCTTCCGGGAAATGCCGAACTGCTCGGTGTAGGGCATCAGGACGAGATATCGGCCGGCCAGCGAGATGTTCGTGGTGACGCGCGGGCCCTTGGTGCCGATCGGTCCTTTCGAGACCTGGATCATGATTTCCGAACCGATCGGATAGATGTCCGGGATGTCCTTGGAGCTGATTTTCTTTTGTTGCTTCTTTTTGCCTTCGCGCTGGATTTCCTC
>JANOKL010000327.1:0-5519 GCA_031419215.1 Luteolibacter sp. | reverse complement strand
GAGTTCGTGGTCTACGTGGGCAGCGATCGTAGCGCCGTGGAGGCTGGGAAACCGGAGCTGGCGAAGCGGGTGAAGGCCCGGGAGTTTGAGAAGTCCGACTTGAAGGTGGGTGAGAGCTACTTCTGGCGGGTCGATCAACTCGACGCGCAAGGGCGTGTCATTGCTCCGGGGCTGGTCTGGTCCTTCACCGCTGATTCTGGAGTCGCGTCGAAATCTCTGCCCCGCGATCACGATAGCAATGTCCCCGTCACCACCCGGAGCCTGTCTTGGGAACCCGGGCGCTACGCCACCCGCCAGCGCGTCTACGTGGGAGCCAGCGCCGATGAGGTAGAGCACGCCAGCAAGCCGATCGCCGAGCTTTCCGGTGAGGCGAAAACCGTTTCCCTGCCAACTGCCCTACTTCCCGGAACCCGCTGCTTCTGGCGGGTCGATTCCGACAACGGCACCCAGCCTGCCTCCCGTGGCGCGATCTGGACTTTCCGCACGCAGGATGAAGTGGTGAAAAACGACGTTACCTTTTTCGTTGGGTCCGACAGCCACTACGGTCGTGAAAACAACGCCGCGATCAACCGTCGCGTGATCGACGAGATGAACGCGCTGCCCGGTGAATCTCTGCCGGCCTCGATCGGTGGCGGGATCGTGAGGACGCCTCGCGGGGTGGCGATGAACGGAGACTTGCTCGACGAGGGATTCATCGCGGAGACCGCGCACGCGCAGTGGGCGGACTTCTGCCGCGACTACGGTCTAACAGGTAGAGACGGGCGGCTTTGCTATCCGGTCTACGAAGGCTTCGGCAACCATGACGGAGGTCCCACGAAAAGCATCCCACGGGCGGGCATCAAAGAGCGCAATCTCAAGAGGGTAGGTCTGACCTCGGTGTCAGAGGATGGGCATCACTACTCGTGGGATTGGGACCAGGTCCATCTCGTGCAGCTCAATCTCTTCGGTGGGGATGGTCCCCAGGATGTGAAGGGCGTGAACGGCATCGAGCACGATCCGCAAGGAGCGCTCCGTTTCCTGAAAGAGGATCTCGCGAAGAATGTCGGCAACAGTGGTCGCTGGGTGGTCGTTTTCCAGCACTTCGGCTGGCTCGGTGGCATGTCGGACTGGTGGCATGCCGAGGCGAAAGAGCGCTTTTACGAAGCGGTGAAGCCCTATCGCATCGCCTGTCTGGTCAACGGCCATTCGCACGGCGCGGCCTTCGTGCCCTGGCATGACCTACTCACCATTCACGACGGTTCGACTGCTCGCGGCGATGGCGACACCGGGGATTTTCTGATGGTCAGGATCACCGACAAGGAACTCATTGTGATCCAGAGGAAGATCGGTGGCTGGGGCATTCAAAAGCGCATGCCACTCGGTGCTCCTGTTAGTAGTCCAAAGCCATGAGATCCGCATTTCTGTTAGCCTTGTTGTTTCCCGCTGTCCTTTCGGGCCAGTCGCTCCTGGTGAGGCCCTACGTCCAGCCAGGATCCAATTCCACTCTGCAGGCAGCCGATTCGAAACGAATCCTCTGGCTGACGGCTCAGGTGCCCGGCGAGTTCAGCGTCGAGTTCAGTGGTGAAAATTTCCCCACTCGCACGGTGACTCCGGAGCGGGTGAAACTCGATTTCGGCCCCGCGAAATCCAAGAGCGCGGAGGTCGAACCCGAGCAGCACTATTTCAAATACACGGCCACGGTCGATGGACTGCCGCTTGATCATTCGATCACGTATCGGGTGAAACAGTCCGGAAAAGAGATCGGCTCCGGGGCCTTCAAGACCACGGCTAGCGCGGGAAAAACCATCCGTTTCGTGATGGTGGGGGATTTGGCGAATGGTCTGGCCAATCAGGATGCCGTCGCGGCCCAGATCCTGAAGATCGATCCAGCCTTCGTCGTGGCGCTTGGCGACATCGTCTATCCCACCGGTCGCGTCAGTCAGTATCAGGATCACTTCTGGAGGACCTACAATCCCATCAGCGGCCCGTCCTTGATGGCCTCCATTCCGTTTCATGTGGTGCTCGGAAATCACGATGTCGACATCCACAACCTGCTCGAAACTCCGGATGCCCTCGGGGCCTATCACTTTTTCCAGGCCCCTGCGAATGGTCCCGGCGAAGGCCCATGGAGCACGCCCTTGGGCACCTCGCCCGCTGCCACTGCTTTTCGTCAGTCGGTGGGCAGCAGCTACCCTTCACTGGGAGTCTACTCGTTCGACCACGGCCCGGCGCATTTCCTGATCCTCGACAACAACGGCTACTCCAAACTCGATTCCCCGAAGTTGCTCGAATGGATCGAACGTGATCTCACCAGCAGCCGTGCCGCGTGGAAATTCGTCTGCATTCATGCCCCGGCCTTTCACAGCTCGCGCGAGCACTACAGCGAACAGAAGTCGCGTCTGCTCGCGCCGTTGTTGGAGCGCTGCGGTGCGGACCTGATCTGCTCCGGCCACGTGCACAACTACCAGCGCAGTGCCCCTCTTCGATTCACGCCCGACTCCGGCAAGGTCCCGCCCGGAGGTCTGGTCAACGGCAGCTTCAAGCTCGACACGACCTTCGACGGAGTGACCCACACCCAGCCCGACGGCCTCATCCACCTCGTCGCGGGCGGCGGTGGCGGCACGCTCTACAAGAGCGAACTCGAAAAGAACGCCGCCTATTTTCAGAGTCAGAAGCCCGGAAACTGGGTGCCCTACACCGCGAAGTTCGTGGCGGACCGACATTCGTTCACGGTTTTCGAATTGACGCCGGAACGCCTCCTGCTTCGAGCCATCGATGCCAAGGGCGGGGAAATCGACCGCTGCCTGATGACCAAGCCCGCTCCTTGAGCGATCCCTGGCGTTTTTCGTTTACGTGATTTTCCCTTTCCCGACAAATCACCCGCGTGTCCCTGCCAGTTTTCGAAATCGAGGCCGCTCTGGTGAAGGCAATCCGTGTGCCGGATCGCGCGCGCCTGCTTTTGAAAGCCCCCACTGGCTCGGGAAAATCCACGTCCGTGCCTGGGATGATCGCCGATGCTGGAATCCCCGGCATGATCGTGGTGATCGAGCCGCGACGCATGGCAGCACGATTGTTGGCGGGATGGGTGGCGAAACAGCGCGGCACTCCGGTCGGCGAGGGCGTCGGCTACTCGGTGCGATTTGATAGCCGCTACCGCCGCGACACGAAGATCGTTTACGTGACCGATGGTGTCTTCCAACGCTGGCTCCAGGACGACCCGCAGCTCTCCGGGATCGGCGCGGTGGTGTTCGATGAATTCCATGAGCGTCGCCTCGCGGTCGATGTCGCCCTGGCGCGTTGCCTCGATCTTCAGGACGGCTCGCGACCGGAGCTGAAGGTCCTGGTGATGTCCGCGACCTTGGAAACCGCCGGGCTGGCGGACTACCTGACCCCTGCCGAAACCCTCGAAGCCGGTGGCCGGACTTTTCCCGTGGAAATCGAATGGCGGCCGGAAAAGATTGCCCAGCACGACCGTCGCGGCGGACCTCCGCGCGAAACCCCGGTCTGGGAACGTATGGCGGCGGTTTGTCGCGAGGCCATGGCGATGCCCGATCCCGGCAGCATCCTGATGTTCCTGCCCGGGACGCATGAAATCCGAAAGACAATCGAGCTGTTGGAAGCCGGTTCGATGGCTCGCGGCTGGGATGTGTTTCCCCTCTACAGCAGCCTGCCACCCGCCGCGCAGGAGGCGGCGATCTCCCCCGGCTCGAGGCCGAAAATCATCGTCGCCACCAACGTCGCCGAAACCTCGCTGACCATCGACGGAGTCCGCACCGTCATCGACTCCGGGCTCGCCCGTCATGCCTCGTTCGATCCGCGACGAGGCATCGACACCCTTCACATCCGCAAGATTTCCCGTGCCTCCGCCGAGCAGCGGGCGGGTCGTGCCGGACGCACGGCACCGGGTCGTTGTTTCCGTCTGTGGAGCTCCGCCGAGCATGCGCGACGTGAAGGATTCGAAACTCCCGAGGTCCGGCGAGTCGATCTCGCCGAGTGCGTGCTACTCTTGAAAGCAGCGGGCGTGAACGAGATCCGCAGCTTCCGCTGGCTGGACGCGCCGTTGGAGGAATCGCTGCAGCGCGCGGAACGGCTGTTGCATGACCTCGGGGCACTCGATGCCGTCGGCGATCTAACAGACGAAGGCCGGAAAATGGCCGCACTGCCGCTAGAGCCACGTTTTTCCCGGCTCATGCTGGCAGGGCATGAACAGGGCTGCGTGGCCGAGACCGCCTTCATCGCCGCCGCCGTGCAGGGCGAGGGGATCTTCAGTGGCAAGCCCGGCAGCGTCGGACGGAAGGACTTCATCTTCGCGGACGATGGCAGTGATTTCGCAGGAGAATACCGCGCCTTTGAATCGGCGGAGGCGATGCAATTCGATCCCCGCCGATGCAGCCAGCTCGGCGTTCATGGACGTGGGGCCCGTGAGGTGGCGCAGGGGCTGGATCGACTGGAAACCTTGGCGAAGCGCGCGGGTTGGTCATGGACCGCGATTGATTTCAAGGCCCGTCGCGAACAGGTGGCGAAGGCGATGCTCGCCTCATTCAGCGACCGCCTCGGCATCCGGATGGGGCAGGGAACTTTGGCCTGTCGCGTGGTCGGCGGACGGAAGGGCAAGCTCGACGACGATTCCTGCGTGAAGAGCGCACCGGCCTTCGTCGCGGCGGAGATCACCGAGGTCGAGGCGCGCGAGGTCATCGTCCATTTGCGCCGCGCCACTGGCATCGATCCCGAGTGGCTGCGCGAGTTGTTTCCGGAGGATTTCACGATCACCGATGGGGCGAGCTACGATGAATCCCGTAGACGCGTGGTGGCGAAAAAGGAGACCCGTTTCCGTGATATCGTGATCGACTCGAAGGAAAGCGACCACGGCGTGAACCTGGATGCCGCCGCCGAGCTTCTCGCGACGCGGGTGCTTTCCGGTGAGCTCGTGTTGAAGAGCTGGGACGCGCAGGTCGATCAGTGGACCGCGCGTCTCGATGGACTCAGCAAATGGATGCCGGAGATGGGGCTTCCCGGTTGGGCCGAGGAGGACCGCATCGCCGCCGTCGCGCAGATCTGCCATGGCGCGGTGGCTTACAAGGACATCAAGGAACGCAACGTCTGGCCGGTGCTGCGCGACTGGCTCAGCGGGCCGCAGCGTTCGGCGCTCGATTCCTATGCGCCGGAACGGATCACCCTTTCCAACGGCCAGTCGTCGAAGATCACCTACGAGATGGGAAAGGACCCCTGCATCGCCATCCGCGTGCAGCACCTCTTCGGCGTCTGGGAAACCCCGACGATCGCCAGCGGTCGCGTGCCGCTCGTCGTCCACATCCTCACTCCCGGCCAACGTCCCTGGCAGATGACGAAGGACCTCAAAAGCTTCTGGGCCAGCGGTTACGCGCAGATGAAGAAGGACGTCGCCGGTCGGTACCCGAGGCACCCCTGGCCCGATGATCCGAAGGCCTGGCTGGCAGAAGGTGGAAGAAAGCACTAAATCCTAAGCACTAAATTTAAAACGGAAGAGGTTCCAACTTCGCGTCCTTCCGTGAATTTCGTGG
>JANOKL010000326.1:0-4783 GCA_031419215.1 Luteolibacter sp. | reverse complement strand
GATTTCTTGCGGTTTCATCGAAGTCGTGAAGTGGGTCAATGCCGGGAGTGTTTTTGTTCCGTGGAGCGGACTTTTGGCCTTCCTCGAAGTCTTCCAGATCATTCCCCTTACCCTTCTGGAAACCATCTTCCTGCTCTTTCTGAGTTTCCTCCTCCTGCTCCAAGACGCACTCAAAGAGCAGGCAATACGACGCGATCCCTCATGAACCTGCTCCACGGCGACTGCCTCAAAATGCTGCCCACCCTTGAGGCTGGCTCCATTGACGCCGTCGTCACCTCGCCGCCCTACAACCTAGGCATCAACTACCGCAGTTACGACGACACCTCGTCACGCGAAGTCTTTCTGGAATGGTGCCAGCAATGGGCCGCCGAGGTGAAGCGCGTGCTCGCGGACGATGGCTCGTTTTTCCTGAACGTCGGTGCGGCTCCGAAGAACCCGCTGATGCCGCATCAGCTCCTGCTCGCTCTAACAGATGGTGAGTCGCCGTTGTTCGTGCTCCAGAACACCTTCCACTGGATCAAGTCGATCTCGGTCGAAACCCGCGCCGGGGATCAGATCAGCGTTGGCCATTTCAAGCCGATCAACTCGCAGCGTTTCGTCAACGACTGCCACGAATACATCTTCCATCTGACGAAAACCGGCGATGTCCCGCTCGACCGCCGCGCCGCCGGGGTTCCCTACCAGGACAAGTCGAACATCGCCCGCTGGGGTCACACCGGAGGCCAAGACAGCCGCTGCCGGGGAAACACCTGGTTCATCCCCTACGACACCATCCAGTCGCGCAATAAGGAACGCCCCCACCCCGCCACCTTTCCCATCGCCCTCGTCGAGCAATGCCTGAAGCTCCAAGGCAAAGGCCCGGAAACCCGCCTGCTCGACCCTTTCCTCGGCATCGGCACTTCGGCCGTGGCGGCGAAACGCTTTGGGGTGAAGTCGTTCACCGGAATCGAGCTGGACGAGCAGTATCTGGCCTTCGCGAAGGTCCGGGTGGAGGAAGAGGCTCCGGTTTAAAAGCCCGTCGTTTCCGCTCCAGCGCCCGTTGCCGGCCCCGAAGAGTTTCGGTTGCTTTAATGACGGCATCTTTACGCCACAGGCGTTGCGTCCCAAAGCCCGGGGTTGCGATCGCTACCCCGGGTTTGGATTCGAATGAATGATCTACCCGGAAAGGGTTGTGTCCGGCGGACGAGTGAGCGCCCCCCGAAAGAGGATGGAACCCGCCTTGGGGTTCGATTCGAAATCTACGTCTGCCCTGGGGTAGCCCGGATACAGGCAACCCCAGGCTCTGTGACGCAACGCCCTTGGCGTAAAGAGGCACCTGTCTTGCGACTGAGACGTTCCACTTAGGTTTTAACATGGATGGAAAGGACTATTTCTCCAGATCCTGTTCATCTTGAATTCTGAGGTTGAACTCAGCCCATCCGGTCGCGTTGGGCTTTTCGAAGAACAAACGCCCCCAGGCCGAAACACTTCCGGCTTGCTTCCCCTCCCCCCGCCGCCTATTTCCGCCGCCTGCTTATGGCCTCCACGCCCGTCATCAACCTCCGCAAGGGACACGCCGTCCGTCACAACAACGAAGTCTGCATCGTCTTCAGCCACGAGCTGAAAACGCCTCCGCGCATGGCTTCCTACGTGCAGATGTCGATCCGCAGCGTCGCCACCAAGAAGGTCTTCAACCTCCGGATGACCTCCAACGAATCGCTGGAAGGCGTTCTGCTCGAGCGGATTCCGAACGAGTACTCCTACAAGGACAGCAGTGGCTATCACTTCCTCAACCCGGAAACTTTCGAGGATTCCGCCGTTTATGAGGACATCATCGAGCCAATGAAGGATTACCTCATCGAGGGCCACCTTTACACTCTGCTCTTCACCGACGGCATCGTCGCCACGATCGACCTGCCGGCCTCGATGGTCATGACCGTGGTCGAGTCCTCGGACGGCGTGAAGGGCGACTCCGCCAACAACGTTTACAAGCCCGCCATCATGGAAACCGGCCTGGTCGTCCAGGTGCCGCTTTTCATCAATGTCGGCGAGAAGATCAACGTGAAGTGCGAGGACAACAGCTACCTCGGTCGCGCCTGATTTTCGGCAAGCCGAACTTTTCCGAAAAGCCGGGTGCCCTCGTGGTGCCCGGCTTTTTCGTGCCTGGGCGGCCCCTTGTGAAACTTTTCACAAAGTGCGCTTGCCCGGAAATGACAGCCCGCACATAGTCCGCCCGAAATTTCCCGGATGGCACGCGCATCGCTGTCCGGACCCCATCCAAGCCATGAGCGAGACACCTTCGGCGACCGCGGAATTGAAGCTCCCAAAAGACCTGGCCGCCGAAAAAGGCCTGGTGAACGTGCAAATTGACGGCGTCTGGCACCAGTTTCCCAAGGGAACCCGGATGATCGAGGCCTGCAAGCAGGTGAGCGTGGAGGTTCCCCATTATTGCTACCATCCCAAGCTTTCCTCGCCCGGAAACTGCCGCATGTGCCTCGTCCAGATGGGCATGCCCCCGCGTCCCGCGCCCGGCCAGGAGCCGCAGCGTGACGAGGCTGGCTACGAACCGATCGGCTGGATCCCGCGCCCGGTGATCGCCTGCGCCAACACGGTGGCCGAAGGCATGGGCATCTGCACCAGCGGCGAGTTGGTCGAAAAATGTCGCGAGGGTGTGATGGAGTTCCTCCTCATCAACCACCCGCTCGACTGCCCGATTTGCGACCAGGCCGGCGAGTGCCGACTCCAGGAATTTTCCGTCGAACACGGTCGCGGAGCCTCGCGCTTCGTCGACATGAAGGTGAAGAAGCCGAAGAATGTCGAGATCGGCCCGCGTGTCCGCCTCGACGACGAGCGCTGCATCATGTGCAGCCGCTGCATCCGCTTCATGGACGAGGTCGCCGATGATCCGGTCCTCGGCTTCACCCAGCGCGGCACCCACACCACCCTCACGGTCCATCCGGGCCGCTTGCTGGATTCGAACTACTCGCTCAATACCGTCGACATCTGCCCGGTCGGAGCGTTGACCTCCAACGACTTCCGCTTCCAGATGCGCGTCTGGTTCCTCAAGGAAACCAAGACCATCGACGTCAACTGCGGCACCGGCACGAACATCGTGGTCTGGACCCGCGAGAGCAAGATCCACCGCATCACGCCACGTCAGAACGACGAGGTGAACTCGACCTGGATGCCGGACTCGCACCGCCTGACTTTCCACGCGCTCGATTCCGACGCTCGTCTGACCGAGCCGCTCGGCAGGACTGGCAGCCACCACGAGCCGATTTCTTGGAAGGACGCTATCGCCTCTGCCGCAGCCAAGCTCAAGACTTTCAACGCACCTGAGATCGCCATCGTGGCCTCTGGCCGCATGACCAACGAGGAGCTTTTCCTAGTCCGTGCGCTCGCAGCAGAACTCGGCACGGCCAACGTCTCGATCGTTCCGCGAAACGGAGAAGCAGATGCGTTGCTCGTCGCCGCCGATCGCAACCCGAACACCACCGGAGCTTCGCTCGTCCTCGGCACTCCGGACCCCGCCGGAACACTCGGCGCGATCCGCAACGGCCTCGATTCCGGTGCCATCAAGGCCGTGCTCGCCCTCGGCGAGGACCTCGTCAGCGACGCCGGTTTTACCGCCGAGCAACTTGCGAAGGCCTACGTCATCCAGATGGCCACCCTGGCGAACCCCACCGCCGAAGTCGCTTCCATCGTGCTGCCAAGTGCCGGTTTCACCGAAAAGCGCGGCTCGATGATCAATCTTTCCGGCCGCCTCCAGCGCCTCAACCGCGCGGTCGAACCACCGGCTCACGCCCACGACGACTGGGAAATCCTCCGCGACCTCATCCTCGCCCTCAGCGGTGACAAGAACGAGGTCCACTCGATCGAAGACGTCTTCAAGGCCATGGCCGACTCGATCCCCGAGTTCAGCGGCCTCTCCCTTTCGAAGATCGGCGACCTCGGCAAGCCACTCCTCGAAACCGGCTACCAGATCCCGCTGCTCACCAACGAGCGCGCCCGCAAGGCCGCAGGCACCATCAACGGATAAGCTCCAACGATTTTCCCATGGATCCAGATTTCCTTAATATCCTCATCATCCTCGCGAAGGTCATCATCCTCACCTTCGTGGTGGTGCTGCCCCTCGTTCCGATCTCGGTTTACTTCGAGCGACGCTTCTCTGCGATCATCCAGGACCGCGTTGGTCCGAACCGCGTTGGCGTACCGCTGACACTCTTCGGAGCAAAGAAGGATTTCTCCTTCTTCGGTCTAATCCAGCCGATGGCCGACGGGGTGAAACTCTTCCTAAAGGAGGACTTCACGCCCGCCCATGTCCGCAAGGCTTTCTACTGGCTGGCTCCCGCTCTAACAGTCGTTCCGGCCTTGATCACCCTCGCGGTCATCCCTTTCGGATCAGAGATCACCATCGCCGGGCAGAAGATCAGCCTCGCCATCGCGGATCTCGATGTCGGACCGCTGTTCATCTTCTCGATCGCCTCGCTTACCGTTTACGGCATCACCCTCGCCGGCTGGTCCTCGAACTCGAAGTTCCCCTTCATCGGCGGCGTCCGCTCCACCGCCCAGATGATTTCCTACGAAATCTGTCTCGGTCTTTCCGTGGTGCCGGTGCTCATGTTTTTCGGCGATCTGAACCTCGGCAAGATCGTCCAGCATCAGGCCGACCACGGCTGGCTTCTGCTTCCATTCTGGAACGACGGCCATCTCGCCCTTCCAGACAAGACCACCGCCCTGTTCTGGATCCCGGCCTTTATCTCTTTCGTCATTTTCACGATCTCGATCTTCGCGGAAACCAACC
>JANOKL010000325.1:0-5613 GCA_031419215.1 Luteolibacter sp. | reverse complement strand
GACCTCACCAATTCAGTCGGTGTTTCACTCCGCCACGGCTGACAGCCGAGGACTGCTCACTGACTCGCTGAATGGAGGCACACGCGTCGATCTCTCGGCGGTGCTCTCTGGTGCGCTTCCCACCACCAATCCAGTTCCCGCGATCACGAATTATCCCCTCAGGGGCAGCAACATCATCCCTCCGATTTCCGGAAGCAACATGGTCGCGCCCAAGTGGGAGGCGCTGAAAGAGTTTTTCGATCGTTCGAGGACGCTTGAAAATGGTTCGCTAGTCGTTACGGCTGCGACATCGGCCAATTCTGCCTCGATTGCCCCGCTGATCACCGATCTGCGCATCCTGATGGGAGTGAAGTTCGTGCCGACAACTTCCAACGCCGGTCCTGCTCACAAAGCCAATGCTTGCGGAAAGATCGCCATCGGTATCGCGAACCCCTACACGCTTCCTCTGAAATGGAACAGCGACCTCGAATTCGAGATCCGCAACCTGACCCCTTCTGGAAACAATCCTTCACGAATCTGGAATCTTGGCGGCAACTCCAATTTTATTAACTCGGTTGAACCTGCTGTTTTCAACCAAGCCATCTTCCGGATCAGGGCAGCTTCACTTGCTGCGGGAGAAGCACGAGCCTATACACTGGGGGGATACACCCTGCGTGCAATCGGGACGGGCACACAGCGGATTGTCGTGGATCTTGTTCCATTCGGGAGTTCCTTACCCACGGATTTCTCGAGATGTGTCGAACTGGACGCCCCAGGGGCTTGGCCATTTCTCAATGCCCAAGGGGTGCTTGTGCCTCTTCCTTCGTTGGATGTTCGCGAAAGTTGGCAAACGACATACATCGGCTTGGATATGCGCCTGGCCGGAGGTTCAGGTAGTGCTCAGCCATTGCGACGCATCGAAGGATTTGACCTCGATAACGGCTATTTCGGGGCAAACACTCGCAGATACAACCCTGCGGATTGTGATAGCCGGCCAAGTCCCGTGCCACTGATGTGTTTCAGTTTCCAAATCAGCCAGCCAGGCATGGAGTATCTCAGCGTCATGCCTTCCGGTTACGAAATGGGCCAGCGCTCCTCATCGTTGCGCACCTTCACTGATTTCAACCTTCAAGCCACTCGCGTCAGCAGACCTATTGCCAGCTACAATGCGCCCCCCTACTTCATGGAGAGTAACAATGGCTTCGCCCAGCTCCCGGATGCTACTCCGGGAGGCGATACTGGAAGGGCATTCACCAAGAATCTCGAGAGCCCAATGCCTTGGGGGCGCAACTGGACGGGGAGCCAGAAAACCATGCTGTTCAGCGTGCCAACCCAATTTACCTCGATCGCCCAGTTCCAGCACGCGGATCTTACAGGTGACGACTTTGCTGCGTCAATTGGCCATCAACCGGGCAATGCCTTTGCCAATTCGTATGCCACTCCCTTTGTGAAGAGGGCTGTCACCTCACAGCCTCGTAGGGACTTCGTCCTCCTGGGTGCCCCAAGAAGATTGGAATCCAACATCACCGATCGCAACTACTACGACATCTCCTACCTGCTCAATGCCGCCATCTGGGACAGCTATTTCCTCTCTTCCCTCCCGGCATCCGCCTCAGGATCCATTCCCGAGAACCCCTCGCTTGTTCGCCTGAATTCGTCTGAGACTTCCGCGGATCTGAGGGATCCCGTCAGATGCGCCACCCAGTTGGTCATCGACGGAGCCTTCAATGTCAACTGCACCGACAAGAATGCCTGGAAGGCCTTTCTCGCCAGCTCCAAGCATTTCAGACACAGAGCCGACACCGCCACCTCCACCAACGCCGCGTTCCCTCGCAGCCTCGAGCAACTCAGCCCATCCGCCAATCCGGTCTCCGGAACTGCCGAGGATTCCTTTGCCGGATACCGCCGTCTCACCGACGGTGAGCTCGATGCCCTGGCCACTGAAATCGTCAAGCAGGTCCGCCTCCGTGGCCCCTTTGTTTCCCTCTCGCACTTCGTGAATCGTGCGATCGGAGACATCACCCGGCAACCCGCCTTGACCCGCAGTGGGGCGCTTCAGAGCGCCATCGACGAAAGCGGTATCACCATCAGTTTTGATGGAACCAGGAAAGGCCTTTCAGGCGTGGCAGCCAATACGGATCGGTGCAACCTTTCCGAAAGGGAAGGAGCACCGCGTGCCGATATGGACGGAGAGGATCGCGGCGATCGGCCGTCGGATGTTGACCTGGACGGCAATCCTCTGTGGGCGGCCACCTCCACCGACAACAATTTCGGAAGTGTCGCGAGCATCGTTGCCGACCGTTCGATGCTCAATACGGCCAAGAACGAGCAAGGCTACCGCTCCACCGGCATTCCTGGCTGGCTGACCCAGGCGGATGTGCTGCAAGTGATCGGACCGTCCCTCACCAACCGATCCGACACTTTCCGTATCCGCAGCTACGGCGAGGCCCTCGACGATCAAGGAAGGCCCATCGCCAAGGCCTACTGCGAAGCCATTGTCCAACGGATGCCCGACTACGTCGACCCCACCAATGAGCCAAGTGCCCGTGGTGCCGCCCTCACTCCTTCCAACAAGACCTTTGGCCGTAAATTCACAATCGTTTCGTTCCGCTGGCTCTCACCTCAGGAGATCTAATTTCCTTCGATCTCTTGTAGCGGCTGTCCTGCCGTGGTTCACGTTCGTCGCACCTCTGCACGGACAGAACAACGATGTGTCGATGAGACTCGATTTCGTCGCCTGGGGTGACGAAATCGGAGGCCTTTCCTTCAAGTCGGGCGATAAGAATGGTCGTATCAAAGCTCTCGCCTTCCGCTACTCAGACCCTGTTTCCTACAACGGCCCGGCCGTGATGGAGATCTTCAAGAACGGCAACGGCGATGCCAAGAACAAGGCCGAGCCGTCCGAAGAAGACCTGAAGCACCAGTTGATGCCACTTCTGCCGCAGGATACACCTGTCGACAAGAACACACCTGTCAAACAGGGCATCGCCCTGGAGCTGGAAACCCGCCGCAAGAAAGCCCCTGATCTTGTAGCCTTGGCCGTACTTCCCTCAGGCTGCACTCGAGCCACCGTGCTTTTGGCTCCTGCCTCAGATGGCACCTTTGTGGCTTACGTGATCGACGACGATCCGAGCAAGCTCCCTGTGGGCCAGCTCCGAGTCCAGAACCTCAGCCCGAACACCATCGCCTTGCGTTGCAATGGTGGTGGCCCCAAGGAACTCAAGACCCGTGAGTCCTTCGTTGTCCCGGTAAACAATCAGCAGATTTCCTACGATCTCGCCTATCAGGTCGGGACGGAATGGAAATTCCAAGAGCACAATTACCTGCCGATCTTCGCCAAGGATCAGACCCAGATGATCATCTTGAAGAGCAGCAATTCCTTCTTCCTCTCCAGCGATGGATCCAGTGGAGGATTCCTTCAGGTGGTGATGCTTCGCCGCTCGAAATAGGAACCCATTGAGCCCTCCCCATGCTGACGTCTGGTGACAGTCTGACCGGATCATCGCGTCCGTTACTGCGTCAGAATGTGCCAATCCTGAGGCATTTTGAATGCACAAGATCCTCTTGAAATAACTTCAATCCACTGGATTTCAGCAGCTTGCTGATTTTAAGACAAGGCTCGCACACGAACTGCGAAAGGTCGATCACCATGAATCGACCAAACCTGTATCCATTGTTTCCGTCCGCCACTGCCCTCGATCGTCTGTTCGAGCGCGCGCTTTCCGGAACCCCTCTCGTTTCACGCGACTACCCGCCGCGTGAACGGATCGAAGAGACTGAGTCCGCCTATCGCATCACCCTCGATCTTCCCGGCCTGCGCAGGGAGGAACTGAAGCTCGATCTCAAGGATCGGCTGCTCTCGCTGACGGTCACTCCGACCGAAGAGCGGCCATTCGTCGCGGCGGAAACGAGAAGCTGGACACTTGGCTCTGAAGTCGACGCCTCGTCCCTCACCGCCCAGCTCGACCTCGGGGTGCTCCGGATCGAACTTCCGAAAATCAAGCCTGTCACCAACGAACCCCAGACCATCGAAATCCAATGAACCTCGCCGAAAACACCTGCTGCAACGCCACTGGAACCGCCTCGAAACCAGAAATACGAAAGTCCATCCGCCCCGCGGTTTCCACCCGCGAAGAGGAATCCGGCGTCCGTCTTGAAATTGCTCTTCCGGGTGTCCGGAAGGAGTCGCTGAAGCTCACGGTCCATGAAGGGCTGCTGACCCTTGAGGCCAGCCGCTCCGATGTCCCAGCCGTTCGCTATGCCCTTTCCGTGAAGCTCGCGGAGCGGCTCGACGGCAACCGGATCACTGCCGCACTCGAAGATGGCGTCCTCAAGGTCATCGTTCCCCTGCGCGAGGAGGCGAAGCCTCGCGAGATCCTGATCGCCTGAAATCCAGGACCGGGGCTGGCGTGCATTCCGCACCCAGCTCCGGCACCTTGGTCTTGCAGGTGCAGCGGCGGCGTGCATGTTAGGGCCATGCAACTGATCACGGATAAACTGCGCGGATTTCTCCAATACGTCGCCGTGCAGTTCATCGAGTTTCCCGCCGAAGCCCAGCTCAAGGTGACTGAACTGGGGCCGAAAAAGCTGCGTTTCAAGCTGGTCCTGAATCAGAGCGATGTGGCGCTGCTGATCGGTCGCAATGGCTTCACCGCCTCCGCCATCCGCAGCGTGCTGCGGGCTGCGGCGGATCGTGAGGGCGTGCAGGTCAGTCTGCACATCCATTCGCATCAAGAGGAGGCGGAGATGCTGGCCAAGGAAAGCGGGCACTGAGCGGCATTATCTTAAGAAATCATCTTGCCGCGATGCTTGAGCCGATGGCATGGGGCTTGCTAAAAGCACCGCACCCCGCATGTCCATCCACGTCGCCCTTCATCATCGCACGAGCTACCGCTACGACCGCCAGGTCGGTCACGGGCCGCACATTGTCCGCCTGAAGCCCGCCCCGCACAGCCGGACCCGGATCTTGGCCTACAGCTTGAGCGTGGATGCCGGGGAGGTTTTCACCAACTGGCAGCAGGACCCGCAGGCGAATTATCTGGCGCGTTTGGTGTTCCCGGAAAAGGCCGACCACCTCGATATCGAGGTCAATCTGGTCGTCGAAATGGCGGTCAACAATCCCTTCGACTTCTTTCTCGAACCCAGCGCCGAGACCTTTCCCTTCACCTACGATCCCTCGCTGAAACACGAGCTCGCGCCCTTCGTGCAGGTCGAGAAGCCCGGTCCGCTGCTCGCGAAATGGATCGCACGCTACGACGACCTGAAGGACCGCACGATCGATGTGATGGTGGCGATCAACCGCGATCTCCAGCAGAACATTTCCTACACCGTCCGCATGGAGCCGGGCGTGCAGACGCCGGAGGAAACGCTGACCCTGGCCTCCGGATCATGTCGTGATTCTGCCTGGCTGCTGGTCCAGATCCTGCGCCACCTCGGCCTCGCGGCGCGTTTTGTTTCCGGCTATCTGATCCAGTTGAAGCCGGATGTGAAATCTCTCGACGGTCCCTCGGGCACTGAAGTGGATTTCACCGACTTGCATGCCTGGACCGAAGTCTATCTTCCGGGCGCGGGCTGGATCGGCTTTGATCCGACCTCCGGCCTGCTCGCTGGAGAAGGCCACATTCCCCTCGCCTG
>JANOKL010000324.1:0-3112 GCA_031419215.1 Luteolibacter sp. | reverse complement strand
TGACGACATCACAGAACAGATAACACTCGCCGTTCAAATGCCGCGCGGCGCGGCCCGCCGTTTGAATGAGGCTGGTCTCGTTTCGAAGGAAGCCCTCCTTGTCGGCATCGAGGATGCAGACGAGCGAAACCTCCGGGAGGTCTAGGCCTTCGCGCAGCAGGTTGATGCCGACGAGTATGTCGAAGGTCGCTGCACGGAGCTGACGGAGGATTTCCACGCGCTCCACCGCATCGATGTCGGAGTGGAGGTAGCGGACCTTGAGCCCGGTTCCCAAAAGGTATTCTGTTAGATCCTCGGCGGTCTTCTTGGTGAGCGTGGTGACCAGCACTCTCTCGCCGATTTCGACCCGCTGGCGGCAGAGTTCGATCGTCTCGTCGATCTGCCCTCGCAGGGGCCGCATGTGGACGACGGGGTCGAGCAGGCCGGTGGGACGGATGATCTGCTCGATGATCAGCGGCGTGCCGCGTTTTTCGGGATCGAAGTCGCCAACGCTTTGATGGCTGCCGCTGGGAACGATCTTCAGTTTTTTTAGGTCGATCAGCTTGTTGCCGCGCGAATCCTTTTCGTTCACCGGGATGAAGGACTTGTTTTCCGGTCGCGAGTTCACCACCTCGAAGGCTCCCGGCGTGGCGGTGACGTAGAGCCGCTGGTCGGTCATGTCGATGAACTCATCGAAGCGCAGTGGGCGGTTGTCCATCGCGCTCGGCAGGCGGAAACCATGATCCACCAGCACGGTCTTGCGGCTCTTGTCGCCCTCGAACATCCCGCCGATCTGCGGAATTGAGGCGTGGCTTTCATCGACCATCAGGATGAAGTCGCGGGGAAAGAAATCCAGCAGCGTGTAAGGCCGAGCACCGGGCTCGCGGCCGGTCATGTGCCGCGAGTAGTTCTCGATGCCCTGGCAGAAACCCATTTCCTGCATCATCTCGAGGTCATACTCGGTGCGCATCCGCAGGCGCTGCGCCTCGATCAGCTTGCCCTCCTTCTCGAACTGATCGATCCGCGCGTCGAGTTCCTTGCGGATCTCCACGACGGCACGCTTGAGCTTGTCGCCCGGCGTGACGAACTGCTTGGCCGGGAAAAAGGTGTATTGGTTCACGCGATCGATCGTCGAACCTGTTAGAGTATTGATCGTGGTGATGCGGTCGATCTCGTCGCCGAAGAACTCCACGCGCACCGCCGTTTCATCGAGGTAGGCCGGATGGACCTCGACCACGTCGCCGCGCACGCGGAATTTCCCTCGACCGAAGGCGATGTCATTTCGCTCGAACAGCATGCCGACGAGCTGCTGGAGGAACTCGTCGCGACGCAGCTCCTGGCCGACCCACACCGGCACCATCATGTCCTTGTAGTCATCCGGCGAACCGAGTCCATAGATGCAGGAAACCGAGGCCACCACGATGGTGTCGCGCCGGGTCAGCAGCGAGCCCATCGAGGACAGGCGCAAGCGTTCGATCTCGTCGTTGATCGACGAATCCTTTTCGATGTAGGTGTCGGTCCTCGGGATGTAGGCCTCGGGTTGGTAGTAGTCGAAGTAGCTGACGAAGTACTCGACGGCGTTGTTCGGGAAGAAGTTCTTGAACTCGGAGTAAAGCTGCGCCGCCAGGGTCTTGTTGTGGCTCATGATCAGCGTCGGCCGGTCCATCTGCTGGATCACGTTCGCCATCGTGAAGGTCTTCCCGGAACCCGTGACGCCGAGCAGCGTCTGGTGGCGGTTGCCGGCACGGATCGACTTCACGAGCTTCGCGATCGCCTGGGCCTGATCGCCCTGCGGGGAGTAGTCGCTGACCAGTTGGAAAGACACGCGCCTCTTTAGCCCGTGTTCCCCGCCGCCGCAAGCGATGCCCGGAAATCAGCGCCGCTTCCTCATCGCCCGGACCGTTTTCCCCATCACCCACTGGCTCGTCACCTGGGTGGCGATCGCGCGCTCCGGCACGCCTTGCTGGCGGTGGTGGATCATCGAAACCAGCAGGTCCACCGCCGCCTCGCCGACGAGATCATTGCGCTGGTCCATGCCGGCCCAGTGCGGGCGTTGCGATCGCCACTCATACTGGATCAGCCCGATGTCCTTCGGCGCGCTCAGATTCGCGGCGGAAAGCCAGCGCTCGACCTCGTGATACAGCGTGAACAGGACGTCCGGCTTGGTTTCACTAAGCCATTGATGAAAGCAGGCCGGGTCCTTCCGCGCCTCGGCGATCCGCGTAAACGGCGGGATCGGGTCCTCGCCGCCGCGCCATTGCTGCTGGCCGATGAGATAGCCAGCGGTGAAACGCCCATCGATCAGTGAGTCGATCACCGGGTCCAGCACCAGTGCCGGTCGTCGGTAGCCCAGCAGCCAGGCTTGCTCGTAGGCTTTCAGCGCGAGGCTGTATTGATCGGAGCCCGCGAACGAAAGCTCAGGCGAACGGGTCCGCACCCCGGTCACCACGGCGGGAAATTCCTCCCACAGCGCCCGCATCCGCTCGGGCAGGCGATTGGTTTGCAGCAGCCCCACGACGAGGACACCTCGGATGCCGCGCGCCCGGAGGATCGAGGCCAGCCGTTTTCCGCTGATGTCTGGATCGTGCAGCCAGAACTCATCGAGTCCGTAGCCGAGTTCAGCCGCCCGCTTTCTCGCACCGGCGACGTAAACAGGGACGGTCGGGTGTTTCCGGAAGGCCTCGGGGTCCTCGTTCGCATTCAGCAGGGCAAGCGTGGCCTCGAATCGCGCCGAACCGCTGCGTCGCAGTTCCGCCATCAGCACACCCACCGCTGCATTGCGCTGATAACCGAGCGCCTTTGCCGCCGCCTCCACCCGCTCGCGCGTCTCCGCCGGGATGCGCGGGCTGCCACGCAGCGCCAGGCTGACGGTGTTCTTGGAAACCCCGGCACGTTCCGCCACCTGGGCCATCGAAGGTCGATCCATGGCGTATTACTGTCATACGATTCGGAAGGATTGCAAGCGCCGTGGCATCCCCTACATCTCATCCGGGTCAACGCTCCGCCGCGATCCATTTCCGCAACCACACAAGCCCACCACCATGAGCCATTTCCCTGAGATCCCGGTGATCCGCTACGAAGGCACGTCGAGCGACAACCCCTTCGCCTTCCGCCATTACAACTCCGCTGAAAA
>JANOKL010000323.1:0-7391 GCA_031419215.1 Luteolibacter sp. | reverse complement strand
CGATCGGACCCGGAAGCAACGGGGAATATGGCAACACCTTCGACTTGCTGGGAAATAGCGGCAGCATGGGACAGTTCACCGCGTCGTTCAAGAATGCCATCAGCTGGTTGCCCACCGAAACCCATTGGACGGTGAACAGCCCCGGCGTTTACCGCATCCATCAGTTCGACTCCACCATCCAGGATCCCGCCCGTCGCTACGCACTCCGGATCAAGAAGGACACGGAAAGGGACTATTGGGCCGAGTTCCGTCAGCTCCACACCACCAACACCGGCTTCATGAACGGCCTAATGTTGACCTGGGATCGCTGGGGGCAAGGCGGCATCGGCGGCAGCGGCGGCAACCCGGGCAACGGCAGCAACGGGGGCGCGCATCTCCTGGACATGACCTCCGGTTCCTTTGGCAACGGCATCACCGATACCCGCAACGACTCGGCCCTGTGGATCGGCCGAACTTTCAGCGACACCGATACCAACATCCACATCACCCCAATCGCGAAGAACGCCACCTCACCGCCGTCGATGGACGTCTATGTCCACACCGGTGACGCCCCGGGGAACCTCGCGCCGACCCTTTCGATCAGCGCCAGCGGCACCAGCGTGGCCACCAATGCCAACGTCACGTTCACGGCTACCGCGTCTGATCCGAACGGCGATCCGCTCGCCTACGCCTGGGTCTTCAACGACGGCACCTACTCGACCAATAACAGCGCCTCGCAGACGAAGTCGTGGAGCGCCGCCGGACACTATCAGGTGCTCTGCACCGCCAGTGACATGAAGGGGAAGCGGACCACCCGTTCAATCTTGGTCACCGTCGGAACCCCCACCACGTTCACCGTGAGCGGAAACATCACCGGCCCTGATTCGCTGCCGCTCGAAGGCGTCTATGTGGCGAGCCATGTTCCGTCCAACGGCACGAGCCACACCAACAGCGCCACCTTCAGGGGTACTTGGACGGACAGCGACGGAAACTACACGCTCACCGGCCTCGCCGCCGGCAGCTTCACCATCAGCCCCAATCTCTATCCGAATGTCTTCACCCCTTCGGGCTTCAGCAATCCTTTGACCGCGGGCCCCAGCTCGACCGGGAAAAACTTCACCAGCGCATCGCTACCAACGATCACCATCAACCTCACCGATCCGATCGCCAACGAGGGCAGCTCGCCTGGAACCGGAACGGTCAGATTGGAACGCACCGGCAGCACTGCGAGCGCCCTGTCCGTTCAAATTTTCAACACCAACACCGGCTCCGCCACCCGCAACACCGACTACTCCCTCTCGCCGGCCCCCACCGCCTCGACGGCTGGCGGTGGCAATGGTACGTCGGAATACATCATCCCGGCAGGTGCTTCCTTCCTTGATATCACAGTTACTCCCGTCAACGACAGCACCGCCGAGGGCACCGAATACGCCGCGCTGAATTTCGCCAACACCAGCGGCGGCTACATCCTCGCCGGTCCTGCAGTCGCCTCCGTCGAAATCGTCGATGATGAAAACTCAGGTCTTCCGGTGGTCAAGCTCACCCATCTCGACAACGTGGCCTCAGAGATTGGTGGGGATACCGGCACGCTCCTGGTTGAGCGCAATGGCTCCACCTCCGCGAACCTGACCGTCAACCTGACTCTTTCTGGAACCGCCACGAACGGCACCGATTACACGATCCCTGCATCGGTGGTCATCCCATCCGGCAGCCCGAGCGCCACGGTCACCCTCACCCCTTTGGACGACACGGCGCAGGAAAGCACCGAGACCGCGACCGTCACCATCACCACGAATGCCGCCTACGCCCGCGACACCCTCTTTAACGCCCAATCCATTACGATCCACGACAACGACCTGCCCGTCGTGTCCATCGCCGCGACCGATGCGACGCTGACGGAAACGCCCGGTGATCACGGGGTGTTTACCATTTCGAGAACAGGCGGTGATCCCTATCTGCCGCTCACTGTGGACTATGCCATTTACGGCCGTGCCGTGCATGGGGCGGACTACCGCCGTCTGGAAGGCCGCTCGGTCATTCCCGCCGGCGCCTCCTCGACGACGGTGGAGATCTATCCCCTTGACGACTTGGTCGATGAAGGCACCCAGAACATCATCCTCCAGCTCCGGAGTACCACCACTTACACGATCGGTGGCACCGGCACGGCGACGATGAGCATCACCGACAATGATGACTCGCAGATGTATGTCAGGCTCTCGCAAAGCGGGGTCATCGAGCCTGCGAGCGGTTCCGTCACCGCCGTTACCTACCAGATCATCCGCCCCGTCAGCGGCTCTGCCATCACGGTGAACTACGCCATGAGCGGGACCGCCACCAATGGGGTGGACTACACGACGCTCTCAGGAACGATCTCTTTCGCCGCCGCCGACACCTTGAAAACCATTAATGTGTCAGCCCTGGCCGATACTGCTTTCGAGGACGCCGAGTCTGTTACGCTCACGTTGCTGCCAGGCACGGGCTACACCCTGATGACCAGCCAGGACTCCAGCGCCACGGGATTCATCGTCGATGGCGACCAGCCGACCATCGACGTTTCCGCCGCGAACACGGTGACCTCCCTGACCACGGACGGATCCGAAACCTCGGCCAGCCTGCGCTTCATCATCTCCCGCGATGTGGCCACTGCCAGCGATCTCGTCGTTAATTATACGATGTCGGGCACGGCGACAGAAGGTGTCGATTACACCGGCACCACCGGCAGCGTCACCATTTTGGCGAACGCGACCAGCGCCTACATCACCATCGTGCCAGTGAACGACACCATCCAGGAGGGGGTGGAAACCATCGTCATGAACATCACGCCAGCGTCCGGCACCTACGGGCTGCGCACGCCTTCGTCGACGATGTTGTTGGGCGACAATGATGCCTTCAGCAGTGGATCCGCTGCCTTTGCTGCATCCACCAGTTCCACCACCGAAGCCGTCGGCACTCACAACGTGGCGGTCAATGTCACCGGAACTCCGGCCGGAGCCATCTCGGTCGGCTACCGCCTGAGTGCTGGCACGGCAACAGGCGACGGCTACGACTACACGCTTGCCAATGGGGTCCTGAATTTCCCGCCAGGCACCACGAGCCAGAACATCCCGATTGTGATCCATCCGGACATTCTCGCGGAACCGTCGGAAACCATCGTGCTCCAGCTCTTCAACGTCAGCGGCGGGAATCTCGGCACCAGCACTCACACGGTGACCCTGAACAACCAGTCCATGCCCGAGGCTTTCACGGATGCGGCTACGAATCTTCTCGCAAGCAGTGTGACGCTCAACGGGCGGGTCATCCCGAATGGCCTTGCGACGAATGCATGGTTCGAATACGGCCCGACCGCTGCGTACGGCAGTTCCACCACCTCGCAGGCCATCGGCAGCGGGACGACCAGCGTCAACGTGAACGCGGCTCTCTCGGGCTTCGCGCCCGCTGGATACCATTTCCGGTGCGTGGCTCAGAACAGTGCGGGAACCAGCTACGGCATCCGACAGGTGGTTTCCTCGAACAACGCAAACCTCGCCGCTCTTGTCACCAGCGTAGGCACCTCCTCGCCAGCGTTTGACGCCGCCACGTTGTCCTACTCGGTGACCGTTCCAAATGGAACCAGCTCCGTCACCGTCACCCCGACCGTGGCCCAGGCCAATGCCACCGTGAAAGTGAATGGTTCCTCCGTCGCTTCCGGCACTGCCAGCGCAGCCATCGCCATCGGTGCCGGCACAACCGTGGTGAACGTGGTGGTCACCGCGCAGGATGGAGTGACCACCAGAACCTACGTGCTCAACATCGCCCCGGCAGGCGCACTCACGCCACAGACCATCACCTTCGCGGCCTTGCCCGCCCGGACTTTCGGAGACTCACCCTTCGCTCTAACGGCCTCTGCTTCTTCCGGCCTGCCAGTCTCCTACATGAGCTCGAATCCCGCAGTTGCCACGGTTTCCGGCTCTACGGTGACCATCGTAGCGGCTGGCTCCACCAACATCACCGCGACCCAGTCAGGAAACGGCACCTTCGAGGCCGCGCCGCCGGTGATCCAGGCGCTGGTCGTGAACCAAGCCCCGCAGACCATCAGCTTCGGAACGCTCGCGGCGATCTTGGACGACGCTGCTCCGTTTTCGCTCACTGCCACGGCCAGCTCGGGCCTAACAGTTTCCTACGCCAGCTCGAATCCCGCAGTCGCCACCGTTTCCGGCAGCACCGTCACGGTCGTTGGCGCGGGAACGACCACGATCACCGCCTCTCAAGCAGGCAACACCAACTACGCTGCCGCGTCGTCCGTCCCGCAGACTCTAACAGTGGGTCGTGCCAACCCGCTGGCTGTGGTGACCGGCTCTCCCTACACGGTGCTGATCGGCCAGTCCCTCGCTCTGAATGGCAGCGCTTCCCTAGCCTCTTACGGTGAAACCCTCACCACCTACGAGTGGGATCTCAACAACGACAATGTCTTCGGCGATGCCACCGGTGCCACTCCGGCCTCCATTCCCTTCGCCGCTCTAACAGGCACCTGGGGAATGGTTCCGGGCTCTAACACGATTCAGCTCAAGGTCACCGATTCCGCCAGCAGGACCTCCACGGTTTCCGCCACGGTGCAGATCCTGGTTTCCCTGACATGGGATGCCAACGGAACCACCACCGGACAAACCAACGGCGCGGGCGCATGGCTCGGAGCCAACCAATGGTGGGATGGCGCTTCCAACCAGACCTGGGCATCGGGTGCCAGCGCGATCTTAGGCGGCCCCAACACCGCCGGCGGAGCTGTCACCCTCGCCAGCCCGACGAGCGTCAACGCGATAACCTTCAACGCCTTTACCGGCACCTACACCCTCGGCACGGCGGGGCAAGCGCTCACCCTCAACGGAGGCATTGCCAAGAACTCCGGCTCGGGCATCGCCTCCATCATCAGCCCTGTCACGCTGGGCGCCCCGCAAACCTGGACGAACAACACTTCCAGCGATCTTGGCGTAACGGCCGGGTTGAACAACGGTGGCCACACGATCACCTTGGGCGGCTCCGGCCCGTTCAGCTTGAGCACTGCGACCAGCATCATCAGCGGATCTGGCGGCATCACCATGAACGGCACGGGTCGCCTGCAACTCGGCACGGCTTCGGTCCCGGTCCACACCTACAGCGGCACCACCACGCTCAACGCCGGAGTCACCATGATTTCGAGCAACAACCTCGGCACTGGCAACCTCACCATGAACGGCGGGGTGATCGAGTCGTATTGGAACACCAACTTCATCCGTGCTTTGGGATCCGGAATCGGTGAGGTGCAGCTCATCGGCGGAGCCAGCGGATTCAGCCTCAATGGAAACACGGCGATGAGCGTCATTCTCGGCAACAACGCTGCCAATGAGGCGGTCTGGGGCAGCGCTGTTTTCAATCCGTCCATCCTTGTTCTGCAAACATCCGCTTCCCAAGCAGCATCCTCTCTCAACTTCCAAAACCGTATCGACTTCAACGGCGCCGACCGCACCATCCAGGTCTCCGGCGGCACGACAGGCGCGGCGAGTGCCACCATCTCCGGCATCGTCCGCACCAGCACCGGCACCGCCGGCCTCACCAAAATCGGCAGCGGACTCCTGATCCTCACCGCCGCCAATACCTACAACGGCAACACCACCGTCAGCGGCGGCACCCTGCAGATCGGAAACAACACCGCAGGCTCTCTGGGCAATGGGACTTATAACAACAGCATCTCCCTCGCCAGTGGCTCGAATCTCAGGATCTTCAGCACCTCCAATCAGACCCTCGGCGGCGTCATCAGCGGCGGCGGTGGGTTGGTCAAATCCTACGCGGGCACTTTGACGCTCGGGAACTCCAACACCTATTCCGGCAAAACCTCGCTCACGCCGCAAACGACGGCGGGCGCGGGAACACTCAACGTTTCCTCCTTCAACAGTGTGGTGGGTGGCACGGCCTCCAGCTCCCTGGGTGCCCCGACCAGTGTGGCCAACGGCACCATCGACTTCGGTAATACCGGCATCCAAGGCGGAGCCACCTTGAGATACACCGGTGCTGGCGAGACCACCGACCGCGTCATCAACTTCCTCTTCAACGGAACTGGAGCCACGAAGATCCTTGAGACATCAGGTTCCGGCTTGCTGAAATTCACCAACACCTTCACCGGCACCGGCACCACCACCAACGACATTTCCCTTCAAGGCAGCAGCAATGGCGAAATCGTCGGTGGACTTCCTTTCACCTTCCGCAACCTCGCCAAGTCCGGCAGCGGCACCTGGACACTCGGTGGAACAGTCGGCAACAACGGCACCACGACGATCTCGGGTGGTAAACTGATACTCGGCGCGAACAACGTCCTGTCCAATACCGCTCCGATCTCCATCGCCGCAGCCACTCTCGACGCGGCCACCTATGCTGATGCCTTGGGAGCGCTGGATGTCACCGCTGCCGCCACCATCAGTCTCGGATCGGGCGGCGTCCTCCAGTTCGCCGACAGCAGCGCAATCAGTTGGAGCGGTGGCACGCTTGCGATTACAGGCAGCTTTGTTCCCGGTGCTTCCCTCCGATTTGGCACCACCAGCAGCGGACTCACCCCCATCCAACTCGCCCTGATCTCGGCGGCGGGATTTGGTCCACTGATTCTGGATGCCAATGGCTACCTGATTGTTGCTCCTCTCTCCCAGACGATCACCTTCGCCTCTTTGTCGGCCAGAAACTACGGTGGCGCACCCTCGATCCTCACGGCCACCGCCTCATCCGGCCTGGCTGTGAACTACACCAGTTCGAACCCGGATGTGGCCACGGTCTTCGGCTCTACTTTGACAATTGTCGGCGTCGGCTCCACGACGATCACGGCTTCGCAGCCGGGTGACAGCAGCTATGCCGCAGCCACGCCCGTGGCCCAGACACTCGTTGTCAACCAAGCCGTCCAGACGATCACTTTCCCTGCACTGCCCGTCAGGACCTATGGAGACTCGCCCTTTGCATTGACGGCAACGACTTCATCTGGCCTCGCCGTCAGCTACAATAGTTCGAACCCGGAGGTGGCGACCATCTCCGGTTCCACGGTGACCATTGTCGGTGTCGGTTCCGCGACGATCACCGCTTCCCAAGCTGGCGATACCAATTACACGGCTGCGACTAGCGTGGCACAAACGCTGACCGTTGACCAAGCCTCGCAGGCGATCACCTTCGCGGCCCTGCCCGCAAAAGCTTATGGAGACGCTTCCTTCGCGTTGACCGCCACTGCATCGTCCAGCCTGGCCGTGGGTTACATGAGTTCAAACTCCGAGGTCGCGACCATCTCCGGCTCCACGGTGACGATCGTAGGCGCGGGCTCCACCACGATCACCGCTTCCCAAGCTGGCGATACCAATTACACGGCTGCGACTAGCGTGGCACAAACGCTGACCGTTGACCAAGCCTCGCAGGCGATCACCTTCGCG
>JANOKL010000322.1:0-1204 GCA_031419215.1 Luteolibacter sp. | reverse complement strand
CTGGAACTCGCCAAGCGCGGCATCGTCGCCGAGGATGGCGACTGGGCCGCCTTCATCACCCGTGGCCAGTTGTTCTACGATGCCTCGCAGTATGAATTGGAACGTCAGGTGAAGCTCACCGACTACGTCAGCCTGCGCGACGAAGCCTTTGCCAGCTTCAAGAAGGCCACCGACATTTACGCCGCCAAGATCCCCTCGCTGCCGCACGGCCAGTGGACGATCGAGCCTTATCAATCGTGGTTCCTCGTGATGCTCGGGGCCAGCGACCTCGCCCAGCTCACCAGCAACACCGCCCGCGTTGATCCAGGCCTGAAGTCCATCGGCGATTCCATGCGTGCCCTGCCCGGAGATGCTGGAGTGAAACATGTGGAACTCTTCGCGAAGATGCTCGGTGATCTCTTTCCGCGCGTCCCCGCCAACATCCGCCAGCTCTTCCTCGGCTCCGGCCTCGCCATCGTCGGAGTCGATAATCCGGCTGCCGCCTCGGCGACCAAGTCGCTCGACTACTACAAGGAACTCCTCAACGAGATCCAACTCCGGATCAAGATCGACGGCACCAGCCAGGTCGGCCACCGCCAGGTCTTCGGCACCTTCCTCACACTGGAAACCACCCGCCAGTTGCTGCGCGAGAGCGGTGGCTTCAGCAAGTATCTCCAGAACCAGTCCGCCCAGCAGCAGCAGATGATGGGCGGCGGTGGCGGCGGCGGAAAAAGCCTGCGCGATGACTTCACCAGAAACCTCCACGCCGCCCTCGACGAGACCTTCGAGGTCGTCTCGATCACCTACCACGACGCGGCAGTTAAAACCATCGACCTGCCACGTGAAGGCTGGGTCGAGACCCCGCTCGCCTACGTGGTGCTGCGTGCGAAAAACGCCGCCGTGGACCGCATCCCCTCGTTCCAGTTGGACATGGATTTCATGGATCAGCCCGGACAGGTCGTGCTGCCCGTGATGTCCCAGGTCGAGCCACTCGACGCCAAGGACAGCGATGTCGCCAACCGCCCCTGCGCCGACCTTCAGATCGACCTGACCATGGATGAACGCGAGTGGAAGGACGGCAAGATCGTCGTGGAAATCCAAGCCCGCGGCCAGGGAGTCATTCCGAATCTGGACAAGCTCTTCGACTCCGAGCGCTCGGGCTTTGATCTGGAAACCGTCGATGGAAACCTCTCGGTCTCGCAGTTCGTCAGCGATGGCAAGCAGC
>JANOKL010000321.1:0-1111 GCA_031419215.1 Luteolibacter sp. | reverse complement strand
GCTTCCTCGGCGTGGCGGCGAGAACGGACGGCTTTGACCCCGGCATTTTCGAGTCGCCTGCGGTGTGGTGGAGTTCGGTGATCCTGCGCTTCTTCCGCGCGGCGGTGGTGGTGGCGCTGGTGGAGGAAATCTTCTGGCGCGGCTTTCTGATGCGCTTCGTCCTCGATTGGGAAGGGGACTGGTGGAAGCAGCCCTTCGGCAAATTCGCGTGGCGTTCTTATCTGATTGTAACCGGCCTTGTGGTCGCGGCCCACCTGCCTCCCGACCGTCCTGCGGCACTGATCTATGGTTCTCTGGCCTACCTGCTCTGCGTGAATTCAAAAAGTCTGGGCGCCTGCGTCGTCATGCACGCCACTGCCAATTTCCTGATGGGCCTTTACATCATGGCCTACGGAAAATTCGGACTCTGGTGAACGGTTCACACAAAAAGGGGGCCTGATTCCACAGTGATTTTATCGCCACCCGGATTTCATCGCTGCTTTTCGCGGATTGGGTAGGGATTCTGCTGTCCTTTCCCGATCCATGAAAAATTTCCGCTCATACCAAGTGCGACAGCTTGCACTCGCGACGCTGATTCTGGCGACGCTTGCCATCGGCCTTTATCTGTTTCAACGGGAGGGCGCTGCGACCTTCAATCCGAATGAGCCAGCAGCGCGCCGTGAGTCGTCCTCACCCACGAATTCGCCTTCGGAAGCTTTGCAGGGCCTTGCTGCCCTAACAGACGACGCGGATGCGCTGAAACGGAACTGGTCGCTTTCAGATGGTGGGCGGGAAAAGGAATTCAAACTCGCGCTGGATGAGGTCGTGATCCGCGATGCGGAGGGAATGGATCATCGTCGCGAGCTGGTGCCGGCAGCGACTCACGAAACCTATGCCGCGCGGATCGCGGAGTTGGCCTCCGAGGGGTCTGTGCTGCCAGTGCTTTATCCAGCCGATGAGGAGAAGACTCCGGGCAATGTCCGTCTGGTGACTTCCAGCCTGCTCGTCGAGGCTGTTGAAGGGGTGGATCGTGAGGCCTTGCCGGGTGCGCTCAATCTTCCTGTGAGGTCCCGACCGGAGGCCTCGCCCCATCATATCGTGCTCTCTGCCTCCTCGCCACTCGCGGCGCTCG